>JAGQWR010000016.1 GCA_020437105.1 Saprospiraceae bacterium
CAAACCACTTTCGTTTGGGTATAAATAAAGCGAATTGATCAGGAAGAATAAAATGGAGCAGGGATATTTTTTTCTACTTTATTATTTTTTTGTAGTTTATACCCGAAATGAAGTGGTTAGGGGAAACAAAAACAGGTTAGAAATTCCTAAATCACTTTGATTCGTGTATCATGTCCATTCAGGTAAGAATCGCATCCGACCTTCCATAAATCAACGCACTGATCTTCTGATCAAATAATCTTTTTTAACCACTTTAAAAATGAAATTATGGGAAGTGCACTACCATTGATTATTCAATTGATTTCGGGTGCTGTTGGCGGCAATGTTGCTGGCAGTCTTATGAAAAAATTATCACTCGGTACCTTGTGGAATTCTGTCGCAGGTATTATTGGAGGCGGACTTGGAGGCCAGGTTCTAGGCATGCTTGGTATGGCAGCTACCGGTGATGGTAGTATGGATTTAGCCAGCATTCTGGGAAGTGTTGCCTCTGGTGGTGTTGGTGGCGGTATCGTTATGGCCATTATTGGTGCCATAAAAAATGCCATGGGAAAATCCTAAGTTAGTTGCTGATTTCCCGGAAGGGGAGTCAGGAGAACACAAAAGCAAAGCCCATCAGTTTCGTGATTAGCGAAGCTGGTGGGCTTTTTTACTGTTGGAGGAACGCTATAAAAATTTAATGCTCGACAATAGTGTTTCCAGTTCCTGTTTTTGGGCTTCTCCGGAATAGGAGATGATGCAGGTTAAGGCAAAATTCTGGTCAATACAGGCATAATAGGTCTGTTCTATTTTCGTGCCTATGTATTCCATAACCGTATTCATGACATAAAATTCCTTTCCTCCAAGATTAACGACAGGCTGCTCGACTGGCGGAAATTGGTATTCAACTGCAGCCTGCTGCAATAATTTTTTTGATTCTTCCAAATAGTCTTTTCCGTTTCGGATTGTTGGAGCCATAGAGAGGTTTTCCGCAACAAATAAATAGGATGGATTAAAGTCAACGGGCGCTCCAACTTCATATTTGAATACAGTTAGCAGGTAGGCCGTATTTATCTCGGCGGCATCCAGATCTTGTTTTAATGATTTATTATCACCTGCAATCATATCTGTTCCGGCTTCACTCAACTCGTCCATCATTTCGTCTGATTGCACAGACCAGTCCTCCGGCACATCAATAGAAAAATTAAAGAAGTGATTTCGATAAACGCCCTTTTCAATGGAACCGTAATCAAAACCTTCGGGAGTGGTACTTTGGCTGTTGCAACCAATAAGAGAGCACAGTAAGACTAATGGTACAAAGTATTTCATGATTTTAGTTGTTGATTCGTAAATGAAGGTAGTAGATTGCAATTGCAAATTTGTATCTCTGATTGAATTTGTATTTTTAACATCCTTTCCCGGTTTTATTATTTAATACGTGCTTATGTCTCCAGCCTGGACTATTTTCAAAAAGGAACTGAAAGAAACGCTGCGCGACCGCAGAACGTTACTGATAATGATTGGTATGCCTCTTTTGCTTATTCCGTTAATCCTGAGTCTGGCGACCAAGGTAGCAACCTCCCAGGCAGACGCTGAAAGAGAAAAAGATGTTCGCATTGGCCTGGTGGATCATGAGAATGGTGCAGATCTCATTTATCGGCTGGAGCGTCGCAAGGATGTGATCATAAATAAAACCATTGCGGCAAAAGATTTTAAAACCCTAATCCGGGAAGACAGTCTGGATTTGGGGATTGTCATTGCCCCTGATTTTGATCAACAGGTTTCGGAAGGAAAAACAGGAGGGATAGAGATTTTTTACAATTCCACGAATGACATTCCCTACGACAGAATTTACTCGACCATAGAGGCCTACCACCTGGAGGTTCGGAATGACAGGCTGGCCCTTTTGGGTGCCGCACCGGAACTGGTAGAGCCGACACTGGTCACCCAAACAGATGTATATACCCAACGAGAAAATTTCGGAAAAATGGTTGGGGGTTTCCTGCCCTATATTTTTGTCATCTTTTGCCTGCTGGGATCTATGTATCCATCCATAGATTTATTTACCGGCGAAAAGGAACGAGGCACGCTGGAAACGATACTGACTATCCCGGCGAGCAGGCTCCAAATCCTGATGGGCAAAATGGCCACCATCGTTTTAGCCGGCGTGCTATCCGGAGGGCTGGCCATTCTGGGCCTCTACCTGGCCATAAAGTTCAATCCGGAAGTGCCAAGTGTCATTCAGAATATTATCCTTCAGATACTTAATCCTACGGCCATTTCTCAGATCTTATTGTTGATTATTCCGCTTACTATTTTCTTTGCCGGTGTGTTGATTCCGACCTCCATTTATGCCCGGTCGTTTAAAGAAGCTCAAACGATGATTCAACCTATGGTCATTGTTGTTATCATACCGCTGGCCATTGTTGCCACTCTGCCAAATCTGCCATTAAATTCGGTCACCGCGCTAATTCCGATTGTGAATGTTGGTTTAGCGAGTAGGGAAATTATTGCCGGTACAGTGGATATTGGTTTGTTTCTGATCGTGTTTGGATCATTAGTTTTCCTTGCTGCGATCGGTATCGCCGTCTGCATTCGCTGGTTCGGACAGGAAGGGAATATCTTACGGAGTTAAAATGAAAACAGGAGTCATCCCGAATTTCAGATCGCTCTAAACTTCGGGATGACTCCTGTTTTCGTGTCTTTACCGTCCGATGCCCTGCGTTACCTTTAGTGTATTTGGTGCACGCACGCCCTCCGGGGATACATGTGGTTTTAATCCGCCAATTAATTCTATTACATGTTCTGCCGACATCATCGCCCCTTCCTGCCAACCGGGCAGGGTAGAAGCCTGATCGCCTACTATGTAAAAACTTCTATCGGGCATTAACAGGCGTTCGTAATCCTTGTCATCATTTACATCGTCGCCCCAACTTGGCCAGGCTCCAGCCATATATGGAATGTTTTGCCAGGCAATAGAGAGACCCAATTCGGTTGGTACGATGGAATTGTCATTAAACTCATCGTGTAACCTGGCTCCACCTTCTTTTGCTACGCGCAGGCGTTTGGCCAGATCATAGGTGCCAAATTTTGCAGCGTTATCACCATGGATATAAGCGCCTGTTAATGTTCCTTTCTGGGTGAAATAGCCGGTGGAAGGATACCAGATTTGTTCGATAATATCGTTCGTCCAACTGATACCCCCGTAGATTTCATACTTATTAGACTCCCAAAAGCGGGTGTTGCATTGCCAGCCGACTTTGCAGGAAGGCGAGAAAGTCGTTCGGGTAACGGCTTCTTCAAAATCCCTGGAGAAATTATTTTTGATATCCTTGAGGATCGGACAAGGAATATTACTCACTACATAGTCGGCCTTCATTTTGGCGATTTCCGCGCCTTTTTTATAACAAACGGTTGTACTATCATCATCTACTTTTACTTCAACAACCGGGGCGTTATAAGTGATAAGGTGCCCCACCTTTTTCAGGAATCCTTCCACGATCATATCCATGCCGCCGGTAGGTTCAAACAGGGTGGGTTGCCATTCAAATTCTACCGGATCATAAAAGCTGTTTTCCCAGAATTCTTCTGTCAGAAGCTGGTCCAGAGTCATTGTTTCCGGTACCTCGCAATTGCGATATACATTAGGCGTCGGCGCGCCATCCGGACCGGGGCCACAACCATCCCGGGTGGATCCGGTGTAGGCATAGTTTTCCTGTAAGGGACCAAATGTTTTCAACAAGCCCAGGAGCTTTTGACGGTCTTCCGGTGTAAGTTCCTGATCCAGGGCACCCTGATTCACGGCCTTGGCGAGTAATTCGGAAATATACCCTTTGGCGTCATTTTGAATCTGTCGGTAAACCCGAGGTTTTTTGTCGGCAGACTTTGTTGTCTGGAACAGATTACCCGTTGTATTCATAATGTACGGCTCCAGGGCTACATTTAACTCCTGGCAGTAATTGAGGACCCGGCGGTGGTGGTAAGGCAAACGCCCTGGCCCTAAATTCATATACAGGTTGCTGTCGAAATTACATTCCTGATAAGTCGTGCCATGGTCAGTGCTTTCTTCAATTATCATGGTTCCTCTGCGGGCCGTGTGGTTTCGTCCGCCAGCACGATCCGAAGCTTCTAATATTTGGACCCGATAGCCGTATTGTGAAAGCAAATAAGCACTTGTCAGTCCACCGATTCCGGCACCCAGAACGAGTACGGATTTTCCAATGCCGTGGGTTTTATCCAATTTTGGCGGACCATCCCAGGGGCCGGGCGTGTTTATCATGTTCATCGCGACCATGGTTTCATAGAGGGCAGCGACGCCGCCAATCATGCCAATATTGGTTAGGAATTTTCTACGTGACCAGCCTTTTTTCCATTTTACAGGTGTGCTCATTAGAGAAGGGTTTTATTAAGAAGAGAATTATGGACCGTCGTCGGAGGAATTATCTTCCCAATTTATTAATTCTCTGCCGCCTGTAGTAGGGTATAATTACGGGTTTCGTTTAGCGGAGGTGGGTAGAATGCGACTTTATCAATGCTGAATACAACGCCTGATCAATTACTTAGCCTGTTAATGCCGGCTTTTGCAGCCTGGTGGAGCGCGGTTCGATGTTCGTTGGGTTTGATTGAAAGGCATTCATTAAAGGCGTCAAGTGCAGCCGGGGTATTTCCACTTGCTTCGTAAATAATGCCCGTTTCCAATGCTGCCCGGCATGCAAAATACCAGGTGTAATCCCGACCCTCATCGATTGTTTGGCGATAAAGCTTTAAGGCATTGGACGTTTTTCCCTGTGCCTGATAAATCCGTCCGAGCCGATAGGAATATTCAATTTGGTGAATTGTCTGCGTAAAAGAGTTCCGGCTTTTCTGCTGGAGAATGTTTTCAGCTTTTTTAAAGTAGCCCCCATCAAAAAGGATACGTGCTTTTAGCAGGTCAACTTGTGGGATGATTCCGGATTTGGCTTCCTCCATCGCACTGACATCGCTCCCAACGATTGTATATCCCTTCGACAGGCAATTTTGGATGGTAGATTGATAGACCGTCACATTACCCTGCAATAAAGCTTGCCAAGCCAGTTTTTGGTATGCATCTTTTATGAAATTCCGCCCCTGGAACTGCTCGACATAATGCTGGAAATAAATCCCTGCGTCTGCGTCCAGTCGGCGTTGCTTGGCAATTCCCAGCATGTATTCCAAATAGTAGAATGGATGAAAAACACGCCCTCCCGGACGGTGTTCCAGTATGTCAATTGCTTCATCGTTTCGGCCTGTACGCATCGCGATATTCGCTACGATAAAACAGGCCATAGGATCTCTTGCCGGATCCAGGTTACTTTCATTGATTATGCCCCAGGCTGCTTCCTCGTTCTGGTTAAGATGCAGCATCAAATAAGCATAAAATACATAAATCTCCTTTTCGAAAATAAAATCATTCGTCCGGGCATAGGCGATCACTTCCTCCAATTCCCGCTGACCCTGTTTGATGGAGCCTTCCATGCTGCTGAGCCATTCCACCGCCCATTTATAGCCATCCGGGATGGTGCCGGCCATAGCGTGCAAGATGCCCAGGTCTTTTTTGTTGGGCATAAAATCCGGAAAAAGTTTGTCATTGCGATTGAGCAACTTCATCGCTTTGTTTACCTCAAAGAAGGCCGTGGCATATTCTTCGAATTTCAAGCGGGCCAATGCCCATTGCAGCCTGATATTTGCCTGAGTATATAAATGCCAGGGTGAGCTGGCATCTCCTTCCTGCATCCGATCAATGCGATCGTCTTTGTGGCTTTCCAGAATGTCAAACTCCTCCTTGTCTTCATTAATATATACCCGAAAGAAATCCAGGTAATTTTCTAAATAGTCGGAGAGCAAATTATCGGGTTCCTCTTTCCTGAGTTGTTGCAAAAGATTGGCAGCTTGAATGAGACGCAGTTCAGTCACTTTTTCATAGGCTTCCCTTGCAAGAGGACTCCATTCGTAATACGGGGAAGAAAAGGCAGACAAAGTACCCTGGCTGGAAAAGAAGAGTAGAATATACAGTAGCAGGGGCCTGTACATAGGTTGTTTTTTGGATAGGGGGGAGAGTTTTTCCTCCCGACCAGGAAGCCGGGAGGAAAAGATTTTACTTATGCTTCTTCGTTGACGAGGCCGTCGTCAACCAGAATGCGACCGCAATGCTCGCAAACGATTACTTTCTTTTGCATCGCAATTTCCAACTGAAGTTGTGGTGGGATTTTGTTGAAACATCCGCCACAGGAATTCCGTTGAACCGTTACTACTGCAAGACCGTTGCGATAGTTTTCACGTGTTTTTTTGTATGCTTTAAGTAAGCGCTCCTCAATCCCTTTTTCCGCTTTTTCAGAGGCCTTTCTTAATTTGGCTTCTTCTTTTTCGGTTTTCTCAATGATGTCCTGAAGCTCAACCTGTTTGTGATCCAGATTTTTACGCTTTCCGGCCATCTTCTCATTTGCCTGATCAAATTCTTCTTTGAAACGATTCAAGCGCAAGTTGGTTTCAATAATGCGTTTTTCAGAAAGTTGAATCTCCAGTTTTTGGAGCTCCAATTCTTTGGATAGCGCATCATATTCCCGGTTGTTTTTTACATTGTCCATTTGCTTCTCGTAGCGTTCGATCAGCGCAGTGGATTCTTGTATATTGGATTTGTGCTTGGAAGCCTCTTCTTGAAGATCGTCAATCCGATCTTTCAATTTGTTGATCCGGGTCTGTAAACCCTCGATCTCGTCCTCCAGATCCTTTACCTCTATCGGAAGCTCTCCTTTGAGTACTTCAATTTCATCAATTTTAGAATCGATCAATTGAAGGTTGTGGAGGTTTTTTAGCTTATCAGCTGCTGTTAGTTCCTTGGCCATATTGGATTGAAATTCTTTGTAGTTTATTCTTATACCAGGTATTGAACGGGATTTGTCCGTACCTGCGTACAATAAGCCGCAAAATTACTAAATTTTCGTGATATTAATTCTTGTAAAAGATCAATGGTATATTGTTCACTTTCAAAGTGCCCAATGTCGGCCAGCAGGATACGTCCGTCGGCATCAAAAAATTCGTGGTATTTATAGTCGGCGGTGATAAATGCATCCGCTCCGGCCCGAATGGCATGGGAAAGCAAAAAGCCTCCTGCACCACCGCATAGGGCTACTTTATGTATCTTTTTATTCAATAGATTGGTATGGCGAATGCAGCCCGTTTTCATTCGATCCCGCACAATTTCCAGAAATTGTTTTTCACTCAGGGCTTTTGGTAATACTCCGATCATGCCGGCTCCTACCAGGGGGTCGCTTTCGCGAACATTCCAACTACTTAAAGGGACAGTACGGCCAGTTACATCCTCCAATACGTCAACAATGGCAGAATGCTGTGCCGCAGAATAATTAAAATGTATGGCAATGCTGGTCCAGTCGCCCTGCATACTCCATTCCAGGTGGAGGTGGTCAAGCCTCCGTACTTCTAATGCTGCCCGGAGTTTTTCAGCTTCGTCTGATTTAATTCTGGCCGTGAGGCGCTGCAGGTTTTGCTTAGGTGCTAAAATTTGAGTGTCCAGCAAGCCAAGTGTTTCGGCAAAACGTTGATTGACACCATGCTGATATACATTGTCCAGGTTTGTATGAATCGCGTAAATGGCTATGTTTTCACGGATCGCTTTAATAATGGTGCGCTCTACATAATTATTACCCGTAAGGGATCTTAAACCTTTGAAAATTATTGGATGGTGTGCCAGGATGAGATTACAGCCCTTTGCAATAGCCTCATCTACAACGGCTTCTGTAGAATCAAGGCAGCATATCACCCCACTTACTTCTGTGTTGGCATCGCCCGTGATAAGTCCGGCATTATCATAAGACTCCTGATATTCTGGCGGTGCAATCTGTTCCAGATAATTTAGTACATCCCTGATTTTCATTTTCCCATGTTTTTTATTTTCGTTTCAATATTAGTGGTCGAGTAACCATCAATATACGGCAGACTTTTTACCTGTCCGCCTTGTGCGAGTACCCAATTGGAACCAACAATCTGTTCTGGTTTCCAATCACCGCCTTTTACAAGTATATCAGGACTGAGCAATCGGATTAACTCCAGAGGGGTATCTTGCGGAAAAAAGGTGAGTCCATCAATAAAGCCAAAGGCCGCCAGTTGAAAACTGCGGGTCAGGTCGTCATTGATGGGCCGATTACTTCCTTTAAGCCGACTTACCGATTCGCTGGCGTTAAGCCCGATAACCAGACGATCGCCCAGATCGCTGGCTTCGGCGAGGTAATGTATATGTCCATAATGTAGAATGTCAAAACAGCCATTCGTGAAAACAACACGTTGGCCCTGAGCCTGCCAATTTGAAACGGAAGCCTTCAATTCCTCCCAAGAACAAATTTTTTCTTTCAAAAAGTCAAAGGTTTTCATACTATTCCATTTGCCACATGCTCCCCCATAACCTGGATCCCCCGTCTATATAAACGGTTTCGCCAGTAATATAACCGGCATAGGAGCTGCTCAGAAAAAGCACAAGTTGTGCTACTTCGTCAACGGTACCCAGACGCTTCATCGGGATGGTACCTGCCACCTGCGCCACCATTTCCGGGGGGTAATTTTCCAGTCCGGTGGAGTTGATAATACCGGGTGCCACAGCATTGACACGGATGTTTTTAGACACCCATTCTATAGCCAGTGATTTGGTCAGATTGTCAATGCCTGCCCGGGCTGCACCTGTATGTGCCATGCCGGGGAAGCCCCGATAATGATTCACAATAATATTTGTAATGGTGCCGCCGGCTTCCTGTTTAAAGAAAAAATGACGCGCTATACTCTGAGTAACAAACCAGGTACCGTTTAGGTTGGTATTGATCACAGCCAGCCAGCCATTCGGACTAATATCTGCTGCTGCTGCTGGGAACTGGCCACCGGCATTATTTACCAGATGGTCTAAGCGGCCGCACGTTTCCTGGATAAAAGTTGCCAGTGCTTCCACACTTTCCGGCTTGCGAATATCGAGGGCATAAGTATATACTATACCATATTCTTCCAGCGTCTTTTTTGCATTTTCAAGGCGTTCTGCATTGCGAGAAGCAATAACCACCGTTGCTCCGTGAAGCAGAAATTCCCGGCTGATAGCCAGTCCGATACCGCTCCCGCCTCCGGTGACCAAAGCTACCTGACCCTGCAAAAGGTCAGAATGAAACATGGTTTTTGTCATTATGTCATCGTTTTTCAGGGTTATTAGCCATTTTGTCAGGCTGATTCTGTCAATCTGAGCAAAATACACAACTGGTACAGGACTTGATCTAGGTAAATTGAAATTAAAATTCCAGATCACTAAAAAGATAAAAAAATGACTGTATTGAATTTTCAACCTGGGTTTAGAGTTCCTGCAAATCGAAGCGCATTTCAACCAGTACCGGATGTAAAGCGCGTACAAAACACTTATCGTCCGCCGGTAAATGTACTGAATGATGAGGAAGCTTACACTATCCAACTAGCTGTTCCGGGTTATGATCGGGATGCTATCCAAATTGAAGTTGATAATGGTACCCTTTCTGTAAAAGGAGCAGACCGAAAAGCAACAGGAAACTACACCCGGAAAGAATTTAAAACGGGTGCTTTTGAACGTCGTTTCCAAATTCCGGATGATGCTGATTCAGGTTTGATTGAAGCCAAACAGGAAAATGGGGTCTTAACCATTTTACTTCCTAAAGTAGAAGCAGCAAAGCCCCGGTCAATCCAGGTAGCTTAAATTTCCTAACTGTTAAAAAATATACCTTATGAAAAATTTAAAATACGGTCCTTTTGAGGTTGGACCTGCCATTGACGGTTTTTTTAATAATTTTATGGATCGTAATTTATCGGATCTGGTTTCGGCCTTCCGATTTAGCGAACCGGCCATGAATATGCTGGAAGAAGCTGACGAATTTCGAATTGAACTGGCCGCTCCCGGTCTGGACAAATCGGATTTTGAAATGAAGGTGGATGCAGGAACGCTTACTGTAAAAGTTGAGAAGGAATTTAAGGACGAAAAAACCACGGGCAAATTTAAACGTAGAGAGTTTAATTTCTCCCGTTTCAGCCGGAGCTTTCAATTACCCGAAACGGTTAATCCGGAAGCTATCGAAGCACGCTACGAAAATGGTGTGTTGGTTGTCCACCTTCCAAAAAAAGAAGTCGCTAAAGCACAGCCGGTAAAAAGCATTGAAATTAAATAGGCTGCCCAAAATGTAGCAATTGCGACGATTTGCATGATTTTTTTTGTGTTTTTCGAACAAAATCGCACTTTAACACATTCAAGGGTAGAGACACATTTAAAGTGTTACTAGTTTATCTGGATCTCAGAAAACTAGTTAATAGGGTTTTAGGTGTTTATTAGGGGTCAGAGCTTTGCTCTGGCCTCTTTTTTTACACCCATACCCACCTTAATCTATCCCTCTCGCTTTTCTATTTTCAGCTTTAGATTGGCACGCAGTACCTGATCCGGATGGACTTTTGGGTTGAGTAGTACTAATTCCCGGAGTGATAAGTCATACAGCAAGGACAGCTGCCGCAATGATTCGCCACCGTTTGTCAGGTAAACCAAAAATTTACCATTGCGAACCATTGGCAGATTTAGAATGGTTCCCGGATTCTCAGGCGGACTAACAGGTATCATATTTTGTCTTGCAGGGAGGGCTTCAACGGGCATCTCCACCCGGGCCTCAAAACGCAGGAGCTTGTATGGGTGGTAAATGGTGAGCTCTTTTCCCGGGACCAGAATAAAATCCCGTTCCGGTTGATTCCAGGCGATAAGTGCATGTTGGGAGCAACCAAAAAGCTGCAATAAGGATTCCATATTATCACCTTCCTGAACAATATAAATAGACGAAAAATAAGATTCATTCGGATCAGCGTTCAGAGGCGGAGCATCCAAAACCTGTTCCCAACGCACCCCTTTTGGAATGGTGTTGCTTTTTTTGAGGTGTAAATAATCTACCACCGCAGGCATTACCCGTTTGGGAAGTTCCAAATAATTACCTTTTTGGCTTTCCGGAATATACCCCAATTGATAAGCGGGGTTAAGGTCTTCAATTGTCGAAAGTGCTAAGCCGGTAACCTGCGCAATACGGTCAAAAGGTAAATAATCATAAACCTCGATCCGTTGGGTGAGAATTTGGTCCAACTGCGGCATGGTTGGACTCATTCCGTGATCCTCGTAATACAAACACAGGTAGGTGGCACCAATAAAGGCCGGTACATAATTACGGGTTTCTCTGGGCAGGTATTTTCTAAGTTTCCAGAAATTTTTACTGCGTGCTTTACGGATCGCCCGATTTACGCGTCCCGGGCCACTGTTATAAGCTGCCAGGGCCAACTCCCAGGAGCCAAAGCGGTCATATTGTTTTTTCAGGTATTCGATGGCGGCTAAAGTGGATTTTACCGGATCAGAGCGCTCGTCAATCTGATCATTTATCTCCAGGCCGTAATTTCGGCCGGTAGATTCCATGAATTGCCACAAACCGGTGGCACCAACCCGGGACACTGCTTTTGGATCTAAGGCTGATTCCACTACTGCCAGGTATTTTAACTCCTCCGGCATATCGTGCTCGCGGAGGTATTCTTCAAATAAGGGAAAGTATTGGATTGTTTTGCCCAATATACGTTCGCCTCGCTCCCGGTGTCTGACAACATATCCGGTGATATATCCTTCTACCGCTTTGTCGAATTTTTTTGAAACCAAACAGGGCATTTCATCCAGTCTTTCTTTGACTTTTTCTACACTGTAGTAATTATCCCCTGTTCCGGGATCTGTTCCGGCGTAGGGACCAGGAAGGTTAGTGTTTGGTGCGTAATTGCTAAAAAGAGGGGAATTAAAAAGAAAAAGGAGGTTCAGTACCAGGATCACTGATTTCATGGAAGAATATTTCGAACGGTTCTTAAGTGTGTTTGCCGATTTGGAATGTCCGGCTAATATACTTAATCAGATTGATTAGTTGTACCAGTTAGCTTACCAGAACGAATAAAACCAGCATTAGTGTACGATCCAGTCTAAATGTAATAGGGCATTTTCCCTAAAATTTGCTGCCATTACCTGAATTCCGATCGACAAACCGCTTTTCGGGTCGCGCTCCAGTGGAATTGACAATGCCGGAATACCTGCAAGATTAGCGTAAACGGTATAAATATCAGACAGATACACGGCAATAGGATCCTGGTCTTTTTCACCAATTTTCCAGGGTAGAACAGGGCTGGTCGGGGCAAGCAGAAAGTCGTATTGCTGCATGAGTTCCTGGTTGAATTCAGACACAATTCGACGCATTTTTTGAGCCTGTGAGTAGTAAGCATCATAATATCCGGCACTTAAAACAAAGGTGCCCAGGAGAATGCGTTTTTGAACTTCTGCTCCAAAACCTTCGGTGCGGGATCGTGTATATACTTCCTCAACGGTCTGAGCTTCCGGACTTCGGCGTCCAAAACGGATGCCGTCATATCGACTTAAATTGGAGGAGGCTTCGGCCGTGGTTAATACATAATAAGCTGGTACCAGGTATGCGCTCCAGGGAAATTTTACCTGTTCAACTACATGGCCGGCACTTTTGAGTGCTTCCAGCTTTCGCCGAAAGGCAGCTTGTACAATGGGATCCAGGCCGGGATGGTCAACACAGAAATCAAAATAACAAAACCGCTTTTTTTCAGTCAATTCCGACTCGATTTCAACAGGTATATCCTCCTGAGAGGCAGTCATATCATATGCATCCGGCCCACCGATTACCGAAAGGCAGGTAGCCAAATCGGGCAGGTGTCTGCCGATCATACCAATCTGATCAAACGAAGAGGCGTAAGCCAGGAGTCCGTGCCTTGAAATGCGTCCATAGCCGGGTTTTAAGCCAGCTAATCCACAAAAGGCAGCTGGTTGTCGCACAGAGCCTCCGGTATCAGATCCGATTCCGATCAGGCAGCTGCCGATCTGCACACTTACAGCTGTACCACCGGAAGAACCACCAGGTACCCGGGTGGGATCATCTGCATTTTTTACCGGACCGTAAATGCTGTGTTCGCTGGCCGATCCCATGGCAAATTCATCGCAATTTGTTCGGCCAATAATGATGGCATCGGCTGCGAGCAGCCGTTCAACAACCGTGGCAGAATACAGAGACTCGAAGCCTTCCAGAATCCGGGAGGCAGCGCTGACCTGATGGCCGGCATAACAGATATTGTCTTTAATGGATACAACGGCTCCAAACAAGAGACCAACAGACGCAGGATCTGTAGCGTATTTTTCCTGTAGCGCTATTGCCCGGTTTTGTGCTTCTGCGGAAAAAAGCTCGACGTAAGCATTCAAATCCTGATGGGCTATAGCGTTTTCCAGATAGTGATCTACCAGGCCGGGCAGTGTCAGGTCGCCCGATCTGATGGACTCCTGAATTTGTGGAAGTGAAAAATGAGCTATGTTTTCCGGCACTGCCAATGGACTACTTTAAAAGTTGTATGATTTCATCCAGGCTTTTGTCTTCCTGAACTCCGCTTTCCATGTTCTTCAGGCTTAGCATGCCTTTCTCCATTTCGTTACTTCCGGCGAGGGCAATGTAAGGCGTGTTCCGCGCATTGGCATAAGCCATCTGTTTTTTTAACTTGATCGGATCCGGGTAAAGCTCTGCCTTAATGCCGGCACTGCGAATCTTTTGGAGACACTTAAACGCATAACGATGCGACGCCTCATCAAAGGCAATCAGGATGAGTTGAATGTTCTCCTCGGCCTCTTTCGGGAAGAGATCCAGTGTTTCCATCACATCATAGATCCGGGCAGCGCCGAATGACACCCCAACACCGGAGACATCTTTTAGTCCGAATATACCAGTGAGGTCGTCGTATCGTCCGCCGCCGCCTATACTGCCCATCTCCACATTATTGGCTGCAACTTCTACAATAAAACCAGTATAATAGCTGAGGCCGCGCGCCAGGGTAATCTCAAAATTCAATTGATTGTTCAGGTTGGCAGCTTCCAGAAAATCAAACACCGTCTGGAGTTCTTCTATTCCTTTTTGTCCCATCGGACTATTCGCCATAAGCGGCCGTAATGCCTCCAGGCTTTTGACCTCCAACATATTTACAATTTGTTTGATGGAGGCCTCCGGGATACCACGTTCGCTCATTTCTTCCCGAACCTTATCCATGCCGATTTTATCGAGCTTGTCGATGGCGATCGTCATATCGACAAATTTGTCGGAAACGCCGGCTGCTTCGGCCATGCCGGCAAGTATTTTGCGGTTGTTGATCTTGATGCTTACATCCAATCCCAGCTTGCTGAATACCTCGTCATAGATCTGCACCAACTCCGCCTCCAGCATCAGGCTTTGAGAACCGACTACATCTACATCGCACTGGTAAAACTCCTGATAGCGTCCTTTCTGTGGACGATCTGCCCGCCATACCGGTTGAATCTGGTAGCGTTTAAACGGAAAGGCTATATCGTTTTGGTGCATGACCACATACCGGGCGAAAGGCACCGTCAGGTCGTAGCGTAATCCGCGTCGAGCGATAGAGGGAGCCAGTTTTTGGGAGTCCCCTGCTTCGAGCGCTTCTGTATCTGCTTTCGACAGAAAATCGCCATTGTTAAGTACCTTGAAGAGCAGCTTGTCGCCTTCTTCTCCATACTTGCCGGTAAGCGTGCTGAGGTTTTCCATTGCTGGGGTTTCGATAGGCTGGAAGCCGTATTTCACGAAAACCGTACGCATGGTCTGGAAAATATAGTTACGTCGGGCGACCTGGACCGGTGAAAAATCACGCGTTCCCTTTGGTATGCTGGGTTTCATCTTAATAAGTTAAAACGGGTAATTGGGATTTACCGATTACATGCTGGCCTTAAATTGCTTTAGGAACCGCACATCATTTTCAAAAAACAGGCGGATATCCGGCAGATTGTATGCTAACATAGCCTGGCGCTCGATTCCCATGCCAAAAGCGAAGCCTGAATATTTATCGGGATCAATTTTGCAATTTTCAAGCACATTGGGATCCACCATACCACAGCCCAGGATCTCCAGCCAACCGGTTCCTTTAGTAATTCGGTAGTCTATTTCATTTTCCAGTCCCCAGTAAACATCCATTTCGGCACTGGGTTCTGTGAAAGGGAAATAGGAGGGACGTAATCGGATTTTGATATCCGGCCCGTACATGGCCTGGGCAAAATTGAGCAGCGTTTGTTTCATATCTGCGAAGGAAACACCTTCGTCGATATAGAGTCCTTCCACCTGATGGAACTGACAGTGGGAGCGTGCCGAAATCGTTTCATTTCGATAGACCCGCCCCGGCGCGATGATTCTAATCGGTGGCTTTTGGGTGGTCATGACCCGCGACTGAACAGAGGAAGTATGGGTGCGCAGCAGGTATTCTATCGAGTCTTTGATATAATAGGTGTCCTGCATGTCGCGTGCCGGGTGGTCTTCCGGCGTATTCATAGCCGTAAAGTTGTGCCAGTCATCCTCAATTTCGCGTTCTTCTGCTACCGAAAAACCGATGCGCTCGAAGATGCTTACGATCCGATTCATGACAATCGAAACCGGGTGTCGGGATCCCAGTTCCTGCGGATAGGGAGGCATGGTGAGGTCAAGTCCTTCTCCGCCCGTTTGATCTGCAGCCTGCTCGCTTTCGGCTTTTAATTTTTCGAATATGGCTTCCGCTTTTTGTTTGGCCTGATTGACCAGTTGACCATACGCCTTTTTGGATTCATTCGGGATATTCCGAATTTCAGCCATCAGGGGTTTGATGATATTTTTCGTGCCCAGAAAGCGCAGGCGAAATTGCTCGAGTTCTTCGGCAACACCCGGCTTGGTATCCTCAATTTCCTGGATGATACTTTTTACCTTGTCGAATAGGTCGGAAGACATATTTAATTTCTGCTTGATTTGAGGGGGCAAAGGTAAGCTTTTTCGCCGTAAGGCAAGTGGCATTTGAAAGCGAACTGACGGACTCGGATACTATGTGTATTTTCAACAATAGGGCTGGGAAGCCGGCGTTATTATTAGCACAGAATTATTTAAATAGAAAATATGGCAAGCATCTACATTGATCTACCTTTCATTACCTTTGCTGCCCACCCAAAAACCACCTTGCCGGGTTAACCTGGCTTCGTCCGTTGCAATTATTTTTTTTCTCGGGGATCTCATTAAAGAGATTTCGGAAAGACTTAAGCCAGGTAATGTAAGGTGAAGTTTCTGATCCAATCATATAAAGCACAGGTAGTTACGCTCTTGTTTATCTGGATCGTTTCCATGCTGTTTTCAGCAGAGTTTGTGCTGTCTATTGCCATGTTTCTTCTGGTGCTGATGGCCCTTTTTCAATTGCAGATTGAAGGCCAGAATATTCGTTTTGGCATGCGTGCTGATTTAAAAGCCAACTTCCGGCGCTATTGGAATAATAAAGCATACATATTTATTTCAATCCCATTTTTTCTTGTTTTGTTGAGTGCCTTTTGGTCAGGCGACGGGGATTATACGCTGGAGCGGCTGCGAATAAAACTTCCTTTTCTGATCCTGCCCTTTGCTTTTGTCAGCATGCCGCGATTGAAAAAACCGGAGGTACTAACGGTTTTATATTTCCTGTTGATCATCATGACCGTTGCCTGTATCTACGTCGGCATGAATTACCTGGCAAATTTTGATGCAGTCAATGAGATGATCGGGAAGGGTAAACCAATTCCCACGCCATCCAATCACATTCGATTTAGCCTGGTGCTCGGTTTTTCGATCATTTCAGGCATGGCACTGTACTATGAAGGATTTTACCTGCAATACCGCTGGGAGCGCTGGCTGATTCCGATACTTACTTTGTTTTTATTCGGATTTATCCACATACTGGCCGTGCGTTCCGGGCTAATCGTTTTGTATCTCGCCATTTTTTTTACCAGTATCCGCTATGCTTATTTGACGCGTCGTTTTGCCGTTGTAGGTGCAGTTTTACTGGCTCTGGTCAGTTTGCCTGTGTTAACCTATCAGACCATTCCCAGCTTTCGGCAAAAGGTCAATTATGCGCGGTGGGATTTCCTGCAATACACGCAGGGCACCGGACAATACTATTCGGATTCAGAACGCTTTTTGTCGATGGAGGTAGGTTTAAAAATCGGTAATCAACATCCCTTATTCGGAGTCGGTGCGGGCGACCTGAAAAAAGAAGTTATTCAAAATTATGAAACGACTTTTGACGGACAGCAGGATCCCAAAATGCCCCACAGTCAATTCCTGACCATCTATGCAGGCACGGGACTCTGTGGTTTACTGCTTTTCCTGTTTGGCTTCTTTTTTCCGCTGTTTTATAAACGCCAATACCAAAGCACGCTGTTTCTGGCATTCCATGTAATTATCTTCTTTTCCTTTTTTATGGAAAACACGATTGAAAACAACTTTGGGGTTTCTTTTTACCTGCTCGGTGGCCTCCTGGGCTTGAGGTATTTAGAGGAGGTAGTTTGTCCCGATAGTTATCGGGAGTGAGTTAGTGGGTTAGTGATTCAGTGATCCTGTGATCCTGTGATTCAGTGATCCTGTGATCCTGTGATCCTGTGATCCTGTGATCCTGTGATTCAGTGATCCTGTGATCCTGTGATCCTGTGATTCAGTGAGGGTATTAAAAATCAAAAATTAAGACTTAAGATTGGCCTGTCGGCTTCACGGTCTATGCGGTCATTCTGACCTGCAGGTCTATTTATTTCCTGGACAGAAATTTAGTCGAGCGTCTATAAATTCGTCCGTGACGAATCACCAGAAATAACGCTTTAAACGTTTTAAACGCGTTAAACCTTCGCGTAGCGAACACAATCTCCACGATCAGCGCAGCTGATCAATCCACGCAAGCCGCAGGCGAGCAATCCACCCGACGCGAAGCGGAGGATCAACGAGGTAGTTTGAGTGTGAGTGTGAGTGTGAGTTTGAGCGTATAGTGCTGCGCCCAGTCTAGGGCCTTTGGCCTGGTCTAGTTGGCCTGTCGGCTGCACGGTCTATGCGGTCATTCTGACCTGCAGGTCTATTTATTTCCGGAACAGAAATTTAGTCGAGCTTTTATAAATTCGTCTGTGACGAATCACCGGAAATAACGCTTTAAACGTTTTAAACGCGTTAAACCTTCGCGTAGCGAACACAATCTCCACAATCAGCAGAGCTGATGCTCCACGCAAGCCGAAGGCGAGCACTCCACCAGACGCGAAGCGGAGGATCAACGAGATAGTTTGAGTGTGTCCCTATAACTATCAAGGGAAAGTGGGTTAGTTGGTTAGTGATCCTGTGATCCTGTGATTCAGTGAGGGTATTAAAAATCAAAAATTAAGACTTAAGAATTCGAAAGTTACGCTTCAAACGCGTTAAACCTTCGCGCAGCGAATTTAAATCGGCACCCCATTTTCATCAGTCGTCAATACCTCGCTCATATAATCCAGGAAGGGGCGCATCCGACCAAAAGTATCAGCTACCGTAGTGGAGAATTCTTTGGAAAACACCTCCTTATCGGAGAAGGAGTGGCTGATCAAAAACTGCTTATAGCGCAGGAGTTCAATAGCGGGGTGTTCTTTGTCGAAGCCCTTTGGTGCCGTTTTTAACTGTTCTCCTTTTAGTTCACCAAAAGTTTTGACAAATATCGGGTCTTGGAGAATTTGTCTTAATTGGTCTGGCGAAGCTGCGAGGTCAGTTCGGATGCGTTTTAAATCTTCCGGATTCGGGCCCCAGAACCCACCGCCCACAAAAGAATTACCCGGCTCCAGGTGGAAATAATAACTGCCCCGCAGGTATTTTGTCGCCCGGCTCATCCCTCCGCTAAAGGAATTTTTATAGGGTATTTTATCTTTTGAAAACCGCACATCCCGGTAAATCCGATGCACCCGCATTTTTTCAATCTGATCAAAATGACTCATCTTATCCAACAGCACATTCGCGAAAGCTTTTACCTCCTCATGCGCTGCCTGATAACGTGGTTTATTGGCCGAAAACCACTCCCGGTTATTGTTTTGTTCCAGCTCTGTCAAGAACTGGAATATCGATTTTGATAACAAAGTCTATGGATTAGTTTGAATATGAATGTAAGGCCCTTTCCTACTGTACGTCCAAAGTCAATTCTACTTTGGCCCAACGCATGACAATGGCACCTCCTTCCACAACATAATCCAGGGATTCCTGGTTTTCTTCTTTCATTACGGGATTTACTTCAACCCGTAATACATCCTTGCTTTCGTCATATTCATAAGCACCCCATTGCTCGTAAACAGCGTTAAAAATGGCAATCCAGGGGCCTTGCTCCTTAGGGATCAAAAAGAAGCTATATTTTCCGGCAGGCAAACTTCCTCCCTGAATGGTTAAATCAGCAGTTGTTTCAAATCTGGTTGCCTCATTTGCTCCGGCACGCCAAACAACGCCATATTCTTCCAGCCCGCCCCAAATAATCCGACCTTTTACCTTCGGACTGCCATAATTGATGGTAATGGAACCTCCGGCCAATTTCGTGCGCATTTCTTTCCGCGGACTTTTAGGCGCCGGATCGACCACTTCAATTTCATAATCTGGAGCACTGCTTGCTTCAGCTTCTGTAGGAGTCGAATCGGTTTCGGCGGGCTCATTTTCTGCCGGGTTCTCTGAAGGTGTACTGGTATTACAGGCAATGCTCAAGAATAGGAGACAGGAATAGAAGGGTAGAAGAATTTTTTTCATCTTTGATGGCTTGTTTTATTTGACGTTAAGGTAAGCTTTTCATCTTATTTTTGGGAATCCCTTCCGGGACAACTCATCTGAATTCCTGTATAAATCCGTGTGTATGATCCGCAATCTGACAATTCTGGTACTTTCTTTCTGTTTTATCATTCCCGGTCAATCACAAAACCGAAGTGATTACTTTAAAACTGTACCAGCAATTGAATCTGCAACTCCGCCTTGGGCGAAACTTATGTATGCCGACGACCCGAATGTGCGGGAAGTAGATTTTGAGTATGAGGCCTATTTTCGGACACACGCTTTCGCGAAAAGCATACATACACAGAATTACAAACACTGGCGACAGATTGTAGAACCCTGGTTGAATGATTCGGGGTATATCCGCCGGCCGACACCGAAAGATTTTCTGAACACTTTTACCCAACAGGCCCCAACAAACGACCATAAACTGTTGCCCTGGATTCCTATCGGTCCGTTTGAAACCTACACCGAAAGCAGCGAGGGTAACTTCCCGGTCTCTTGGCAGGTGAATGTGTATTGTATGGATCAATCGGTCAGCAATCCTGATATTCTGTTTGCCGGTACGGAAGCTGGAGGTTTATTCAAAACGACCGATCACGGCCTGAACTGGTCTTTGGTCAGCTCCGAATCATCCATCCTAACTGTGCAGGATGTAAAAGTTGCTCCTTCTGATCCGGAGGTGGTTTACTGTGCCTCCAATGATATCGTTTATAGCTCCCAGAACGGTGGCTTATCCTGGACGGAAGTTTTTTTATTGGGCGACGGTATCTATCAATTAGAAATCGACCCACAAAATCCGGCTGTGGTTTTTTGTGCTACCCAAAGTGGTTTATACAGAAGTCAGAATGCAGGAACGGATTGGGAGCAATTAACCAACGGCACCTGCTGGGATGTGAAATACCAAGCCGGCAATAATCAGGTACTGTTTCTGCTGCGCACAAACACGTCTGCCAAACGTTGCGAGTTCTTAAAGTCAATAGATGGCGGTAGCAGCTGGCAATTAAAAGATGCGGGCTGGTATGTGCCAACCGATCTGTCTGCGGCTTCAGATATTGGTGCCCGAATTGCCGTTACACCTGCTGATCCGCAGCGGGTTTATGTAGCCCTGTTGGGGCAAAGCAAAGCAGATGACAATGGCTGGATTGGCGTTTACACCAGTTATAATGCCGGCGAAAGCTGGGCCAATCTAAATTTACCGGATGGTGGCCCATACAACAATGATTCCCACCAAAACCTGGCCACCATTAATAAGGATGGTACCGGATTTCATCAGGGCTTCTACAACTTTGGGATTGCTGCTTCCCACCAGAATGCCGACCGGCTTTTTGTAGGCTGTTTGTCGCTAAACATCAGTCAGGATGCCGGAGCGAGTTTTCTCCGGATTGGAGGCTACTCTGCCGGAAATAATGACATCGGTTGGGTGCATCCGGATGTACAGGATTTGCATGTTTTAGGCAACGATATCTGGATTTGTACCGACGGCGGACTCAATTACTCCAACGATGAATTGCAAAGCCATCAATCCCGAAAATCAGGTATCTATGGCTCCGACTTTTGGGGTTTTGGCCAGGGGTGGAACCAGGATGTGTTAGTCGGAGGCCGCTATCATAATGGCAACGGAGGCTATTATCAAACTTATGGTATAGGCAATTTTTTGCGCCTCGGCGGAGCGGAAGCTTCCACCGGATATGTCAACCCATTACACGAGCGCACCGCGTATTTCTCAGATATTTCGACAAAAGTCCTGCCCGAAACGCTGGATGGCCCGGTGCCGCAGCTTGGAAGCCTGGGGCTGTACCCGAATGAAGCATACACGGTTTCCTACTCCAGCGAACTGGTGGTCGATCCCCGATATGCCGATCATTTTTACATGGGGCAAGACAACAAGATTTGGAAATCAACCAATGAAGGCGGCTTTTTTGAGGCACTCTACACCTTCCCGGAAGAGGGCCGTGTATTGGAGATTGAGATTTGCAGAGCGGATCCGAATCGGATGTACTGCGTATTTCATCCGGGGACTTACTATTGGGATCCCTGCAAAATCTATGGTTCGACAAATGGAGGGATTAGCTGGGGAGAGCTTCCGGGCCTTCCGACCAACAATACCTTCCGACTGGAAATCAGTGTCAATCCGCAAAATCCGGATGAGCTGTGGGCGGTATCAGTGGATGCTGATCCGAATACCAAAGTTTTTCAAACACTCAATGGCGGAGCCTTGTGGATTGACCGCAGTGCGCCCGAAATTGCAGCCGGAAGTATCCGGGATGTGCAGTTTCAGGCAGGTACCGAATCTTTGGTTTATCTAAGCACCAGCCGGGGTGTGTTTTACTGGGATTCCGGTTCCGAAAGCTGGGTGGATTATTCCGGCGGATTGCCTGAACTCACCCGCGCACTGGAAATGATCCCCTTTTACCGCGATTCCAAATTGCGTTTGTCAACGAATGGACGTGGCATCTGGGAGGCACCGATGGCTGCCCCTTTTGAGCCGATTGCCCAGCCAATGACTGAAACCGACCGTATTTATTGCTCCCGGGATACCGTGCAGTTTGATTGTTATTCGGTACTCGACCATGTCAATGCAAGCTGGAGTTGGACCATTACGCCGGCCCCGGATTACGTAAATGCACTCGATATTCGGAATCCACGAGTGGTATTTGGAGCGGAAGGGAGCTATGAGGTATCACTCACTGTTACCGATGGGAATGGCAATAGCTCCACCCAATCGATCCCCGATATGGTGACGGTTGAAAATCTGTGTGTACTGGACACGGTGCCCGGATTTACAATGAAAACTACGCAGTCAGGAGACTACGCAACGACTTCTAATTTTAACCTGACCACTAATTACTTTACCCTGACTGCCTGGGTGAAACCGGAGGGTATCCAGCAGGATTATACCGGAATTGGTATGAATAACGGTACGGCCGGCGGACTCAACTTTAAGTCAAATAACGAATTGGGTTACCATTGGCCGGGCGGTGCCTGGTGGTGGGATAGTGGATTGACGGCCCCTTCCGGGGAATGGTCTTATGTAGCTTTGGTGATCACTCCGGATTCTGCTACTGTTTATGTAAACGGACAAGCCTCTACCCATATTGAAAGCATGGATCCAATTGATCTGACGACCCTCAATCTGGGAAGTTATCAAGGCTGGGGCAGCCGAAACTTTACGGGTGAAATGGATGAAGTTTGTCTTTGGAGCCGTGCCCTGAGTCAGGCAGAAATTCGCGAAATGCGGCACCTGACAAAAACAGAAACCCAGATAGCTGATCCGGATTTACTCGCTTATTACCAGTTTAATGAACCGGAAGGTGATATTCTGGATCGCGCCGGTATTGCGCATGCGACCCTTCGGGGCGGTGCCAGCCGGATGGTTTCTTCGGTACCTGTAGCGGGCGGAGCATTTTTCCGCGGCCAAATCACCAGCACGGATCTGACCACCTTTGGCAACACTGGTCTGGCGATTGATTACCTGTCAAATTCCAGCTATCCAACAGGCGAGTTGGTCGTTTCGCGTTTACATTGGACACCCTTTAATACGCCCAATGCCAATCCGGGGGCCGAGACTTACTGGATAATCAATCATTATGGTACGGGCAATTTCTGGGGGCTGGAGTCGATTCGGTTTGCTCTGCCTTACGGCGAATGGAATCCGGACTTGGCAGACAATCCGGAAATGGGTGTACTGTATGCTCGTGGGGCCAATAGCGAAACTACCCCCTGGACGCAGAATTGTCTGGGTAGTGAATTAAGCGATGCGTTGATTTTTGGTACAGCTTGTAATGTGCCTGAGTTTGGTCAATTATACATCGTCTCTGCGGATATGGGTTTTCCAATCCTGGAAGACGGTACTGCTTCTGCGGCTTTGGAATTACCAAAGGAACGTGTAAAAGTATATCCTAATCCGGCCTCTTCTGAATTATGGATTGAAAACCCTAATGCCTCCACCCTAAGATTCAAAATGTATGATGCAACAGGCAAGTTGCAACTGGATCGTTTTTGCGAATGGCCGAGTACGAATGTTCTCCTGGAAGACTTCCCGGCCGGTATTTACTTTTACCAGGTTGAGGGCACAGATTTTATTCAAACAGGAAAATTGATTGTAAACTAGATATGCAAAATTTAAAAAGCTATAGTAAGCTCCTCTTATTTTTAATACTGGCCGCTTGTAATTCCCCGGAAGCACCGGTGGAAGATGAACCTGTGACACCAGAGCCAGAGGCAAAAAGCGGCACGGTCAATTTTGAGGGTGTCACTTATCCTACCCTGCAATGGGAGGCTGGTCCGGTTTGGCTGGCTCAAAACCTGTCGGTGGAAGTAGCCGATTCCTGGTGTTATGAAAATAGTGCTGATTGTCCGGAATTGGGAAGGCTTTATAGATGGGATGCGGCCCAGACGGCCTGTGCCAATTTGGGGCCAGACTGGCGGGTACCCACGGTAGCAGAATGGGAGCAACTCGCCATGCGTTTCGGTGGTTTTCAAGATTGGCTCAGTGTGGATCCAACGGGTGATCCTGTTGCTGCCAACAAAGCACTCCAAGCCGGTGGGCAAAGTGGCCTGAACCTTATACTTAGCGGTCGCCGAGGCTCCAATGGCGGATTTGAAGGCAAGGGAGAAACCGGTTTTTACTGGTCGGCTACCCCCGGAGACGATGGCCAGGCGCTGTGTTTTCAAATCCAAAAACCAGGCGCAAAGCTTAATAGAAGAGCTGCTACAAAACGGATGGGGTTTCTGTGTAGGTGTGTGAAATAAAGACCTAACTATTTCGGGGAGCCTCCGCTTCGCGTCGTGGGGAGTACTCGCCTTCGGCTTCGCGGGGGAGGATCAGCTTTGCTGATTGGGGAGAATGTGTTCGCTTTGCGAAGGTTTATTCGCTTTGCTCAAGTTTAACGTGTTTGAAGCGTTTAAAACGTTAAGGCCGGTTGATTCGTCACAGATGAATTTATAGACGCTCGCCTAAATTTCAGTTCAGGAAATAAATAGACCTGCAGGTCTGAAAGACCGCATAGACCGTGCAGCCGACAGGCCAACTAGACCGGGCCAAAGGCCCTAGACTGGGCGCAGCCCTAAACTCTCAAACTCAAACTCAAACTCACACTCAAACTAACTCCTGCATCGCCCTCTCAGCGATCGCTGTAATCGACAAGGATGGATTTACACCCGGATTGGCAGAGATCATGGAGCCATCAATGATGAGCATATTTTGATAGCCAAACACTTCATTGTTTTTATTGATGACGCCGGTGGATGGATCCTTTCCCATGACAGCGCCACCGAGGATATGGGCAGTGGATGGTATTCCTGCCAGGGTTTCTAAGGCAAAGGAAGTAGGGACCCCATTTATTAATTGACTGTATTTGTCAACTAGTTCCAGCGACTCCGGGATGTCGGGTGTTGGTTTTTTCCCGGTGTTGACAGTTGTCGCTAAGCGACCAAAAATATTGGTTTTGAATTTTAGGGTGCTGTCTAAGGTTTGCATGAATAAAAGGACGGACGTGCTTTTGGACCAGCCATTCAGGAGGTAAATTTTAAAATAGGCGGCTGGTCTGCTTACTATCCGTTTGCTCATTTTGAATAAGCGAATAAAAATGTTTTTTCCGGTTGCCAGGGGCAGGTGCAACAGCCGCCAGAAATCGGAACCGCGGGAATAGCGCACAATTTCGAGGTGGCTGTTTTCGTCAGTATGGAGCAAACTGCCAATCGCTACCCCCTTGGATAAATCCATTTTTTTGTCGAGCGAGGAAACGCTGATCAGCGTCTCATTGTTGGTGCGAATGTCTTCGCCTAATTTATCTGATAGAAAGGGGAGGGTCGTCTTTTTTAATTTCAGCAATAATTTTATAGTACCCAGTACGCCGCCGGAAAAGACGACTCCTTTAGAGGTGAAGCTTTGTCTTTTTTTTAAAAACCGGGTACTGGATCGAACGCTGATTTCGTAGCCTGTGGCTCCATCTTTTCCATCCAGCGGACGGACATTTACCACTTCATTTTCGGCTAATATTTCGGCGCCTGACTTTTGGGCGAAGTAGAGGTAGTTTTTATCCAGCGTGTTTTTGGCATTATGACGACAGCCGGTCATACAACCACCGCAGAAATTGCAGCCTGATCTGTCCGGACCGCTTCCTTTAAAATAGGGGTCTGCTACCTTTTTGTTGGGTTCGCCAAAAAAGACAGCCACATCAGGGTGTTCGAATTGATCTTCCCGGTTGAGTTCTTTTGCCAGTTTCCGGAGAGCAATATCGCCATCAAATAATATTGGATTTTTAGTTGCTCCCAACATCTTGAGTGCCCGCTGATAATAGGGTTTTAAGGTATTCTCCCAGTCTTCAAGTTCGGCCCAGCTTCCTGATTTATAAAAATTTGATTTAGGGATTGGTAAGGTGTTGGCATACACGAGGGAGCCACCGCCCACACCCGTACCCGAAACGACGACTACATGCCGGAAGATGCTCATTTTCATAATACCAAAAAAGCGGAGCGCTGGTATCCAGAGCCATTTCCGCAAGTTCCAGTTGGATTTAGCAAAGTCTTTCGCATCATACCACTTCCCTTTCTCAACAACCAGCACCCGATACCCTTTTTCAGAAAGCCGCAATGCGCTGACGGAGCCGCCAAACCCACTACCTATGATGATGTAATCGTAATCGAGTTGCATAGATGAGTGGTTCTGTGGTTCTGTGCCCCGATAGCAATCGGGGGTGGTCCGGTGGTCTCAATAAAAATTAAAAATTAAGACTTAAGAATTCGAACGTTAGTGGGTTAGTGGCCGAATTCAAAATTAAAAATTAAGAATTAGGAATTCGGCAGCCCGTGTTACGATTTAAACGTTTCAAACGCGTTAAACCTTCGCGCAGCGAACCCTCATTCAAAATTAAAAATTCAGCATTCAAAATTCTTATCATCTGTTCACCAATTCCGGATTGCCCATTTTACCGGCGTTGTAATCCTGGATACACTGCCGGATCTGTTCCTCGGTATTCATGACGAAAGGGCCATAAGAGTAAACGACTTCCTGGAGCGGCTGGCCACCGAGTACCAGAAATTCTGCGCCACATTCTGCGTAGAGGTTGATCAGGTTTTCGCCTCTTTGGTAAAGTACGACCTGGTTTTCTTTTAGTTCCCGGCCGCCTTCTAATTCGAGTTTTCCGTTGATGAGGTAGATGAAGGCGTTGTGGGAAGCATTGGTTGGTATATCGAGGCGGCTATCGTCATTCATTTTCACATGGTAGTAGAATGCCGGTGTAAGCAATTCGATCTTTGATTTGGCATCGAATAACTCGCCTAAAACAACTTTAATGGAATAGTCTTTTGTTTCTATAGTATCCATGTGCTCCAGGCGGTGTACACTGGTGCTGGGGGCATCAAATTTATATTTGGATGGGGTGTTCAGCCAAATTTGGAAACCGTGGTATTTGCCACCTTCATCATACAATTTCTGGCCCGATTCCTCCATGTGGATGGCTCCTCTGCCGGAGTTGAACATCATGAAATCTCCTTTACCGATCTGGAAGTCATAATTTAGACTGTCTTTGTGGTGGCCGGTGCCTTCCAGGAAGTATGTTGTTGGGGTTACTCCCGCATGCGGATGTGCATCAACCCGTAGCGGGTCTGTGCCGGCATCCATGGCTACCGGACCAAATTCATCAAAGAGGACAAAGGGCGATACATGGTCGAGGTGATTTCCGGCGAAAGCCCGCAAAACAGGAAGGGTACCTACATTGACCCGGTCTGCATTTAATATGCGGTAAATCTTCCGTTTACTATCGGCATGGTACATGCCGGAGTTGGCAACCAATAAGGGACTTGCCGTAATGCTCATGCCTAAGATCGCTGAGCCTTTGATGAATGCGCGTCTTTTCATAATGATTTCAAAATACAAATAATGTACAAACAATGAATAACTGTGATGGTTGAATTTTACACATTGTTTTTATTCGGCGGAAGCCCTAAAAGGAGTATCCAATCGTAAAAAAACGCAGGCCATTAAAACTAACACCGATACCATTGTTTATTGCAGGGTCATGCACGACATACTGATTTACAACTCCACCATTGGTTTGAACGATAAAAATACTGACCGCTGTAGTTTTCGAATTAAACCAATATAGCTGTAGTCCGGCTTCGAGTCCGACACTCAGGTTTTGGGTGAAATAATATTTAAATCCGATGAAGGGAGTTAATCCGGCTCGTATGGTTCTGATATAGTGATCTGAAGTGAGGACATTGTTGAAAATTACTCCCCCGAAATTATTATAGTAGTAGAGATTATCTTTGAATTGTTGGGCAAATGCATCTATACCAATATAATGGACTAGAATTTTACCCTGATGTTGTCGTTCAATTCCGACTCCGACTGAATAATTAGCCTGGTCGATTGGCCGGTTGAAAGCAATAGCGGAAGAGTCCTCTTTAAAAGTAGCCTGAGAGTTAATCGTAAAATAACCACGAAGCATCGTGATGGTATTTACTTCGACCAGATCTCCGGCAGTTACTTTTCGTTTTACGATCAGGCTCCCACCTGTTGTGTTATCCAGAAAGCTTTTAATACTGGATAAACCAAGTTCCACCTGATAGGTGTTTTTACGAATTTCAGATATTTCCTCAGACTTAATTTCGGGAGCTGACTCGGGTTGCGAAAAAGAATTAAAAGCAAAAAATAGGAGGCAGGCAAAAGGTGTTAGGCTTTTCATAAGTTTTCATTTTCATTTGGTTAACCCAAAATAGTTCTCCATTTCGAGACCGAAATCCAAATGACTGCAATTAACTTATTTTTAACAGGAGGTAAATATTATAGAAGATGAGACCCTGGCCGGGGAATCAGAAATTGCGCTTGGTTTTTTCCAGTACCAGAACAGTACCGACTCCCAAGGTATAGGCAAGCATATCTTTCCAGTCAAAAGAGGACCCCAAGAGGATATCTGTAATCAGGTTGCGCTTAATTCCAAGAACATTCAGGATGTTCATTAATTGGAGAAATTCAATGGTGTAGGCTAAAAGCAAAACGCCGATAGCGGCTTTCAGGACACCCCATTTGGTGATTGTGCGTACGATACAATATAACAGGATGACAACGAGATAATCACCTAAAACAGGCCGGATAAAACTATCCTTAAAATAAGTCGCAATGATCACTTCTATTGCAAAAAACAGGAGACTCAATAAAAGGTATGTTCTTTTTGGTGCTGTAAACATTAAGATATATTCGAATGGAAGAATATTCCAAATATACTTAACTACTTGTCTTTTGGTCTATTATTAAAAAGGGGTAGAAAGGCAAAGCCTCCCACCCTAGACCGGGCGCAGCCCTTAGACCGCAAAGCCGACAGGCACGCTAGACTAGGCCAGTATAATTTTGAATGCTGAATTTTGAATGCTGCATGGAGAACTTTCAAATGAGAAAAATCCGTAATAGACCAAAGCCGAAGGCAATTGACCCACCGGCGAAGCCTAATCGACCAAAAGGGCTAAAAGCCCTAATCGACCCTCGACAAAGGCAAAGCCTCTCATCCTAGACCGGGCGCAGCCCTTAGACCGCAAAGCCGACAGGCACGCTAGACCAAGCCACAGGCCCTAGACCGCGAAGCATAGACCGCAACTAAATATTGGGAATAAAAAAAGGCGGAGCCATTGACTCCACCTTCTAAATATTGGTATGAAACTTAAAAATTACTTGATGTTGATCATTTCGTAGTAGGTGCTGTCTCCATCTGTTACCATAAGCTTATAGTAACCGGCCGGGAAATTTGAAATATCATAACGCTTGTGCACATTCCACGTGTTTTCAACGATCTCTTTGTAAACGGTGTTATTGCGCTCATCGGAGATGACTACTTTAAAATCCTTTTGAGCGTTAAGCAGCCAGTTGATATCAATGTTTTCCTTTTCGGAATTGAAGAGGATTAGTGGTTTGAAATCTTCAGTACGGATATCTGTGTTGATCTCAATACTGCTTTTGGCTACCCGAAACGGCTGGATGATCGTTTTAAACTCATCCTCGATATTAAGAGTATAGTTGCCTGATTCCAGGCTGTTTAGATTAAATAGTTTTTCGAAAGTAGTTGCCTGATCGTCTAAAACCTCTGTAAACAGGACATGGTTTTGCTTGTCGGAAATCGTAATATTTACCGTACCTGATCCCTTCGTCTGAACAGACACATAGATCATTTTGCCCTGACCAACAGCTTTGACCTCCATCGTCGTGATGGCCTTCGCTGACAAGCTGATTACAGAAGAAAATGCAAGAATAGCCGCGATAAAAAAGAATTTGAAATTTTTCATAATTCTGACTTTAAATTGAACCTAGTTTAATGGGTTGTTGTTAAGCTATTATCCTTCAAGTGAGGACGTTTGCTTTAAATACTGTACAAAAGTATGCCCGGATCGAGGGCAGCGCTACCTTACATTTACCAAATTGTAATGCTATTTTAACCTAAGGAGCGTTACTATCCAGCCCCCTAACCAGATAAGACTTCACGAATCAAAACTATATTCTGTGAAGCCTTTGTTTGAAAAAATTGAAAGAAGTTTTGAAAGCTCCTTCACTATCAAAAAGTTTGATAAGGAGCGTTCAAATAATAGCCCACAGTGGCACATGCATCCGGAGTACGAAATTGTTTTTATTTCACCGGGTACTAATGGCCGATTGCTGATCGGCGATCACAGTTCGTACTACTCCGACGGGGATCTGATTTTCATTGGTCCCAACATTCCGCATTACGGATTTACCGAGCATTTCAAGCATGAGCATTTTGAGATCGTGGTACAGCTTCATGAAGACTTTCTGGGGCATACCTTTCTGGATGCTCCGGAGATGCAGGGTATTCGGCAACTGTTTGAGAAGTCCAAATCCGGACTCCATTTCAGCGGTAAAATAAAAAAGGAGATTGGGCAGGATTTACTTCAGATGACGAAGATGAATAACTTCGATCGGCTCCTGCGTCTGCTTCGGATTTTGAAAAAGATGGAGGCTACCGAGGAATACACGATGCTAAACGCCCGGGATTTTACGGTGGAAGTAAATAGTAAAGACTCCAGCCGGATGCATACCATATATAGCTATGTATCTAATAATTACCTGGATAGCATAAATCTGGAAGACATTGCCGGGGAGGTACAGATGACGGTACCGTCCTTTTGCCGCTACTTCAAAGGTTTAACCGGAAAGACCTTCACGCTCTTTGTAAATGAGTTTCGGATCATGCATGCCTGTCAGCTCTTGTCCAAGACCTCGAAAAGTATCACTGAAATCTGCTATGATAGCGGCTTTAATAACCTTTCCCATTTTAATAAACAGTTTCGGCTGGTAGCCGGACAAACAGCCGGTGATTACCGAAAGGAGCGGAAAGTGATTTTGAATGTGTAGCTACCGCACAGGTTTTAATTTTCCCATTAATCCTTCGCCGGTATTTTTATCTATAAATCCTTTTTCCAGTCCGGATCGCGGATCCAGGTTTTCATGGATTTCAATGTGTTCTCCTAAGTTAAATAATGCAGTCAATGCCTCTATGTCCAGATAGGTGTCAAAGTAAATCCAATTATTTGTGCAGCCACTCCAAGCCTTCCCAAAAAATGTAACCGGAATTTGTTGCTTATATAAATATTCAGCGATGCTCCTTATTTGATCAGATTCAATTTGACTTATTTGATTTGAATTTATCATAATTGATTCTTGTTACAGTTTCAAGCTATACCCAATGTGTAAGGTTATGATGTAATTAAAGCGGTTAGACTCAAAATTAACCCCTTCCAATTGATTATTAGTAACTAGCAAAGTATTTGGGAAAGTTAACGCGAAGCCGATGTGTTAGCCGGTTTTTCCCGTTCTACCCACCACGCCCAAAGGATAAACACCCAAATCAGGTTAGCTCCCCAGGCTATTGAGTTTGCATCTGGGGGTAGTGGCCCATAAAAATTCAAAAGTTGGACGATTAAAAGAAATCCAATTAAAGACCAGAATGCTATTTTTTTCTTTGGTTTTTTAGAAGTAAAATAAAAGTAGGTACCTGCGAAAAACAGGGCGAATTCTATTAGTATTTCGGCAAATGGGTAGTTCCAGAGGCCAAGGCCAACTTTATAGTTACTGAAGGGACTAAGTGGCAAATCTGGACGGTGAACAACCAGGTCCAGAAACCAGTGGCTCACGACCAAGGCGCCTAAAATCAGCGCGTTTTGTCGCTTCTTTGTTACGATATAATAGACTAAACCAAATAGCAGGCCCCAGACAATTGCCATTAATAAGCTGTGTGAGTAGGGATAGAATGTAAAGTCAAGAGGCGTTAATTTGGTGATTCCCTCTTCAATGCCGACCGTTTCAATACCCAGCAATACCAATACTGGCCACAGGATATCCAGGAATTGTACCGCAATAAACATCAGTGCCAGTGAAAGCGATGCATTGATTTTTTTGGTGGCTAATCCCGCTGCAAAATGTCCAATAAACATGGGTTGAAATTTTGGTTTGGTATGGAAGTTACGATTTACAATTCAGGTTGGTCTTATGATTATCGACGAGTAGGAACGGATTCTAAATCGAGTATCTGTAAACACCGCAAAAATTATTGGGACACAACTCTTAAAAGCAATTCTCTTGGTTTTATGGTTGTTTATGTAAACGCAATTTTTCAAGCAGGTTCAAATTTTAATGCTATTCTAACCTGATAAAGATAACCAATCGAACCAATAATCTACCTTTGCAAGTATCTCAAAACTCAATTGTTATCGCAAAGCAAATTTTAGTCATTGAAGATGAGCCCAATGTAGCGGCATTTATCAGCCAGGGGTTGCAAGAAGCTGGTTATAAGGTATTTGTAGCTTATGATGGGCTTAATGGCTTGGAGCTATTGGAGCAAAAAAATATAGACTTAGTAGTTCTGGATATAATTTTGCCAAAAATGGATGGAAGGGAAGTTGCAAAAAGGATTAGAGAATTAGGATATAGCAACCTTCCAATAATAATGCTTACGGCTTTAGGGACTACTGAAAATATTGTAAAAGGATTAGATTCCGGGGCAGATGACTATCTTATTAAACCATTCAAATTCAAAGAGCTGTTAGCAAGAATCCGTGCTCGTACTAGAGCCAAAGGTGCAACTTATGATACTTCTCAGAAATTAGTTATTGAAGATTTGGAACTGGATACCGATTCTAAACTTGTTAAAAGAGCGGGAAAAGAAATTCACCTTACGTCCACAGAATTTCGGCTTCTTGAGTATTTGCTTAAAAACAAAAACAGAGTATTAAATCGGGTAGATATACTTGAAAATGTTTGGGATATTAATTTCAATATCGATACAAATGTCGTTGATGTCTATGTGAATTACCTTAGAAATAAAATCGACAAGAATTTTGATTTGAAGCTTATACATACGGTAATTGGTATGGGATATATTTTAAAAAACAATAGTTAGTTAGATGCAGTTAAGAACAAAAATAACGACTGTATTTATTGTTTTAACCAGTTTATTTCTTACAGGTGTTTTTGTACTCATTTATTTTGTTTCTAAGGAATATACAGAAAATGAATTTTATTTACGTTTGAGCCAGCGAGCGACAATTGCAGCCGAGGCTTATCTGGACGCAGATGAAATGAACGTAGATATTTATGATGACATCAGAATTAAGCACCTCCAAACATTGCCAAATGAAAAGGAGGTTATTTATCCTGTAGATGCTGAACTTAAAATACCTCTGACTTCATTGAATACTGAGTTGCCAAAGACTTTTTTTGAAAAAATTTTTAATGAAGAATATGCAGAGTTAAAGAGCGGAGATTATTATTATACGGGATTGTTGTATCACGACAACGAAGGTGATTTTATTGTAGTTTTATCTGCTACGGACCTTTATGGTTTTGCAAAACTGGATAATTTAAGAAATACCCTTATTATCGCTTTTTTTGTTAGTATAGTCTTTATTTTCATTTTAGGGAATTATTATGCGAAACAGGCACTAAGTCCAATTTCAAGAATAATAAATAAAGTTAATTCTATTAGGGCAGAAAATTTATCACTTCGCTTAAATACAGTTGACGGAAAAGATGAGCTTGCGGAGCTTTCACAAACCTTTAATAATATGTTGGATAGGCTGCAACTATCCTTTGACCTGCAAAGCAACTTCATCAATAACGCTTCACACGAACTTAGAAATCCACTAACTGCCATTTTAGGGCAAACGGAAGTAGCCCTTAGTAAGAAACGGAGCGCAGAAGAATATCATTCCATACTTAAGAAAATAGATGCTGAAGCATCCCGACTGGATTTTTTGGTAAATGGATTGCTTAAACTGGCCAAAACCGATTTTGATTCCAAAGGATTTGTTATAGATGCAATTAGGATTGATGAATTGGTGCTGGATCTAAAGCGAAATATAGATGTGGCAATACCCAACAATAAAATTGTATTGGATTTTGAAGAGTTACCTAAAAATGAAGATGCCATAACACTTTTGGGTAGTGATTCTCTTTTGAGAGTAGCTTTGAGTAACGTCTTTGAAAATGCCTGTAAGTTTTCTGGAAACAAAAGGGTTGAGATAAAAATAGTTTCTGATTTGGGAAATATTCTAATATCTATCAATGACGAAGGTGTTGGCATACCGGAAGATGAATTAAAGAATATTTTTGAACCCTTTTTCCGAGCCTCAAATGTGCGGGAAATAGATGGCTTTGGCTTTGGACTTCCGCTTGCTTATCGTATAATAAAAATGCACTCTGGCGAAATACGGGTGATTTCTCAAAAGGACAAAGGTACACTTGTAAAGATTAAACTTCCCAATAAGGAAAAATACAATTCCACCTTCCAGTAAAATTTTAATGCCGTTCTAATCTCTCTCTTATTCGGTTCTAACAAGAGGCAATTATGTTTGCCCAAAAGTTAGAAAAGATGAAAAAGGTACTTATACCCACAGATTTTAGCGTTGATTCATTACAGCTTGTTGAATACGCTGTATTGAATAATCCAAAGAGTAAACTGCATATCATCTTTGTTGCAGGATTCAGATTGCCCGACACTCGTTGGGGGTTAACCCATTTTAGCCAAAGTGAGGAAGTGCATAAACAATGTACGGATGATTTTATTACTGCCAAGCGTAGTCTTATGCTTGAACACAAAAAAAGTATCGAAACCATAAGTTTCGAGTTGTTCACAGGTGAAAATTCTTTTGCTTTTCAGAATTTTTTAAAACAATTGAATGCAGCCGATACAATAATCCCAAAAGAAAAATCCCTTTATAGTAGAAATAAAAAGTGGTTTGATACGACAGAATTCTTAAGGAAAAATGTACGTAATGTTACCGAAGTTCCTGTTGGGCGGGCAGTAGAAATCCCACAATTAAAATTCTCTTTGATAAATCTTTTTAATCTATAAACTCTCTGGCAGATTTCTTCTGCAAACAATAAATTGCTATGAAAAATTTCACCACACAATATTTAAAGTCCGATATAAAGTCCGGACTTGTAGTCTTTTTAGTTGCATTGCCCCTATGTTTGGGGATTGCCCTGGCAAGTGGCGCACCATTATTTTCCGGCATCATATCAGGTGTAGTTGCCGGCATCGTTGTTGGTTTACTCAGTGGGTCACAATTAAGTGTCTCAGGTCCGGCAGCAGGTCTAACCGCAATTGTGTTGGCAGCAATTGTAAGTTTAGGATCTTTTGAGGCGTTCTTACTTGCAGGTTTTTTGGCGGGTATAATGCAAATTGTTTTAGGGTTTGCTAAAGCAGGTGTCCTTTCAAATTACCTTCCATCTAACGTGATTGAAGGAATGCTTGCAGCGATAGGGATTATTATTATTCTATCGCAATTACCACACGCTGTGGGTTTTGATGAAATGCACGAGGGCGACTACTTTTTCATCAACTCAGCGGGTGAGCATCAAATTTTCATCACATTGGCAAACACCATTAATTTTATCCACCCTGGTGCTGTTATTGTAGTGTTGGTTTCGTTGGCTATTTTGATAGCATTTTTGAAAGTTCCGTTTTTAAAGAAATTAAAATCTGTGCCAGGCGCTTTGGTAGCAGTGTTAGCTGGTATCGCAATAAATGAAACTTTTAAGGCAACTGGTTCGTCACTTGCCATAAGTCCAGACCATTTAGTAAGTCTTCCAATTCCCGAATCAATCAGTCAATTTTGGAATCAGTTTAGCCTTCCGGATTTTGCACAAATAGGCAATTTTGATATTTGGGTTGTTGCGATAACTATTGCTGCTGTTGCCAGTATTGAAACATTATTATGTATAGAAGCTGCCGACAAAATGGACCCGCTTAAACGTTATACCAACACAAACAGGGAATTGAAAGCACAAGGAGTGGGAAATATGCTTAGTTGTTTAATCGGAGGTATTCCTGTTACGTCCGTAATTGTAAGAACTTCTGCAAACGTAACATCCGGGGGAAGAACTAAAATTGCCGCTATTTCACACGGTGTTTTCCTGATGGTCGCTGTTTTGACAATTCCGTTTTTGTTGAATAAAATTCCTTTAGCATCGCTTGCCGCAGTACTTCTGGTAATTGGGTACAAACTGGCCAGCCCGTCTAAATTTATTCATATGTGGCAAAACAGTAAGAAATTTCAATTCATTCCGTTTGTTGTAACGGTTGTAGCCATAGTAATGACAGATTTATTGATTGGAGTTGGAATTGGTTTAGCAGTTAGTATTTACTTTATTCTTAGAGGAAATTTAAAATTGGCTTACTTCTTTAAAAAAGATAAGCACAACGAAGGCGAAACTATTTATATGGAATTGGCACAAGAAGTGTCATTTTTAAACAAGGCTGCTATTAAGCAAACATTCGCTCACTTGCCAAAAGAAAGTAAAGTTATCATAGATGCATCTAATACGGTTTATATAGAGTTTGATGTATTGCAGTTAATAAAAGATTTTGCGCAAGAAGGTGCAAAAGAGCGAAATATTACTGTGGAACTCTTAGGGTTTAGAAAAGAATACAACATAGAAAATTCAACCACATACGTAACATCAGTTGTGTCGGATAATGGTAATCTAATTTCACCATCGCAGGTTAGTAATGGCACAAAAGTACCATCTAATGTTTTAAAGGTTCGGGAATTAGAATTGACGACATGATTTAAGCGCAAATGAAAAAAAACAGCACATTTATTTTATTGACGTTGGCAGCAGCCTTTGGAAAAATAAATGTGCTGTTTTCATGGTTAGAACTATACCCGTTACGAAATGGTTTAAGGATTTTTGGTTCGTTATCGTGGCCTCCGGCAGCGTTAAAAAGCCTCGCCGCAGCTAAGGCTGCGACTGCGCCTGCCTGCTCGGCTTGCGCGAGCAAGGCAGGCAGGTTTTTTGCCTTGCCGGCAACCACGCTAACTTCGCCCTAATTTCCCCAACTGAGCGAAGCGAACTCACAACCGAAGGGCGTAAACCACTTCGTGCCGGGTATAGCACTATTTTCCAAAATTATCTAGGACGGTGAACAACCATGTCGAGAAACCAGTGGCTCACCACCAAGGCGCCTAAAATAAGTGCCTTTTGCCGTTTTTTTGTTACGAGGAATTAGACTAAGCCAAAAAGCAGGCCCGTTACAATTGCCATTAATAAGCTGTGCGAGTAGGGACAGATTCCTAATCGAGTGCCTCTTAACACCCCAAAAAATATTAGGATATAACTTTGAACGTGTTCAGGATTTACGCTTCGGAGCAGGAGCAGCAAATTTCATCCGGCTCTTTGATATTTTTCTTAGCCGGATTGCCCTCCCAATGGTCGGGATTTGCAACCCGCATCCTCCGATATACCCAAACAACTCCGGAATATGTTCTAATTTTTGATCACCACACAAGAATTACATCCCTCCGGTTAAGGATGTTAGGTATCACCCAGGTGCCTGTCATAGGGAGCCCTTTGTCATAATCAATATCTGACCTGTTTTCGGTACAATGTAATACCGTATATTTTTTTTGTGCTAAAACAGCTGTTTTTGCAAGTTGATTTTGAATTTCCGGTGAAAGATTTTGGCAATGCTCATAAATGAATTGTTCCATGAAGGCGCGTAATTCAGATTGGGAAACCTCAAAGCTTGTATCAGCAGGGTAGCTGGGTTTAACAAATGTCGAATAAAGGCGATTCATTTCATCTGTGCTTGTTTGAAGCGTGTTGAGCGCATCAAATGCAGCTTGTTGCTCTTGCGTCAGTGCTGAACCTGTATTATTGTAAAAGGCCGAATCAGGTAATTTTCCTTTTTCTTCGGATGTGCAAGAAAAAGTTAGGAAAGGGAAAAATAGCAGTATGGATAGTTTATTTATTATCATAGGGTTAAATCATATTACTAATAAGCTACACTGTTTCCGTATTCTGGCCGAAATGCAGGTACGCGAGCCTGGTGGTTTTGGTGGTGGGAGAGGGGCACCCCGGCTAATCTATTGCCAAGGACTGTTTACTAGTGGACTAACTCCTAAGTTGTAATATATACCCAAACGAAAGTAATTAGGGCTTTTTATCTTTTTCTTTTTACGTCCTACTTCGTTAAAACCCCGATAATTATCGGGGATGCCT
>JAGQWR010000017.1:0-451 GCA_020437105.1 Saprospiraceae bacterium
ACCTGTTGGCAACCAAAACCTTTGGGGAAAATGACGAGTGGGAGGCATCTTTCCGGTGGAATTTTGGGTCGCCATTCCCATTCACCCAGACACAAGGGTTTTATGGTACGATCGACTTCCTGACAGAAGGGCTGGACACAGATCCAACGACCGTTAATCCGGATTTGGGGATTCTATATGCTTCTGAAAGGAATGGTGGCAGGCTTTCTCCTTACCACCGAATGGATGTGTCCTTAACCCGGATCTTCACCCTTTCAAAATATAGTTCACTCGAAATAGTTGCCAGCTCTACAAATGTGTATAACAGGCAGAACATTTTCTATATTGATCGGACAACTACTGAAAAAGTGTACCAGCTCCCTATACTGCCGAGTCTGACTGTTCGATTCAAGTTCTAATAAAAAAGGCCCCGAAAATTTCGGGGCCTTTTTTTATAGTTCTCCTAATCCTT
>JAGQWR010000017.1:514-1958 GCA_020437105.1 Saprospiraceae bacterium
CCCCCATCAATAATATAATCGACTTGATTTTCATACAATTCGCGTATCTCATACGGGTCTGAATAATATTCCCGAATGGTATCATCCGAATGAAAAGAAGCAGAAAGAATTGGTTTCCCTATACCATCAATCAAGTCCAGTGCAATCGGGTGATTCGGAATCCGAATACCAATTGACTTCCTGTTGTTTTTCATTGTTTTAGGTAAAACACTTCCGGCTTTGAGGATAAAGGTAAACGGACCAGGAGTATTTGACTTGATCAGGCGGAAGGTCTCATTGGCCATTTGAGAAACATAGGCCGAAGCCTGAGAAATATCCCTGCACAAAATAGAAAACTGTGCCTTTTTAAGGTCAACGCCCCGCAGCCTGCAAATTTGAGCAATAGCAGCTTGTTGATCAATAGCACAGCCTAGTGCATAGACCGTATCTGTCGGATAAATGATGACGGCGCCCGATTCCAGTGCCTGAACTACTTCCTTGATTTTCCGGGTGTCCGGGTTTTCAGGATGTATTGATAAAAAGGGCATAGCAAAATTTAAGGTTAAAAATAGCTCAAATTTACTATTAGACTTGTCTAATAATCATCTTCATCAAAAATATCATCGTCATCGAGCATGTCTGCCAATAAGTCCCGAAAGGAAAACGTCGAATCCAAAAAATCCTTGTTGATCACATTGAATTCGGCTAAACCATGCAAGGCAAGCTCCATAAAAGTCCTTTCCTGTCCTTTAGGTATTTTCTTAATACCCTTCACCAGTTTTTCCAGTCCGGCAACCTCTTGAAGAGCGGCCGCAAAATCTTTATCAGTCGCATCATTTAGCAGGTCAATGGTATTTCCGCCTGAAAACCAGGCTCGAATGGTTCCGTAAGGATCCCGGCCTTCGGGATCGGCATCATCCGGACTAGGGAAGTAATCAAGGAAAACATTTTTGATTGCTGCTCCCAGAAGGGCTATCGCTACTGCGTAAGGTCCTTCCTGTTCACCTTCGTACACCAATTCTACCTTCCCGGTAATGGCAGGTACTACCCCCCAGAAGTCTGTGATCCGGACGCAGGTTTTCTTTTCATTATTGATCAGCATGCGGCGCTCAGCAGCACTCACCAGGTTTTCAAATCCGGAGATACTCAATCGGGCGGAAACCCCACTCCGATCATCAATGTATTCGCTTTCCCGGGCTTCGAATGATATTTGCTCCAGTAAAATCTCCATGATTTCCGGAATCTCTATACGCTTCCGCTGATCTTCGGAAATACGGGCTTCCTGTTTGGTAATTTGTCGTGCAATCTCAATTTCTTCCGGATAATGTGTCAAAATCTGACTTTCTATCCGATCTTTAAGCGGGGTAATAATCGATCCGCGATTGGTATAATCTTCCGGATTTGCGGTAAACAGAAACTGAATATCCAGCGGCAGTCTTAATTTGAAACCCCGAATCTGCACATC
>JAGQWR010000017.1:2060-27319 GCA_020437105.1 Saprospiraceae bacterium
CCAAAGTGAATTACCCGCTCATCCGAATAAGACAATTTCAGGGTGGCTGCCTTAATGGGATCAACATCCCCAATAAGGTCGGCTACACTTACATCCGGGGTAGCGAGTTTTTCAACATAACGCGCATCCCGGTGCACCCATTCAATGGGCGTTTCATCTCCTTTTTCGGTAATCAGATCAATCGCAAACCTGGAAAGCGGCTTTAAAGGATCATCATTGAGTTCGCTTCCGGCCACAACTGGCATATATTCATCCAGCAAGTTTACCAGCAAGCGGGCAATACGCGTTTTCGCCTGTCCGCGAAGGCCCAGAAGCAAAATACTATGTTGGGAAAGAATAGCGCGTTCTATATCGGGTAAAACAGTATTATCAAACCCAAGAATTCCTGGAAAGACCTGCTCCTTGTTTTTTAACTTTGTAATCAGATTTTCCCGTAATTCTTCTTTAATTGACCTGGGTTTGTACCCGGAAGCCTTTAAAGCACCTAGTGTGTTAATTGAATTCATTAAGTCGTTGTATTTTTCGGTTGCCCGATAATTTCGTGGTCAAGATAGGAATTAGAACATTCCCGCAAGCGGATTGTTTGTTGATGAATGCGGTTGCACAATCTTTTTTCTTGTCCGGGTGTTTGTTATTTTTGACACCTTTCAGAATATTTATCAAAAACAGGCCTTTGGAGGCAATCTTGCGCCTGCCTTTCGGCTAAATAACAAGTTTAAGCATGAAAAGATTATCAGTTCTTCTAACATTCTGCAGCCTTTTTTTATTTACCGGCTGCATTGAAATCCTTGAAGAAATTTACCTGAACAAAGGGGGAAGTGGAAAATACCAAATCATGGTTGACATGAGTGCCCTGATGGACGAAAGTGTTCAGGATATGCTCGGAGAATTTGGCGGTGAGGAAGGAGCCAACAGTTTGAAAGGTATTGAGCTTGATTCTGTCATAAACTTCAGCGACTCAGCTGCAGACCAGATCAAAGCACTTGATCGCCCTGAGGTATTTGAAGGTTCTCAAATGCGGATGGCCGTTAGTGATTCACGCGATGAAATGGTCATCACCATCTCGATGAATTTCAAGGATCTTTCAGATATTGAATACTTTTCCAGCCATCTTTCTGAGATTGCCGGTGAGGGTATTGATGGCGGAATGAGCACGGGATTAATTCCGGAAGGCACAAATTACCTAACTTTAAAAGGTAAAAAATTAACACGTCATGCTGCACCGGAAGGCGCAATGGGTGCCTTGTCAGAAGAAGAACTGAGTATGGCACAAATGTTTTTCCAGGGAGCCACGTTTACCTCAGTTTACCATTTTCCGGGAAAAGTAAAAAAGACTACGATCCCGGGTGCTGAAATTGATGGCAACAAGGTTACGATTGTTTCAGACATGTTGGAAGTGATGTCGCAGGAAATAGACCTGTCCGGAGATATCCAGTTTAAATGGAAATAATTTAACCCTTTTAGATTCACCCTTCTAGAAAGTCAAATAGAATTATGGAATACAGAAGACTTGGAAAATCGGGCCTGCAGGTAAGTGTTTTATCCCTTGGCTCCTGGCTTACTTTTGGCAAACAGATCAGTGATACGGTTGCCCAAAAGTTGATGGAAATGGCCTATGAGCAGGGAGTCAATTTCTTTGACAACGCCGAAATTTATGCCCGGGGTGAATCGGAGCGGGTAATGGGAAAGATTCTCAAAAAAATGAAATGGGATCGCAGCAGCTATCTCGTTTCCAGTAAAGTTTTCTTTGGAGATGGTGGTCAAAAACCCAACCAGACGGGTTTGAGTCGCAAGCATATTTTTGAGGCTTGTGATGCGGCTCTAAAACGCCTGAATGTAGATTACCTGGATTTATATTTCTGCCATCGCCCTGATAAAAACACCCCAATTTCGGAAACGGTTTGGGCGATGAATCATTTGATCCAACAGGGTAAAATTCTCTATTGGGGCACATCAGAGTGGTCTGCACAGGAAATTATGGAGGCGCATATGGTTGCGCGGGAGGCCAGGCTTATTGGACCAACCATGGAGCAACCGCAGTATAATATGTTTCACCGGGACAAAGTCGAAGTGGAATTCGGTCAGGTTTATAAAACCGTTGGACTGGGTACGACGATTTGGTCTCCATTGGCTTCCGGGGTACTGACCAATAAATATCTGGATAAATTTCCCAAGGATACCCGTCTGGGAATGGAGGGTTTGGAATGGCTTAAAGAGCGCTCCTTGTCACATGAACGGATGGAGAAGGTGTCAAAACTAAACCAGCTGGCTGGAGAAATTGGCACTACCATGCCCAAATTAGCTATAGCCTGGTGTTTGAAAAATCCAAATGTGAGCACAGTCATTTTGGGGGCTTCCAAACCGGAGCACCTGGAGGAAACACTGCAATCCTTTCAGGAATTAGACAAACTGGACGCCACTATCCTGGATCAAATAGAAACGATACTGGATAACAAACCGAAACAACCACAATTCTAGGATTGCGCTTGTTTTTCCCAATAAAAAGAGACCTGTCAGCTTGAAAAGCCGGCAGGTCTCTTTTATTAACTATGGTATCGATCAAATTACAATTCGACCGCTGCCATTTCTTTTACAGGCACGATCCAGTTCCATTTATCGGCAACAGTACCATTGCGCAGGCCATCGATATGGTCCTTGATAACTTGTCCGATTTTTGCTGTATTCTGGTCAAGTTCCATCACCATATCCTTATAGGCAACCTTTGAAACTTTGGCTACCACGGCTGCGGTACCGGTACCAAAGGCCTCTTGAAATTGCCCCTTGTTATAAGCTTCAACGATCTCATCCATACTTAGTTTGCGGACTTCTACCTGGTAGCCGTTATCTTCCAGTATTTGGATGGCCATTTTGCGGGTAATGCCTTTCAGAATGGTATTCTCATCTGTTGGCGGTGTAATCACTTTGCCGTTTAGGACAAAGAAAATATTCATAGTACCCACTTCCTGCACATATTTAAAATCTTTTCCGTCGAGCCACAGCACCTGATCATAGCCTTTTTCATTGGCCAGGCGAGCAGGCAATAGGGAGGCAGCATAATTTCCGGCTGTTTTTGCAGCCCCTACTCCACCTACTGCGGCACGGATATATTTATCTTCGGCCAGCAGGCTAACAGGTTTTGGATAATAAGGGCCTACAGGACCGGTGAAAATGAGCATCCGGTAATTGTGGGAAGGTTTTACACCAATAAATTCGTCGGTGGCAAACATAAGCGGCCGAATATACAATGCACTACCCGTTTGTGGCGGGATCCAGGCTTGGTCCAGGTTTACCAATGCGTGCAATGCTTCAAGAAAAACTTCCTCCGGGAAGGTTGGCATACACATACGTTCAGCAGAAGTGTTCAAGCGTTGTGCATGCAATTCCGGGCTTAAAAACATGGCTTTTCCGGATTGGCTTACGGAGGCCTTCATTCCTTCGAAAATAGACTGGCCATAATGTAAAACCATGGAGGCCGGATGAATCTCAAAATTTGCAAACGGCACAATTCGGTAGTCCTGCCATTGCCCATCATAATAATCCGCTACAAACATGTGGTCGGAAAAAACTCGACCGAAAGGAATGTTGTCAAAATCAACCTCATTTATTCTGGATTGATTGGTTTTGGTTATCTTGATGGCAGGCTTCATATTGATAAAGTTTAATACAAAATTAAAAAAAATTTCATATTTGCATAAATAACAAGGCTAATCTTTTATTTAATTCTGTTATTAAGCATGATTTAAGAATAATATTTTGAACACACTATATCCCAATTTTCAAATATTCGCAGCAAAAGGATCTAATCAGAGCCGGGAATTAGAAAAACCTGCTCCCTTGAAGCAAGTACTATTAATTTCGAGTGCCCCGGTGGGCACACAGGAAGAGATGGTTTCAAATATGATCAAGGCGCTCAAATTAGATTTACATGAACATATCCATGTAATAGTATTAACACCATCTGATAGAATCAGTTTAATCAGATACTGCCGGGATACGGCCATTTCAAAGGTTCTGGTATTTGGATTAGCACCAGAACAATTATCGCTGCACATCAAATGGCCCAATTATCAGGTATTGGAACTTTCCGGTTTACAATTATTGTTTGGCCAAACACTGGAAGAGGTAGCCCAAAAAAAAGAAATCAAAATCAAACTCTGGAATGCCTTACAACAGATGTTTCCTTTAGGCTGATCAATTACATAAACAACCCAATAGCTACATATTTATGATAAAACTAACGTTTGCAACCGGAAATTCCAACAAGGTTAAAGAGGTGGCAGAAATTCTTGGTTCCGGATATCACATTGAAAGTCTGATAGACATTGGGGCCCCAACCGATTTGCCGGAAACCCGCGGCACTCTGGAGGGAAACGCTTGTCAAAAAGCAGAATATGTGGTCAAATATTTTGACTGCGATTGCTTTTCAGAAGATACCGGTTTGGAGATTGAAGCGCTGAAAGGAGCACCCGGTGTAAATTCGGCACGATATGCCGGCCTGCAGAAAAATCCGGAAGCAAATATGGACCTGGTACTTAAACAAATGGAAGGAAAAGAAAATCGCCAGGCACGTTTCAGAACCGTCATTGCCTTAATTAAAGGCCAGGAAACGCATCTGTTTGAAGGTATTTTAGAAGGTAGCATTCGGAAAAGCCGTTCCGGATCCCAGGGATTTGGATATGACCCTATTTTTCAGCCAGCCGGTTTTGACAAAACGTTGGCAGAGATGACTGCCGCCGAAAAGAATGCCATTAGCCATCGGGCTAAAGCAGTAGAAAAACTAATTGCCTTTTTGAAACAATGATCGAACTGCGTGTTTATCTCAAACAACATTTAAGGCAATAATTCGTATATTGAAGACTCGGTCAGAATAAATGCAGGTATGAATTCCGACAATTTTTCCGATTTCATAGAGCAACCCGCTCATCTTTATCAGATACCTTATGAGGAGCTAAAGTCTCTTGTACTGCAATACCCCTATTGTCAGAACCTCCATTATTTATTGCTCAAAAAGAGTAAGATGGAAAACCACCGCGATTTTGACAAAAACCTGCACCTGGCTGCTACGTTTAGTCCTGATCGCACATTTCTCATGCACCAGATTCGCAAAACCGCGCTGGGCAAAGAGGTGAAGGAGCATTATGAATTAGCGGAGGACTACCTCGAGCTCAAAGACCTGAGTGAGATTCAACATATATTAGAAGAAGTATATCTGGAGAAAAAAGAAGAGCCTGCTTCGTCCGGTGTATTGTTTAATCCGGGACCACCAATTCCCGATGAGGACATTCCTGCACCTGCCTTTTCTTTTTCGGATAGGGAACCTTTGCAAGAGTTTGAGGAAGATCCCGAAGAAGATCATGCTGCTTCGCCCGGGGAAGTATCAGGCGATGAAGCCCCACCTATACAGACAACTGATACTCCTGCGCAAATCCACCTGTCATTAAACGATCTAATACTGGATATGGCACCGGTCATTGATCTGACACAGGAAATGGATTTTAGCGATTCCAAGGTGGAAGAAATGGAGGTTATTTCCGTTCCGGAAGCGCTTATCAATATGTTGGCAACGGGGTTACAGGTGCTTGATACATTAGAGTTTCAGGTATCCGAACCTGCTCCTGATATAGCGAATTTTGTTGTTTCCGACCAACAAATCAATTTATTGGTTACCGGTTTAACTGTGCTAAACACACTTAAATTCCAGGTAGCTCCTGCACCTCCAGTTCCTGTTCAAGAAAAACAACAGTCCGTTGCACCGGCAGTAATTCCATTGGAAATTACAAATGAATATCCGGAGGTTCAGACCGTGGCTCCAACGCCTAAAACATCCTTTAGCAGTTGGTTAAAACAATTCCAGGCACCACATGTAAGTGTTCAGTTAAACCAAATATTGGAGACCAGCCCACCTCCGCGGAAGAAGAAGAAAAAACCAAAAAAGAAACTGGCAGCAGAGGTATTAGCTCAACGCAGTGTGCAAGCTCCGGATGTAATCTCAGAAACGCTGGCAGGGATCCTTGCGCAGCAGGGGCACCACCGTAAAGCCCTTCAAATGTACACCCAGCTTCAAAGTGAATCCCCTGAACGGGCGGCCTATTTTGAAGAATTGATCCAGTCTTTACAGAAAAAGATTCGTTAGGAATTGCATTTTATAAAGCAGTAATCCTTCTAAATTCTTATCTTTGCCCAAGTTTTTGATAAGCCTATGAATTTTGGCTTGTTATCCATGTAATAAAGTATAGAATATGACTACCGCATTAACTGTTTTGATTTCATTGATATGCGTGTTGTTGATGGGGTCTATCCTGATCCAAAACCCAAAAGGAGGCGGTGTTGACGCAACTTTTGGAGGCAATGCTGCTAACCAGATGTTTGGAGCTGCCAAGTCAACAGACTTCATTGAAAAAGCAACCTGGTACCTGGCAATTGCGCTGGCTGTACTATGTGTTATTACTGCCATTAGTGTAAACGGAGGTATTGGTGCCGGGGAGATTCCACTCCAGTCTCAATAAACCATAGACACAGGCAGCATACAAAAGCCTATCCTTTCGGGTAGGCTTTTGTCGTTTTTGACTTGTCAATTTGACAAATTGGAAGAGCCAGAGTCAAAGGTGTCAGTCAATGTGTGACAGAACGGCATGAATAGCAATTTGGCACGGACTCTGATTATCACTTTCCTGTAATATATTTCACTAACAATAATCGGAAAAATCAACGGACTTATGAAGCCCATTAATGACCGAGTGGTTATCAAGCCTGCTCCTGCTGAAGAAAAAACTTCCGGGGGTATTATTATTCCTGACACTGCAAAAGAAAAACCTCAGCGAGGTGAAGTAGTTGCAGTTGGCCCCGGTAAAGACGGGAACTTGATGACAGTTCAGGTCGGCGATATCGTACTTTACGGTAAATATGCCGGACAGGAGTTGCATCATCAAGGCGCAGATTACCTGATCGTTCGGGAAGACGACATTCTCGTTATTCTCTAACCACCCCATCCTTTTTTATTTGCTAACTAATTGAAAAACATTTAAACTTATGGCTAAGAATATTAGCTTTAATACAGATGCTCGAGATAAATTGAAAGCCGGTGTTGACGCACTTGCTAATGCCGTTAAGGTAACATTAGGACCAAAGGGTCGTAATGTGGTTATTCAAAAAAGCTTTGGCGCTCCACAAATCACCAAAGATGGTGTAACCGTAGCAAAAGAAGTAGAGTTGGAAGACTCTGTGGAAAACATGGGTGCCCAGATGGTAAAAGAAGTAGCTTCCAAAACAGCTGATATTGCTGGTGATGGTACTACTACTGCCACTGTTTTAGCGCAGGCCATGATTGGTGCCGGACTGAAAAATGTGGTAGCCGGAGCAAACCCAATGGATCTGAAACGCGGCATAGACAAAGCTGTTGAAGTGGTCATTGAAGACCTGAAAAAACAATCAGAAGTAATCGGTGATGATTTCAAAAAAATCGAACAGGTTGCTGCCATCTCTGCCAATAATGATAATGAGATCGGTAAACTGATCGCCGACGCAATGAAACGGGTGTCAAAAGATGGCGTTATCACTGTAGAGGAAGCAAAAGGTACTGATACCTATGTGACCGAAGTACTGGGTATGCAGTTTGACCGGGGTTATCTAAGCCCATACTTCGTAACCAATGCAGAAGACATGGTTACAGAGTACGAAAATGCCTATATCCTTATCCACGACAAAAAAGTTTCCAACATGAACGATATCGTTCCCTTGTTGGAAAAATGTGTGGCTGCAAATCGTCCGCTTTTGATCATCGCTGAAGATGTTGAAAGTCAGGCTCTGGGCGTTTTGGTTGTAAATCGCCTTCGGGCAAATCTCCGCATTGTAGCGGTCAAAGCTCCTGGCTTTGGTGATCGTCGTAAAGCAATGTTGGAAGATATCGCCGTTTTAACCGGTGGTACGGTCATCAGCGAAGAAAAAGGTTACAAACTGGAAAACGCAGATCTGTCTCACCTCGGCCAGGCTGAAAAGATTGTGATCGACAAAGACAACACCACAATTGTAAATGGTGCTGGCGATGAAGATCAAATCAATGCGCGGATTAACCAGATCAAACAACAAATAGATTCTACTACCTCTGATTACGATCGGGAGAAATTGCAGGAACGTTTGGCAAAACTTGCCGGCGGTGTTGCTGTACTTTATGTAGGCGCTCCTACGGAAGTGGAAATGAAAGAAAAGAAAGACCGGGTAGATGATGCCCTTCATGCAACCCGTGCGGCTGTGGAAGAAGGTATCGTAGCCGGTGGTGGCGTTGCATTGGTTCGTTCAATTGATGCCCTTGCAAAACTTGTTGGCGATAACGATGACCAAAACATTGGCATCGACATCGTACGCAAAGCACTGGAAAGCCCGCTTCGTACCATTGCAAATAATGCAGGTGTTGAAGGAAGCGTTGTACTTCAAAATGTACGTAGCAAAAAAGGTGCTATGGGTTATAATGCCCGTACCGATGTTTACGAAGATTTGAAAAAAGCAGGTGTAATCGATCCAACGAAAGTGACTCGTATTGCCCTTGAAAATGCTGCTTCTATCTCCGGTATGGTTCTGACTACAGAATGTGTCATCAGCGACAAACCTGAACCAGCTGGTTCAGGAATGCCTGCTGGCGGCGGAATGCCAGGTGGCATGCCAGGCATGATGTAATAGACCTTTAAAAGATAAAGAGCCGCCCTGATTTACTTTGGGGCGGCTTTTTTTTGGCTGTACGCAAAGACCGCTCTGTTTGATTGTCGTATATTCGCCAATAGAAAAACCGTCACTATTGGCAGTATTAATAGAACTCTTTTATCTCCCTCCTGTTTCCTGGTTCTCCGTTGTAAAACAACAAGCTCCGTTGATGCTTGAACAGCACGAACATTACCAAAAAGGGTCCTACCGAAACCGCTGCCATCTGGCTGGCAGCCACGGACAAATAAGGTTATCCATTCCGCTTTTAAAAGGCAAACATCAGCAAATGCCCGTTCGGGATGTACGAATCGACCAGAGACAACAATGGGCCCGACAACATTGGCGCACCATTACCGCCGCTTATGGAAATTCACCCTTTTTTGAATTCTACAAGGATGAACTTATTCTTTTTTTTGAAGCACCTCCCCCATTCCTTTTTGATTGGAATCTGCAACTTGTTGACTGGTTGTTCTCGCAGTTGCCGTTTGATACCAACAGGCAACTGAGCACTGAATACAACCCCAATCCCACAGATATTTTAGACTTCCGCAGACAGATTAGCCCAAAATTAAATCAGGCATCAACCAAACCTTATGCACAGGTTTTCCAGGATCGGTTTGGGTTTCAGGCCGACTTAAGTGTATTGGATTTACTTTTTTGCCAGGGTCCGGAAGCTCAGAAATACTTATGAGTAAATAATTGCTTAATTTTCTGCTTGTCAGAATGACTTAAAAAAAACCGACCAAGTGTCTCATATATTAAATCAAAAAATCCTTGGCCTGAAAGCCCGTGTAGCTGAAAGCGTAAAAGAACTCCATCAGCTCACACTTGATATCGGACATCAAGAACTTTCAGCTACTGTAAACGAACTACGCAATCGCATTGACGAGCCCTTTATGTTTGTCATTGTGGGAGAAGTCAAAGCAGGCAAAAGCAGTTTCATTAATGCCCTGCTGGAAGCTGGTGAAGAAATTACCGAAGTCGGTCCGCAACCTGTAACTGATACCGTACAACAAATACTTTATGGAGAAACACCTGAAACAGTTGTACTAAATCCTTACCTCAAGCGGATTCACAGGCCTATCCCCATCTTAAAGGAAATTGCGATCGTCGATACCCCCGGCACCAATACAATCATCGAACAACATCAGGAAATTACCGAGCGCTTTATCCCGGCTTCTGATCTGATTATTTTTGTATTTGAAGCTAAAAACCCCTACCGACAATCTGCCTGGCAGTTTTTTGATTTCATCAATGCCGATTGGCGCAAAAAAACCATCTTCGTACTGCAGCAAAAAGATTTGATGCCTCACGAAGATTTGGTGATAAATATTCAGGGAGTCCATGATCATGCCCATAAAAAAGGCCTGACCGATCCGCTTGTGTTTGCCGTTTCTGCCAAACAGGAACTCGACGGACAACTAGCTGAGAGTGGCTTTATAGAGGTTAGAGAATACATTCGAAATTACGTTACAGGTGGTAAGGCTCCTGTACTCAAACTTCAAAATAACCTGGATACCGCATACCGCATAAATGAGCAGGTTGGAAAAGGCATTCAGGATCGGGAGAAACAATGGGAAGCCGACGTGGTTTTCCGGGCCGATATAAAGGAAAGTCTGGAGAAACAAGCCAATCGGGCAATCCGACAAGTCGATGTTCTGGTGGAAAACCTCCAGGCCGGCTATGATCGAATTTCCCATCAAAAACAGCAGGAACTTGCCTCCGGGCTTTCTTTTTGGTCCCTCATCCGACGCTCAGTTGCCGGTATATTCAGGAAACAAGCCTCTGCCGCCGAGTGGCTGGAAACCCTGGCAGCCGACCTGGAAAAAGATCTTAAGCTGGAGTTGCATGAAAAACTACAATACGGTGTAAGCGATCTGGCAGAAAGCATTCAGGAAATGGCCAAAATGATTGACATGAAAATTGCCAATAGCCAAACCATCCTGAAAAACAACCACGCCATTTTTAGCGACATTGCCGAAAAAAGAGCCCAAGTCCTGGCTGACCTGCAAAATGCGTTTAGCACCTTCCTCAATCGGTCAGAAAATTTTTCTGCCGCAGAACTCTTCCCCAACACGAAGTCGCTTTCGCCAAACCTGGTAACAGGGAGTGGCATTGCCGTCGTTGGAGCAATCCTGACTGCCCTCACCCAAAGTGTGGCCTTCGACATCACAGGTGGCGTATTAACCACTATTGGCCTGCTGTTTGCCGGAATAACAACTACTGTCAAAAAACGGCAGATCCAAAATGGATTCCGAAAGGAGCTGGAAAAAGGAAAAGACAAACTAGGTGCGGAATTAAAAGAAAAGCTCCTCTTGTACATAGATCAAATTCAAACCCGTATTGATTCAAACTTTGAAGACTTTGATCAGTTATTAAATCAGGAAGAAATTCAAATCAAGAAACTCGCCGGAGCAAGACACCAACTGGACAAACAAATTGATGAAACCAGAATGGATGTCTCCGGGGTACTACTCCAAATAGCTCAAAACCAAGAATAATGATCCGAAATATTGCTTGTCTGCTCGCTACCTTGTTTTTGCCCCTGGCGCTACAAAGTCAGGAACTACCATCCAATGTTTTAACCCCTGAGCTACTCTGGTCGCTCGGAAGGGTAAGTCTGATGGATGTATCGCCTGATCAGAAAACCGTTTTGTACGGCGTAACCTATTACGATATTGAAGGCAACTCCGGCAATACAGACCTCTACACCGTACAGGTGGATGGCAGTACCGGGAAAAAACCAAACAGACTTACAAATACACCCAAAAGTGAGTACAACGCCGTTTTTCGTCCGGATGGCAAAAAGATAGGCTACCTGAAAGGTGGTCACCTCTGGGAAATGGATGTGAATGGTTCCAACCAGAATAAGGTGTCTGATCAGGAAATGAACGGATTTCAATACAGTCCGGATGGTAAAAAAATCCTGTTTATTCGCGATGTCGATTATTCCGGTGGCCCGAATCCGCTGCTCGAAGGCTTGCCTAAGGCGGATGTCCGCATCATTGATGACCTGATGTACCGCCATTGGGATCATTGGGAAGATGCCAGTTTTTCAAACATATTTTACGCTACTTATTCGGATGGAAAAATCCTGGGCGACGCACTCAATATCCAAAACGAGCCCTTTGATTCGCCTTTGATGCCTTTCGGCGGAATGGAGCAAATAAGCTGGTCACCGGATAGCAAATACATTGCCTATACCTGCAAAAAGCTTTCCGGAGTAGAATATGCCAAAAGTACCGATTCGAATATCTACCTCTACGAATTGGAGAGCGGTAAGACCACCAACCTCTCGAATGGCATGAAGGGTTATGATATGGAACCCGTTTTTTCGAAAGACGGCAGATACCTGGCGTGGAACAGTATGCGCACACCGGGATACGAAGCGGATCGAAACAGAATTTTCATTTACGATTTTCAGTCTAAAGAATCCTGGGAAATGACCTCCGGACTGGATGAAAGCACGAATAGCCCCAGGTGGTCGTCGGATGGCCGCCAGGTTTATTTTACCGCTGGCAGGCTTGGAACCTACCAAATATACCTGGTTGACTTTGACCGGGAAGGGAAAATGCGGCAAACCAGTGCCGGAAATTTTGACTACGGAAATATTTTCGTGCTGGATGATTTCATTATTGCTACCCGCATGTCGATGTCGCAGCCGACTGAAATTGTGCGAATCACCAAGGATGCAGCCCGGGCCACACCGCTTACCTACACCAATGATGAAGCCCTCGCAAATATTGAAATGGGCAAAATCCGGAAACGGGTGATTCAAACCACCGACGGGAAACCCATGCATGTGTGGGTGATTTACCCTCCGGGGTTTGATGAGACAAAATCCTATCCCGCGCTGTTATATTGCCAGGGCGGTCCGCAATCAGCGGTAAGCCAATTTTGGTCCTATCGATGGAATTTTCAAATGATGGCGGCCAACGGCTACGTGGTCGTTGCGCCTAATCGGCGGGGTCTCCCCTCTTTCGGGGAAGAATGGAACGCAGAAATTTCAGGCGATTGGGGCGGACAAGCCATGCAAGACCTGCTGACAGCTATCGATACCCTAAGTACAGAACCCTACATCGACGAATCCAGACTTGGAGCCGTTGGTGCCAGCTTTGGCGGGTACTCCATATACTGGCTCGCCGGAAACCACGATAAACGCTTCAAAACCTTTATATCTCATAGTGGTGTGTACAATTTAGAAAGCTGGTACGGAGAAACGGAGGAGGTGTTTTTTGCCAATCATGACATGGGCGGGGCTTATTGGGAAAAGGATCAACCCGAGACCTATAAACTGGACTCCCCCCACCTGTATGCCCGGAATTGGGATACGCCTATCCTGGTTATTCACGGCCAAAAAGATTTCCGTATTCCTGTTACCGAAGGCATGCAAGCCTTTCAGGCAGCCAAACTGCAAGGTATCCCGAGTCGTTTCCTCTATTTTCCGGACGAAGGACACTGGGTACTTAAACCTCAAAATGGCATTTTGTGGCAACGGGTGTTCTTCGATTGGCTTGGCCGTTCCTTGAAACCGTGATTAATAATTTTTAATTCTTAGTTTTTAGTTCTTACTAAGGTCTATTCCACCTACGGTGGTTTGGTCTATTCGGCTTCGCCGGTNNCGGTTGGGTCTATTGCCTTTGGCTTGGGTCTATAATGTGTTCGCTGCAGCCATCGAGGGTCCAACAAAGTGGACAGCCACAGTGGTAAGTGAAAACGACTTAAATCATTTCGCTTCGGGTATAACTAAGTAGTTACAAAAATTCAGCATTATCTCTCAGTAAAACCCGGACTGGTTTAAACCAAGTAGAAAATAAGGCCGAAGCGGTCTGATTTTCTGATCTGCACCATACAGATACAAGGCACCGGAAGTATCCAACATGGGATAGTGGAGGTTGCGCACGGGCGTCCAATTTGTCGGAAAAAACCACATATCGTGGATGAGTTTATTCTGTACCACGTTCCGAATTTGCTCGGCATCCAGGCCGGCCCCGAGTTGTACAATCTGGCCAAAAGGGATTTGTTGGTGAATCTGGAACGCCAGAACACCATTCGAGTAATTTCCATAAGGACAACTCGTAAAATCACGATACCCAAACCGGCAGGGATATTCGGTATCCCGGATACTTTTTGCGCCTCTGGTTTCTCCATGCCATAAAACGGTTCGCAATTCGTAAAGGCGATCACTTTCTGACCAGATGACAGACACTGCTCCCGTGCGATAGCGGTCATGCGGTTTGCCAGGGACAAGGGCATCATTCTCCGTAAGGAAATAAAATTGACCAAACTTAAGCTTGACGGTGCCGGTCCATTGAGAAGTTTTCTGACTATCCTGATAGCGGTTGATCTGATACCCCAGTGCGTACTGGCGTTGTATCGTACTAACAAGCGCACTTAACATTTCGTTGCTGGTTTTATTCGGTCCGTAACCCAACCAGGTTCCTACATAAAACTGGGCCTCCACACGCCCTTTTGCCGGGCCATAATTCGTACCATTAATATGCAGTCGAATGCCCGAGTTCAGCGCAAACCAATCCTGGTAGTAATCTGTTTCCAGGCAGATTCCAAATCTATTTATCGGCAGGCCAATAGCCGCATTAATCCCTACTTGTATACGAAAATCGGCCTGAGCCGTCATGTTGCCGGACAGGAAAACACAAAGAATCCCGGTCAAAAACCGGATTCGCCTTATTCGTATAAAATCACCCATTTAACAAATTAACGAAGGATGAGACCAAAATAACATCACATTGGTGAAATTCATATCTTAGCCCCTCGTTGTACTAAAACGCTTTGGCGTTTTATGGCAAAAAAGACAATCAATTATGCGCATAGAGGATTTTCGGGAAATTCGGGACTTAGGTAATCTGGAGTTGCTTGCCCGACAAGTAGTTGAAGGGTTTATTATCGGCTTGCACAAAAGTCCGTTTCATGGTTTCTCGGTTGAGTTTGCCGAGCATCGGCTATACAATCCCGGAGAGTCAACCCGAAATATAGACTGGAAGGTGTTTGCGCGTACCGACAGGCTTTACAGCAAACGTTTTGAAGAAGAAACCAATTTACGCTGCCAAATTGTAGTGGATTCTTCCTCTTCCATGTACTTTCCGGAAGATGCTGCCGGTGGAATAAATAAACTGGGGTTTTCTGCCCTGGCTGCTGCCAGTTTGATGAACCTCCTCCAAAAACAACGGGACGCCTTTGGACTTTCTGTATTTGATGAAGAAGTACAATTTCATACCCGATGCAAATCCAGTACGACCCATTATCGCCTATTGGTCTCTTATCTGCAGAATTTAATCAACACACCCGAACACAATAAAAAGACATCCACCGCTAAAGCGCTCCATCAAATTGCAGAGAGTATTCACAGGAGATCGCTGGTTTTGATCCTGTCGGATATGTTTGAGCAGGGCGAGGATACAGATGAGATTTTCAATGCGCTGCAACACTTAAAATACAATAAACACGAAGTTGTTTTATTTCATGTGGTGGATAAAGCCAAAGAAATCAATTTTGAATTTGAAAACAGGCCTTATATCTTCATTGATATGGAAACAGGCGATCAGGTGCGGCTTCAATCCAATCAGGTGAAGGAGTATTACACCGAGCAGATGGCCAAGTTTCAGGATCAGATAAAAATGAAGTGCCTGCAATATAAGATTGACTTTGTGGAAGCTGATATTAACGAAGGATACCGGAAAATCCTACAATCCTATCTGGTAAAAAGAAGCCGGATGGGTGCCTAAACAAAAAAGGGGTTTTAAACAGAACGAACCAGTATGATCAACATTAGCGATTACTCTACCAGTCCGCCAAAAGATGCAGACCGTGATAAATTAGAGAAGGAAACAAAGGCGTATAGCAAACGCCTGGCAGAATTGCACAACCTGGTCCTTGCCAGTAAAAGCCATTCCGTTTTAGTGATCCTTCAGGGAATGGATGCCAGTGGAAAGGACGGCGCCGTCAAGGAGGTTTTCAAGTACTGCACGCATAATAACTTTCGTACCTATTCCTTTAAAAAACCAACAGAGGAAGAATTTGGTCATGACTTTTTGTGGCGGGTGCACAAGCAATGTCCGCAAAAGGGCGAATTAGTAGTTTTTAACCGCTCCCACTACGAAGATATCCTGATCCAGCGCGTACATGGATGGATTACAGAAGAGCACGCTATGGCTCGTATGGAGGCTATCAATTCCTTTGAAGAACTCCTGGCGTTTGACAATAATACGATCATCTTCAAATTCTTTTTGCACATCTCTTATGAGCAACAGCAAATCGAATTGCAGCAACGACTGGACGAAAAAGAAAAGCATTACAAGCACAATGCAAACGATTGGGAGGAACGCAAACAGTGGGACAAATACATGGATTGTTATGAATTTGCGCTGAATGAAAGTGATATTCCGTGGACGGTCGTGCCTGTTGACTCCCGTTGGTATCGCAATTATATTATCAGCAAAACCATGGTGGAACGGCTCGAATCATTGGGATTGGAGTATCCACCTCTCAAAGAAGAAAAATAAATCCCGTGAGTGGCGTACGTATTGATAAATGGCTATGGAGTGTTCGCATTTACAAATCCCGAACGATCTCAACTGATGCCTGTAAATCAGGCAGGATTCGGATCAAAGATGTAACGGCAAAACCCAGCACCCTGGTGGAGGAAGGCCAAATCGTACATGTCCGAAAAGATGGCTTTAACCTCGAATTTAAGATCCTCAAACTTATTGACAAACGTGTAGGCGCTCCAATCGCACAAACCTGTTACGAGAACCTCACCCCTGCCGAAGAGCTCAATAAATACCAGGACTGGTTTATTGGCAAAGGAAAAATCGAACAGCGCGAAAAAGGTGTTGGTCGCCCAACAAAACGCCAACGCCGGGAAATAGACAGCTTTAAAGGCGATTTGTTTGAGGATTCAGCGGAAGCGGACTAAGAAATAGGATTTATTTCTTAAACCGATCAGCCAAGACCCATTCCTTGGTGCCATGTGCATAACTGTAAAAACCTTCTCCGGATTTTCGGCCTAATTTTCCGGCTGTCACCATGTTTACCAATAAAGGACAAGGTGCATATTTTGGATTACCAAAACCATCTTGTAATACCTTCAGGATAGATAAACAAACGTCGAGCCCGATAAAGTCAGCCAATTGTAACGGACCCATTGGGTGCGCCATTCCCAACATCATAACCGTATCTATTTCTGCCACTCCGGCAACACCTTCATACAGGCTGTAAATTGCCTCATTGATCATGGGCATCAAAATACGGTTGGCCACAAATCCCGGATAATCATTTACCTCCACAGGTACCTTACCCAGGCCTTTCGACATGTCCATAATCGTTTGGGTCACTGCATCGCTCGTCGCATATCCGCGAATTACTTCCACCAGTTTCATCACCGGCACCGGATTCATAAAATGCATGCCAATCACCTGTTCCGGACGCTTGGTCACCGAAGCAATAGCCGTAATGGAAATCGAAGAAGTATTGGTTGCCAGAATCGCTGCTTTTGGCGCTGCCTGATCCATCGCCCGGAAAATACTCAACTTGAGATCCATATTTTCGGTGGCAGCTTCGACTACCAGATCGGCTGTTTTTACACCTGTTGCCAGATCTGTAGTGGTCTGAATATTTGCCATCGTTTTGGCCTTATCCGCTTCCGTGAGCTTGTCTTTAGCCACCATACGATCCAAATTTTTGGAGATGGTAGCTAATGCTTTTTCAAGAGCGTCTGCCTGCACATCAATCAGGGTTACCGAATAATTTTTCATGGCAAATACATGGGCAATTCCATTTCCCATGGTGCCTGCTCCTATTACTGAAATATGTTTCATATCGAATTTTTAAGTCTTAATTAATAATTTTTAATGAGCCACAGGACCACTCCCGATAGCATATCGGGCCAAACTCAAACTCAAACTCCCCCGATAGCTATCGGGGCAAACTCAAACTAATTAAACTAAATGCCCATACTTCTGCCAAATCTGCAAATCCATTGGTGGTTTGGCTGTAATACGTACGGGAATATTTTTTACCGGATGTTCGAAACTCAGGCTACGGCAATGGAGGCAGATTGTGCCATCCTCATTTACCTTTTCGTCGCCATATTTTAGATCGCCCCGAATCGGACAACCGATCTTTGCCAACTGCACCCGAATCTGGTGTGGCCGTCCGGTAATGGGATTGACCACCAGCAAATGGGAGCCTTCCACGCTGGCGAGCAAATCGTAATCCAGATCAGCTTGTTTAGCATCTGAATGCCTGTTGCTCATCCTTTCCAGCGCAGTAGATTTGTTGCGCGTATGATCCTTATAAATATAGTGTGTCAGGTGTCCCTGAAAGGGTTCCGGACGCATATCGGTAATAGCCCAATATGTTTTTTCTACTTTTCGGTCATGAAACATTTTGTTCATACGGGTCAATGCTTTACTCGTTCGGGCAAAGACCACAACGCCACTTACCGGCCGATCCAATCTATGGATCGTCCCGAGATAAACAGCCCCCGGTTTTTTATATCGATCGCGGATATAATCCTTTACATATTCAGCCAATGGCCGATCCCCCGTCTGATCGCCTTGAACCAGCCAGCCGGCCGGCTTGTTTACAGCAATGAGGTGATTATCTTCGTAAAGTATTTGAAAGATTGGATTCATGGCGCAAAAATAACAAACCCCGGTGGCCCAACGCATAAAAATAGGAAGGAATGCAAATTAGCTTAGGATTTAGTCCTTGTCCCAACGATACATTCATCTTTGATGCCCTGCTGCATCAGCGCATTGATACCGAAGGCTTGGTATTTGAGGCCGTCCTGGAAGACGTGGAAGCCCTCAACCAACTGGCATTCCAGGGGAAACTGGAAATGACTAAACTCAGTTTTCATGCCCTCGGACATTTATTGGGCACTTATCAACTTTTAGATGCCGGCAGCGCCCTGGGCAGAGGCGTTGGTCCGCTACTCATTGCCCGAAAATCACTAAACAAAGCAGAGATTATTGCCGGGCCAATTGCTATTCCGGGTCGTTATACGACGGCCAACTTCCTCCTGGGGCTTGCCTATCCGGAGGCGACTAATAAAATAGAAATGCTCTTTTCCGATATCGAGCAAGCTGTATTGGATGGCGATGTTGCGGCCGGATTGATTATCCATGAAAATCGTTTTACTTATCAGGAAAAAGGCCTCATCAAATTATTAGACTGTGGTGCATATTGGGAGGAAACTACTCAACTCCCCATACCGCTGGGCGGAATCGCAGTGCGGCGGGATTTGCCATTGGAGCTAAAACATCGGATCAATCGGGTGCTTAGACGATCGGTTGAATATGCATTTGCCCATCCCAAAGAGGCCCTTCCCTTCATTCGCGCCCACGCGCAGGAGATGGAAGAAAGTGTCATGTACAAACACATTGATCTATATGTCAATGATTTTTCCATTGATTTAGGCCCAGAAGGCAAAAAGGCGGTAGAGACCTTATACCATACTGCATTCGAAAAAGGCCTCCTCCCTGATCCGGCATCACCGATCTTTTTACCGGAGTCTGAGTCATAACTCCTTTAAAACAGGAACACAGAATCACCGGATCACTAACATACTAACTAACTAAATCATTACATTTGCTTGTCTGCCTACAGGAGCGATGATATGGGAGGTTTTGCCGGGCATTTTCAACATGTTATCTATCAAATAAAACTGAAATTCATGGTAATTGGTGTTCCAATCGAAATTAAGAACAACGAAAACCGGGTTGCCCTAACCCCGGGAGGTGCCTTAGAACTTGTAAAAAGAGGCCACGAAGTGTATGTCCAGGCTAAAGCTGGTGAAGGCAGTGGCTTTTTTGATGAAGAGTACAAACGAGCCGGCGCTAAAATCCTGCCGACAATCGAAGATGTCTATGCGATTGCGGAAATGATCATGAAGGTGAAAGAACCGATTGAGCAGGAATATAAGCTGATCAAAAAGGATCAACTGGTATTCACCTATTTTCATTTCGCGTCTTATGAGCCGCTGACAATGGCGATGATCGATTCAGATGCTATCTGTCTGGCTTATGAAACAGTTGAACTGTCTGACAGAAGTTTGCCACTTTTGGTACCGATGTCGGAGGTAGCAGGTAGAATGGCCGTTCAGGAAGGTGCCAAATACCTGGAGAAACCAGTAAAAGGCCGCGGTGTTTTACTGGGCGGTGTACCTGGTGTGCCTCCCGGTAAAGTGCTAATCCTGGGTGGTGGTGTAGTCGGTACACAAGCTGCAAAAATGGCCGCTGGATTGGGTGCTCAGGTAACCATTCTGGATATTAACCTCAACCGGCTCCGGTACCTCAACGACGTCATGCCGGCCAATGTGGTGACGCTTTTTTCAAATGAATTGAATATCCGGAAGCTCATTAAAGATAGTGATCTGATTATTGGAGCAGTACTTATTCCAGGCGCCAAAGCACCAAACCTTATTACTCGTGATATGTTGAAAGATATGAACCCGGGTACGGTATTGGTTGATGTGGCTGTTGATCAGGGAGGATGTATTGAAACCTGTAAACCAACAACACACGAAGACCCGACCTACATTATTGATGATGTGGTTCATTATTGTGTCGCAAATATGCCGGGTGCTGTACCTTATACGTCAACCATTGCGTTGACTAATGCTACCCTGCCCTATGCCATACAATTGGCAAACAAAGGCTGGAAAGCAGCTTGCAGGGAAAACCATTCGCTTAAATTAGGATTGAATGTCGTGAATGGTAAAGTGGTTTATAAAGGAGTTTCGGAGGCATTCAATCTGCCATATACAGATGTAAATGAGGTTTTATAATCTCTAAAAAACAGAATTATGCTTACCAAGTCCAAAAAATCAGACGCGTTTATAGAATTGGAAGACCGCTATGGAGCGCATAACTATCATCCGCTTCCGGTAGTATTATCCAGAGGTGAAGGCGTTTTTGTTTGGGATGTGGAAGGTCGCAAATACTATGATTTCCTTTCAGCTTATTCGGCCGTCAACCAGGGACATTGTCATCCCCGAATTGTCCAGGCCGTAAAAGATCAGGCAGAAATGCTTACCCTTACTTCCCGTGCTTTTTACAGCGATAAGCTGGGTGCATACGAAGAGTACCTGAGCAATTATTTCGGATTCGAAAAGGTACTCCCAATGAATACCGGTGCGGAGGGCGTGGAAACAGCCATCAAAATCTGCCGGAAATGGGGGTATGAAAAGAAAGGAATAGCCAATGGGGATGCTCTGATCTTAGTTTGTGGTGAAAATTTCCACGGACGAACAACCACGATCATCTCCTTTTCCTCTGATCCGGATGCGAAGGGACACTTTGGCCCTTATACGCCGGGTTTTATCTCCATTAAATACAATGACCTGGATGCGCTGGAGCAGGTCCTTCTGGAAAAAGGAAAACAGGTAGCCGGATTTCTGGTAGAACCCATCCAGGGTGAAGCCGGTGTCAATGTTCCGGATTCTGACTTCCTGCAAGGGGCGGCGGCGCTCTGCTCCGAACACCAGGTGTTGTTTATTGCTGATGAAATCCAAACAGGCATTGCCCGTACAGGCAGCCTGTTGGCCGTATGTGGTGATTGCACTTGCCAGGGAAATTGCGAACAGCAAAAAACCTATGTGCGTCCGGATATTTTGATCCTCGGAAAAGCCCTTTCAGGAGGAGCCTACCCGGTTTCTGCTGTATTAGCTGATAATTACATCATGGATGTGATTCATCCCGGCCAACATGGAAGTACATTTGGTGGAAACCCGATGGCTTGCCATATTGCTCAAACTGCCCTCGAGGTCGTTCGGGATGAGAAGCTGGCGCAGAATGCCCGTAAATTAGGCATCCGCTTTCGCGAACGCATGCAAGTATTAGTCAACAAGAGTGATTTGGTTAATAAGGTACGTGGAAAGGGCTTATTGAATGCGGTTTTGATCAATGATACCCCCGAATCTTCTACTGCCTGGGATATTTGTGTAGCACTCAGTAAAAATGGCCTGCTGGCCAAACCTACGCATGGCAATATCATTCGTTTTGCACCGCCCCTGGTCATGACAGATGAACAATTGGAAGACTGCTGCGATATTATTGAAAGTACCATTCTGCACTTTAAGAAGGCTTAATTTGACTTTAAGTAATAAGTAAAATTAAAAAATACAAAGGGGGTTTGTCACCGTAAAATGGAGGACACCCCCCTTTATTTTCAGGGTTTGTCTGAAAAATTCTAAAAAGTTAATGTCCCTTATTTTTTATAAATTCGTCACAATTGCTTTGGAATTTTTCACTTATCAGACTAATAAGAAGGCGGAAGTCGTTTTTATGCCGTGTTCTGTCTAGTCTCCTGTAAGCTTTCTAGTAAATTTTAGTAACATATGACCATCAAAAAATGTCTGCTGTTTAGTTGGTTTGTATTTAGCGGAACCCTGCTCTTTAGCCAACAAACAACCGTTTTCACGGAAGCCAATGCCTCCTACAAAATTGCCACTGACCTATTTGATCAGGGGCTCTACGGAAAGGCACAGGAAGAATTTAAAAAAACCATTGACCTGCTTGTACCTGCCAGTCACGGCCAGTATGACCTGTTGATTGCCCGCGCGGAATTGGGTTATGCTCAAAGTGCGGTCAGACTGGAACTCCCCGACGGAGAGAAGCTCATGTTGGAATTTATTCGAACTTATTCTCCGGATCCTATTTCCAACCAGGCGTTAATTGAATTGGCCAATTTTTATTACAATTCAAAAAAATACGAAAAGGCTGTTGAATATTTTGCCATCATCCCAACCAATCAGTTGACCAATGAACAACGTTCGGAGGTACGCTTTAAAATGGGATACGCCTATTTTGTGAAGAAACAATTTCCACAGGCAAAGGCAAATTTCAGTCAGGTAAAAGACCTGGAGAATGAGTACTACTATCCGACCAACTACTACCTCGGACTCTGTTATTTCTTTGATGGAGACTATGACAAAGCCACCAAGCAATTTCAGATCGTCCAAAACTCGCGGAAATACAAACCGCATGTACCCTACTATATCGCTCAGATCTATTTCGCTGAAGGCGAATACCAAAAGCTGATTGATTATGCGGAGCCACTAATCAGCGATAACCGAACCCGTAAACGGCAGGAATTACACCAACTCATTGGCCAGTCCTATTTTGAATTAGGCCAATTTGAAGCAGCCCTCCCCTATTTGGAATATTATGCCGAACGAAGCGGGAAGCTACGGGAAGAAGAGTTTTATCAATTGGGCTATACTCAATACAAAAATGGCAAGTACGAATCGGCGACCAATAACCTCGAACAATTGGCCGATCAGAATAGTGAACTGGGACAGTTTGCGCTTTACTATCTGGGCGATTCCTACCTCAATCTCGGAAAAAAAACCAATGCACGTAATGCGTTCGGCCTGGCTCAGCGCATGAACTATAACTCCGGAATTCGCCAGGAAGCCAAGCTAAACTATGCCAAGCTTTCCTACGAACTGGGTTATGGTACAGAGGCTATTACCACCCTGCAAACATTCAAACCCGGAGATACGCACTACGGAGAAGCTCAAAACCTGATGGGCAATATTTTCCTGAATACACGCGACTACGAAGGAGCTTTGAGCATCATCGATGAAATTCCGGAAAAGACACCCCAAATTCGCGAAGCTTATCAAAAGGTCGCTTATTTACGGGGCATGCAGCTGTATCAGCAGGGTGATTTAGCCCAGGCTGCACAGAAATTCTCCAAGTCCAATTCAGAACCGGTTAATCAAACTATTAAGGCGGCTTGTACTTACTGGTTGGGAGACATCGCCCATCAAAACAAAAAGTACCAGGAAAGTGCTCAGATGCTGGACCAGTTTCTGACACTGGCTAAAACCGTGAAAGACCTTCCGGATGAATCTTCGATTTATACAGCAAACTATATTCAGGGATACAATTATCTCAAACAACAGAATTATGCCCGTGCACTGGGTTATTTTCAGGAAACAGTTTCCAGTATTGAACGTAACAAGCCCTTCATTCGAAATCAGGTAGTGAAAGAACAGGTGCTGGGTGATGCGACCCTTCGGGCAGCTGATTGTTTTTTCAAAAGGAATGAATATAATGATGCCATTCGTTTTTACAATTCGGCCATCAACAACAATTATTCCGGATTTATTTATGCCCTTTACCAAAAGGCTATTATTGAAGGACTTCGTGGCAAAACCACAGAGAAAATTCTGGCACTGGAAAGTATCATTGATGACTATCCACGATCCGAGTATGCAGATGATGCACTCTTTGCACTCGGTGTTACCTATCAGGAAATCGGCCAGCTAAATCAGGCCACACAGCCACTGCGGCAATTAGTTCAGGATTATAAAAACAGCTCTAATCTGGTTGTTCAGTCCTTGCTGCGCCTGGGTTTGATTAGCTTTAACCAGGGCAATTTGCAAACAGCAGTAGAATATTACAAGCAGATCTTTGGCAGCAACCCGGAACCGGCTGAAGCCCGGGATGCGCTGGCTGCCCTTGAAGAAATTTACGTGGATTATCTAAGTGATCCGGACGGTTATACCCGTTTTCTGGAAACCATTCCGGGGTACGAAATTGATAATTTTGCAAAGGATTCCCTCAATTTTAAATCGGCAGAATCCCAATACGAAAACAGTAATTACGAACGGGCAATCCAGGGTTTCACGGATTATATCCGAAAATTCCCAAATGGGGTAAACCTCCTTGCAGCGCATCAGCATCGGGGAGAGTCCTTTTACGAACTCAAACGCTATGCAGAAGCATTGGGCGATTTTGAGTATGTCGTAGCACGAGGTCAAAGCAAGTACTACCAAAAATCGCTGCAACTTTCGGCATTGATTGCATACAACTACTCGCTGGATTTCAATAAAGCCTATGATTATTACAAAAAACTGGAACAGGCTGCACTCACCGAAGAGATGCGTTTTGAAGCCCAGTTAGGTGCCCTGCAATCTGCTTACCGAATCAATAATACCCAGGCTGTTTATGAAATGGCGAATAAAGTGAGTAGCAATCCAAATGCGACTCAAAGCCAGAAAGCAAAAGCCAATTTTTACCTGGGTAAGGTAGCCTACGATAATAAAGATTACGGCAGTGCTCAAATAGCCTTTAACCAGGTTTCGCAGTATGGTGGAGGCGTGGAAGCTGCCGAAGCACGCTATTTACTGGCTCGTATTGCCTATTTGAAACGCGACCTGGTATTAGCCGAAGATCTGGCCAATAAAGCCATCCAGGGTAATGCCGGTTACGACGACTGGGTAGCACGTGCACTGATTCTCCTGTCTGATGTATATGCAGACTCAGGTGACCTATTTAATGCGAAAGCTGTTTTGGAAGCTGTATTAGACGGCTATAAAGGACAGGATCAAACCATTTTGACTGAAGCACGGAGCAAATTGGAGAAATTAAACCAGGCAGCTGCCGCCGGTAGCCGACTGGATTCTTCAGATGATTCAAGTGGTTTTGAAATGGATGATGATGACGGAAATTAATCTGCATCCACCGACATCCAAATTCAAATAAAAATTAAAAAAGGTATTGTATGTCAATCCGCCAAATAATTTTATT
>JAGQWR010000018.1:0-10438 GCA_020437105.1 Saprospiraceae bacterium
AATGAACTTCTTTAGGTAATCTGAAGCCATCTACCTGCGTAGATCTCTCAAACACCCTATCATCTACATGATTTTATCATGAAATGTTTCTCTCTTTTTTCGCTTTCTTTAAAAGCGAGTGCAAAGATAACCACATTATTTAAAACCGCAAGTTCAAGTGAAAAATATTTAAATATTTTTCGTTCTGATTCCGATGATTTCAAATGGGATTGCAAAGATAATTGCCCTATTGGTATTTTATAACTCTAGCCCGAAAAAATATTCATTTTTTTACCTGGCGAAACCTTTCCATCAAAATGACCACACCAAACAGCAGCAACATCCCGTAAACAGCATCGTCCACCGGAATAGTCCAGATCCGCCAACCCAAAAACTCATCTGGATTATATACTACAATTGGTGCCTTGGTAGCAATACCAGTTAGCACCCCGTCGATGATCAGAAATGGAATCAAACTCCAGTAAAAGGCCAGAAAAAATCGAGCGCGAATCAAGGCATTGCCGTATGCCATGTGAAAGGCCAGCAATCCGGCACTCATAATATAGGAAGAAGCGGAATAGATTCGCCCCCAGGCAAAAAAACCGGCGATTACAAAAAACAAGAGTAAGCCTGCACTCACCCAGGGCTCGATCCGGATGTACCAGTCGCGCCGCGCCTTCACCCGAACGTTTTCATATATAAAAACACAAGCAAAGGGAATGACCAGAAAAAACAACCATTCCTCAATCGGTAAACCCAGAATGCGCAAACCAGAAAAATATGCTTCGTTGAAGCCCCAAACCCCTACCCTGGTGTACCACACATCCCAAATAATAAAGGGAAACGCCATCAAAAAGATAGCTGGAAACAAATATTTCCACTGCCTGTAATACGCAACCTGCCGATCGAAACTCAATAAAAATACCGGAAAAAAGGAAAAGGCCATTAGTAACCCATATAGGTAACGGGTTTCCAGTTGGGCAATCTGCAAAGGCGGATCAACAAGGAAGTCCAACAAATGCGGCTGAACCTCATCGGTAAACCACAGGATAAGTGTCAGTACGATACAAAGCAGGCCGATTCCCAAGAGGACAGCTTGTCGGATATTTTTCAAATCTCGGGGCATCAGAGCATGTTCAGGCGGTGGCGTAGTGTAGAACTCAGAAGCAATAATACTTTTCGACTGTTTGGCACCCGAATGCGTTCTTCTTTGACCCTTATTGGTGTCGCCCCACAGATTTTTTGAAACAGCTTTAAGTAGTAAACGTATGCCAGGTAAACCCCCAATCTTACCCCTTTCGGCAACTGCAGAATGCCAACATAAGCTGCATCAAAATCGGCTTTGATATCAGCTTCAATAGCGCGCTTATCATCCGATGAAAATCGGGTAAAATCAACACCCGGGAAATAAACACGTCCCCGTTCGTCAAAATCTGATTTCATATCACGCAAAAAGTTAACCTTCTGAAAGGCGCTACCCAGTTTACAGGCCGTTTCTTTGAGCCTGTCAAATTGTGCTTCATCACCCTCTACAAAAATTCGTAAACACATCAATCCGACTACTTCTGCAGATCCGTATATATACTCCTTGTACAAGCTGTCTTTGTACCGGGAATGAAACAGGTCCATTTCCATGGAATTCAAAAAGGCATCAATCAATTCCTTTTCAATTTTATAGGTGTGGACTACCGCCTGGAAAGCATGTAGCACCGGATTTAAACTAATGCGTTCTTCCAGCGCATGATCCAAATCCGCTCGAAAACGCTCCAGCAAAACATCTTTGTGAACACCCTGATAGGTATCGACGATTTCATCCGCAAAGCGAACAAACCCATAAACTGCGTAGATAGGCATGTGAAACCGGCGGTCAAAGGCCTTAATGCCCATAGAAAATGAAGTACTATACCGATTGGTAATCAAGCGGCTGCACTCCTGACATACTTCGTTATACAATGCGTCCATTTGGAAATGCGGTTTAAAAACAACTAACCAGTTTTTATACTGGATTGGATTTAATTATCTCACGGGCCACCACTTCACCAGAGATTAGTGAGGGGGGCACCCCCGGGCCAGGGGTTGTCAATTGCCCGGCATAATATAAATTCTGAACCTTTTTACTCTTGAGCTTGGGTTTCAAAAAAGCTGTTTGCAGCAGGGTATTTGCCAGGCCGTAAGCATTTCCCTTAAATGCGTGATAATCTTTTTCAAAATCGCGCATGGCATAGGATCGTTTAAAAATCACTTTCGAACGAATATCCTGACCAGTACGTGCTTCCAGTCGCTCCATCACAACATTATAATAGTGTTCCCGCTGATTCTCCGAATCTTCCAATCCGGGAGCGAGGGGAATGAGTACAAATACATTCTCTTTACCTGCCGGAGCTACACTTGGGTCTGTAATGGAAGGAACGCATACGTAAAAAAGTGGATCCGAAGGCCAGGCAGCATCCTCATAAATTTCCTGGGCATGCCTTTCAAAATCTGCATCAAAAAATAAATTATGATGCTGCAGGTTTTTCAATCGACCTTCGACGCCCAAATAAAAGAGCAGGGAAGACGGTGCCATGGTACGCTTTTGCCAATAGCCTTCTGAATAGGTACGCTTATCCTGATCCAGCAAATGCTGTTCGACATGGTGGTAATCGGCTGCCCCAACTACAACATCTGCCTGAAAGACACCCTGGTTTGTATGTACCTGACTTACGCGATCCAAACTTGTTTCCAGTCGTTCTACTTCGTGTCCTGTTTTTATCTCTACACCTAATTCTGTTGCCAGAGAAAGCATCCCTTCAATAATTTTATGCATACCGCCTTGAGGGTACCAGGTTCCCAGTGCCAGGTCGGCATAATTCATCAGGCTATAAAGCGCCGGCGTTTTTTGAGGCGTAGCACCCAGAAAAAGAACGGGAAACTCCAGTAACCGAATCAGCTTATCATTCTTAAACAATTGCCGAATATGGGCAGAGATAGAGGTAAACATCTGCAATCGAAACATGCTTTTGAGTACGCGCATGTCTGCAAATTCAAGAATAGAATGGCCTGGTTTCCGGACAAATTCTTTTATGCCGACTTCGTATTTGTAGGCGGCTTCGCTCAGAAATTTCTTTAGTTGTTTGCTGCTGCCAGGCTCATAGTGTTCAAACATGGCATATAGGGCATCCATGCTTGCCGGCACCTCCATTAGGGCATTGTCTTCAAAGAATATCTGGTAAGAAGGATCCAGGCGAAGCAACTCATAATAATCGGATACTTTTTTCCCGAAATGGGAAAAGAAATCTTCGAAAACACCAGGCATCCAGTACCAACTGGGGCCCATATCAAAAACAAACCCATCCTGCTCGAATTTGCGTGCCCGACCACCCGGAATTTTATTTTTTTCCAGTACGGTGACCGCATATCCGGCCTCGGCCAAATAACAGGCAGCAGACAACCCTGCAAACCCCGATCCAATTACAATTACCTGCTGTGCCAATGTTTTTTATTTAATCAAGTGCTACAACAGCAATTGGCAAAATTTGTTTAACGGTGTTTTACAAAGCAGAATAGAAAGCGAAAATCTTTAGTCTTACCCTAAAGTGCCATGCCTTCATAGCCGCCTTCCAGCTCATAAATTTTAAGAAATCCACTCCCTTTTAACGCGGTGAGGGCCTTATTGCTCCGGGTGCCGTTTTGACTGTAAATAAAGACAGGCAGTTGTTTATCAAGTTGCTGCAAACTATCGTGAAAGCCCGGATCAAAGAAATTCAGGTTGATGGCACCTTTTAGATGTCCGGTTTCGTATTCATCCGGAGTACGAATATCCAGTAAAAGAAATTTATTGGTCTGACTGAGGATGGAAGCAAACTCGGAGGGCCCCAAAAGTTCGTGTACCACTTCAGGTATTAAGGTCGTCTCGGGTTTCTCTCCCGAGCTGCAAGCGCCGAGAGAGAGGAGGAGAAGTAAACTAAAGATCCAGCTTGTTTTTGCCATGCGTATTGTTCGGTTAGATTTTTGCACAGCCGGGATTTCTTATGCAAATTTAATGGATTCAAATCAAATGGATGCCGCTAGCAGGGGTGCTACAAAAAAAAATACCCGACTGCAAACAAGTTGCAGCCGGGCTTATTTTCATTTAAGAAAACAGGACAGGCCTATTCTTCTTCATCGGTAGTTTCTTCCAACTGCTCTTTGAGTTGAGAGAAAGCAGCCAAGTCACCAAGAGTAGATTTCTCTACGTTGGTCTGTGTTTTCTTAACAGCTTTACGTACTGTTTTTTGCTCTTCCACACGTTCTTTACGAACGCTGTCATCAGCTTCACGACGTACATCTTCCAGATAGCGCAGGTGTGAAACCATAATCCGTTTGTCATCGCGATTAAACTCGATCACTTTCACGGTCAGGATTTCATCCACTTCAGCCATTGAGCCGTCTTCTTTCTTAATGTGCTTGATCGGCGCGTAGGCTTCCAAACCATAAGGCAGTTGAACGATTGCTCCACGGTTATCTTTCCGAAGCACGGTAGCTTCATGGTAAGAACCTTCCGGGAAAACATTTTCGAAGGTATCCCAAGGATTCTCTTCTACTTGTTTGTGACCGAGCGAAAGTTTGCGGTTCTCTTTATCGATCTCCAGGATGATAACTTCGATCTCTGCACCAACTTTGGTAAACTCAGAAGGGTGCTGGTAACGCTTGGTCCAGGAAAGGTCAGAAATGTGAACCATTCCACCAATACCGTCTTCCATTTCAACGAAAACACCATAAGGAGTAAGGTTTTTCACAACTCCTGTGTGGCGGCTTCCTTCCGGAAACAGACCTTCGATTTCACTCCATGGATCTTTGCTCAATTGCTTGATAGAGAGTGACATCTTCTTGTCTTCGCGGTCGATCGTTACGATCTTAGCTTCCAACTCCTGGTGCAGGGTGAAATACTCCCGTGCATTAATTGGTTGGTTGCTCCAGCTCACCTCAGATACGTGGATCAGACCTTCTACACCTGGTTTAACTTCCAGGAAGGCGCCATAATCCTCGATATTTACGATGCGGCCTTTAACCACTGCTCCTTCGACAATGCCTTCATCAAGCACTTTCCATGGATGTGGTTGAAGTTGTTTGAGACCCAGAGAAATCCGTTTTTTGTTCTCGTCAAATTCGAGTACAACAACATTGATTTTCTCATTGAGGGCAAGTACTTCGCTAGGGTGGTTGATCCTGCCGTAAGAGATATCCGTAATGTAAAGTAAGCCGTCAACACCACCCAAGTCGAGGAATGCCCCAAAGTCTGTGATATTTTTGACAATACCTTCCAATACCTGTCCTTTCTCCAGACTGGCAATGATTTTCTCGCGCTGATCAGCCAAATCGCTTTCGATAAGCGCTTTGTGCGAAACAACCGCATTTTTGATCTGCTCGTTGATTTTAACCACTTTAAACTCCATGGTTTTACCAACGTATGAATCATAATCAATGATCGGTTTGATGTCGATCTGCGAACCAGGGAGGAAGGTTTCCAAACCGCCACAATCGACGATCAAACCACCTTTGGTTTTGCTGATTACGGTACCTTTGATCACTGTACCAATAGCGTAAGAGTCTTTGATGTTTTCCCAGGCACGTAGCAATTTTGCTTTGCGGCGGGAAAGAACCAACTGTCCGCGCGCATCTTCCTGCATCTCAACATATACCTCCACTTCGTCTCCTACAGCCAGGTCTGGTAAATCCCGAAATTCGGAAGAGGATACCAGTCCGTCTGATTTGAAGTTGATATCAAGTACGATATCGCCTTCCTGAATAGAAGTTACCCGACCTCTTACGATTTCATTTTCCGTAACAGAAGTCAGGGTGGCGTCGTATTGCTCCGTATATGTGGCAATAACATCCTCCGAATAAGGGAGGGAATCTTTATTGGTCACTTCCCAGTCGAAATCATCGTGCGCACCACCAGCATTATTCTGGTTGTCGATGTCGAGAACTAAATCTTCGTCCTCGTCTTCACTGTCATCGTCATCATCAGACGCTGAAGTTTCCTTGGTTACAGCCTCCTCCGCCTTGGGAGCAGCTGTTTCTTCTGCTGTGGTCTCCTCCTGAGTTTCAGGAGTTTCCTGCAGATCGTCGTTTTCTTCTTCTAGTAGCATTGAAAGAATGCTTTTGGTTAATGAATAAATTTTAGCGGCGCAAAGGTAAGGAAAAAAGTTCAAAAAATTGCTTTCTTTGAAAAACGGAAACAGACACTATGAAAAGCCCAAACAGAAGCACTTCCTTTAGCATTGTTATTTTAGCATACATAGTGGCACTGGCAGCTGCAACAGGTGCCGGCTACTGGGCCTGGTTAAAAGCCTGGCACCCGATTTGGATCGCTGCGCTGGCAGATGGTATTGCTACGGTGGTTGTTTTCATTTTCAGCTACCTCCGTAAAAATTCGAGTTTATACGATCCTTATTGGAGTGTTATCCCGATGCTTATTGCAGCCTATTTCCTGTATCTCGGACAAGAAATTCCGGCTGATGCCACCCGGGCGGTACTGGCATTTACATTTGTCTGTTTGTGGGGTATCCGTTTAACCTGGAATTGGGCCCGAAGCTGGCCCGGCTTACAACATCAGGATTGGCGCTACGACTCCCTGGAACAACAGACCGGTAAAGCCTATTGGTTGGTCAGCTTTAGCGGGATACATCTATTCCCTACGATCATTGTTTTCCTCGGCTGCCTGCCTTTATACCCGGCTCTGGCAGAAAGCAGTGCCCCAGTTGGCTGGTTGGATTTACTGGCATCCCTAACCTGTTTGATCGCTGTCGGTTTTGAATTTTTTGCCGACAATCAATTACTTGCCTTTCGGCGAAAGCCGGAAAACAAAGGCAAAGTCTGTACAGACGGACTCTGGCGTATTTCCCGGCATCCAAACTATTTTGGAGAGGCACTATTCTGGCTGGGCCTTTTCTTTTTTGGCCTTTCGGCGAATCCGGAAAGTTGGTGGATGGGCATTGGCTGGGTTTCTATTGCAGCCATGTTTCAGTTTATTACCATCCGTATGATGGAAGAAAGACAACTAGCCACCAAACCCGGCTATGCGGAAGCCACCAAAGGGATTTCCCAATGGATTCCATGGCCCCGAAAATAATCTTTACTTGGGCACATAGGTCTCTGTACGCACATAACTTAATCCGGTAAAAATTCCGATAGCTCCGCCTCCGCTAACATTGGAGACAATCCCTCCCGGTTGTGCGAATGGATTTCCATTCGAGCCAATCGCATTCTGAAAACTTAGCAAAAATTTGTAGTAGGCCTCATCAATATGAAAAAGGGTGTGATACAAAGTATCTCCTTTTGCATACGAATAAGCTGTTCCGAAAACAACCGTTGCGTTATCTACCAGTTCGTCGTTGACCGGAAAATTGAGATCCGGAATACTGTCGAGGCTATTTTGATGTAACAGCGCCCGATAGAAATTTGGTTGGGTCGTATCATCTGTAAAGTACATGAGCGCCTGCGCTAAAGTATCTATACCATTAAACTTGATCACGACGCTGTCAATTGGCACGGGCTGGAGTATCCGGGTTGTCGATGTGATCGTTTCGCCGTCTGCAGTTATAATCTCCAGGGCAAAGTCGTTGGTAAAATCTTCCGGCACTATTTTATCCGTCCCATAGTTGAAAAATTTTCCGCTTGCCGGGTTGAAGAAGAAGCCTTCTTCCAAATCAATCACTTCCCCCTGATAAGTAATTCGCACACTGGCACCATCTTCCAACAGATTAGCGACAAATTCTACATCGGATGTAGGAAACGGCTCGAAATAGCCGGCAGTGCGTGAAAGCAACAAGGTATAGGGTTGGCCGGGTTCCAGATAACACTCTACCACAACGACACTTTCTGAGGTCGGCAATTCCAATTCGATTTCCTTTTCCAAATTACAGGCCGCGAAGGAAATCAAGCCTAAGGCGATAAAAAACAAATATATCTGACGCATAATTTTTTCTTTAAAATTTGAAGTTCCAGGTAATTGATGGCAGCACGGGAAACAGCGAAACCTGCTTCACAGCCAGCCGCTCGGGTATTTCAACACCTGTGCCGTTTCCGCTACTACCTTCTGCATAAACGGGCTCGATATATATGAAGAAGGCATTCCGCCGATCATAGGTATTTACCACATTGAACGTCAGGTCGCTTTCACCCCATTTTGGAAAAAACTTCCAAACCAGACCGAGATCCAGCCGGTGATACGGCGCCAAACGTACATTGTTTCGATCTTCATACAAGGGCACCAACACCTGTGACTGAGCACCTGTTACATCCTGTACTATAAATCGCTGTAGCGGCAACCAATACAGATCGCCGGAACCAAATACCCAGGCAGCAGAGGCGGTCAGCCTCCGATTAATCTCATACATCAAAACTGTTGACAGGTCGTGGCGCCGATCATATCTTGGAGAGTAGTATGCCTCCCGGCCGGCAAATACGGCGCCCGGGTCTATGGGTTGAAACTCGCCCCGTCGAATCAGCGACAAGGTATATCCAATCCATCCTGTTAGCTTTCCTTCTTTCTTTTCAATACTCAATTCCATGCCGTAACTATAACCCTTTCCGATAGCAAATTCCTCTTCCAGATTAGGATTGGCAAACAGCTCGGCACCGTCCACAAAATCGAGTTGATTCCGCAAGCGCTTGTAGAAATACTCATTTGTGAGGAAAAACTTATCCCCCAGTAAAACAGAAAAACCGGTTGCAATCTGATCAGACTGCTGTGGTGCAATTTTTTGTGTACTGGGATACCAGACATCTGTTGGCAGCGCTACACCCGAACTTGAAACCAGGTGCAGGTACTGATTCATGCGGGCATAACTCAGTTTGACAGACAAGCGTTCGGTCGCTTCATAATTCGCCGCAAGGCGTGGCTCCAGTCGAAAATAACTTGTACCGTCATTCGCAAAAGCACTTAGGCGAAGACCATAATTTACGGTCAATTTAGTATTGAGCTTCCACTCATCAGAGGTGTATAATCCAAACTCTGCTCCTGTGAAATCCTGTCCTGCAGAAAAGGAGACCTCCCCGTCATCCGACCCGGCTTTCAAACGTCCTACCGTAAACATGTGGTAGGTAGCAGCCAGGCCCATTCTGAGTGTATGTTTTTCGCTTGGCGCGAAATAGAGGTCTGTTTTAAAGTTGGCATCTTTGATATTCGAACCGATCTCAAAAGAAAAACCAGTCACTTCATTACTGATATTATATTGATAGTCTGAATAAGTGAAAGTGGTGTTGGCAAAAATACGCGGACCGAAAACGTGGTTCCACCGGGCAGTACCCGTTGCATTTCCCCAATCGAAGTTAAAGTTGAATAAATCACTGTTGAACCCAAATTTATCGCGACCAAAATAGCCACTCAAATAGAGGTGGTCTTTTTCGCTCAACTTGAAATTCACTTTGGTATTCAGGTCATAGAAATAGTAATCCGGGATCGGATTAAAATCGCCGTTATCCGAATTAGCATTATTTATACCCTTGGTGATCAGATCAAAATAAGTGCGCCGTCCGGAAACGATGAAGGAAGATTTTTCTTTTTGAATGGGGCCTTCCAGAGTCAACCTGGATGCGATCAATCCGATACCACCGGTACCGGCAAACTCGCGGTTATTTCCTTCTTTTAGCTTGACATCTATAACAGAAGATAATCGTCCACCATACTGAGCCGGGAAGCCTCCTTTGTATAACTTCAGGTCTTTTACAGCATCTGTATTAAAGGTGCTAAAAAAACCAAAGAGGTGACTGGCGTTGTAAACGATCGCCTCATCCAATACAATCAGGTTTTGGTCGGAGCTGCCTCCCCGTACATACAGTCCGGTGGTACCCTCCGCACCTGATGGGATACCTGGTTTTAACTGTATGGCTTTAATGATATCGCTCTCCCCTAAAAGTACCGGGATCAATTTGGTCTCTTTGGTGGTAATGGCCTCGACCGACATCTCCGTGGACCGGAGTTGCTCCTTATAGCTATCTGCTTTCACGACTACTTCTTCCAGCTGTAATCCGGATCCCAAATCGATGTTTAGCACAACGTCCTTTTCAGGAACGATCTGCCTGATTTCTTTTTGAAATCCAATATAGCTGAATTCGATAGTCAGCGAATCACTGCCTTCCGGGATGGAAAGGGCGTAATAGCCATATTCGTTGGTGGTAGTCCCTCGGCTCAGTACGGGGAGAAAAACAGTGGCACCAATTAATGTTTCGCCGTTATCCGCATCCGTGATGGTACCACTTAGGGTAAACGTGTTTTGCGACCAGGAATCCAGGCTCAACAAACATAGAAAACTGATAAAAAATGCTCGAAATTTCATTAAGTTTTTTTTCGGGTGAATCACAGATTGCTAATCTGCCGCGAACATACACAGGAACAGAAATAGAGTCAACAAAATTCTACCAACGGATGTTTTGGCCTAATGAAAATATCTTGTGGTTATATTTGGGGGTGGTTCTGTGGGTTAGTGGGTTAGTG
>JAGQWR010000018.1:10453-16738 GCA_020437105.1 Saprospiraceae bacterium
GTTTTTCAGTGAGTTAGTGATCTCATTAAAAATTAAAAATTCAGCATTCAAAATTCAAATATGGATTCGAATAAAAAATACGAGGCCAAAAGTGCCCCAAAACCTGTTGGCTTGTACCCACATGCCCGACGGGTAGGAAACCTCCTCTTTCTTTCCGGTATCGGGCCACGTGATCCGGAAACCAACGGGGTACCGGGATTAACACTTAGCTCTGGCGGCAATTACACCTCCTTTAGTTTTGAAGCGCAATGCCATGCTGTTTTTCAAAACATCAAGCATGTCCTGGATGATTGCGGTGCTCATTGGAATGATCTGGTGGATGTTACCGTATTTCTGACCGATATGAAGCGGGATTTTGATACATACAACCGGATTTACGCCGAGTATTTTAAAGACAACCAGCCTTGTCGGACCACCGTTGGAATTGACTCCCTGCCTACTCCGATCGCGATTGAGTTGAAATGTATTGCTGTTTTAGATGAGAGGTTATAGGTTATAGTTTATAGTTGATAGTTTATAGTTGATAGTTTATAGTTTATAGTTGACAAGCTCATAAACACCTGGACTTTCGATCTGGGCAGGCCGAAGGCCGATAGGCCCTTTCATGTGCCTCCAAGTTCCATGTGAGTATAGTTAGAGATTTGAAATTGAACACCCCTGCGAAAAGAGGTGTTCATCCCATTATAGAATTTACTTGGATTAAGAGCTTCGTCGATTCTGTATCTTCACAAAGTTTTTTTGATTTTTCGGATAAAAAAATTGGTAATGAGAATACGCTTTCTGGTAATTGCAATACTATTTTTTGGGCCCCTATACGCTCAAAAACTGGACATGAACCTCTTCCACGGGATGCAACCCCGAAATATTGGTCCGGCGGGAATGAGCGGTCGGGTAACGGCTGTAGATGTAAATCTATCCAACCCGGATCAGATTTTTGTGGGCACCGCTTCAGGTGGTCTCTGGATGTCTGAAGGTGGTGGGGTTTCCTGGAAACCAATCTTTGACAGCATGGAAGTTGCCTCCATCGGAGCAGTGGCTATCGACCAGAGCAACCCGGATGTCATTTGGGTTGGAACAGGAGAAGGAAACCCCCGAAACAGCCAATCCAGTGGCGGGGGCATATACAAAAGTATAGATGGTGGCCGTACCTGGATGCTGATGGGCTTACAGCGTACACGCAATATTCACCGCATCATTGTACACCGGGATAACCCAAATATTGTATATGTGGCAGCGATCGGTTATGCCTGGGGCGACAGTGCCGACCGGGGGGTGTATCGCACAACAGACGGCGGCAAGAACTGGGAAAAAGTCTTGTTTGTCAACAACCGTACTGGTGCGGCAGATTTTGTAGTTGACCCTACGAATCCCAATAAAATGTTTGTCAACATGTGGGAATACCGGCGTTGGCCCTGGTTTTTCAAATCAGGAGGCCCGGGATCGGGTTTATATGTTACGCTTGACGGTGGAGACACCTGGACCAAGCGCACCGAAAAAGATGGTTTGCCGAAAGGCGAACTCGGTAAAATTGGACTAGCCATTGCGCCCAGCTCCCCCAATGTGGTCTATGCCCTCGTGGAAGCTGAGAAAAACGGACTATACAGGTCCAGCGATGGCGGATTCACCTGGACAAAAGTAAACGATAAAGATATTGGGGATCGGCCTTTCTATTATTCGGATATTGCTGTTGACCCCGAAAATGAGAATCGCCTGTACAATGTCTTTTCGAATGTAAAGGTCAGCCAGGATGGCGGCAAAACATTTGAGACCCTTTTGGGATGGGATAACGTGCATGGGGATCATCACTATTGGTGGATCAGTCCTGATGATCCGAGTTACATGATTGACGGCAATGATGGCGGGATGGCCATCACCCGCGATAAAGGAGCGAGCTGGCAATTTATCGAGAACCTGCCTGTTGGACAGTTTTACCACATTGCGGTAGATAACGATTATCCGTACAATGTATATGGAGGTATGCAAGACAATGGCACCTGGCAGGGGCCGGGTTCTGTATGGCGCCGCGGAGGAATCCGCAACGGTTATTGGAATGAGATCACATTTGGGGATGGATTTGATGTGGTCATTGATCGCAATAATCCAAATATTGCATACACCATGTACCAGGGTGGAAATCTATTTAAAGTAGATCTCACAACAGGTGCAGCGCAGCTTATCAAACCGGTCCACCCGGAAGGGGAATACCTCCGCTTCAACTGGAACGCGGGCATTGCACAGGGCGCACTGGTACCCAACACGCTCTATTATGGCAGCCAGTACCTGCACGCCTCTGATGACGGAGGCAGAAGCTGGCGGATCATATCTCCCGATTTGACCACCAATGATCCGGCTAAACAAAAGCAGTTGGAAAGTGGCGGATTGACATTGGATGTTACAGGTGCTGAAAACTATACTACGATCACCTGTATCGCCCCAAGTTCGCGGGTAAAAGAAGTGATCTGGGTTGGGACAGATGATGGCAATATTCAACTTACGTCGGATGGCGGAAAGTCCTGGACGAATGTGGGTAGAAATATTCGTGGTTTACCACAGGGTGGCTGGGTCGCTCAAATCCATGCTTCCAGGGTTAATTCGTCTGAGGCATACGTTGTAGTCAATAATTATCGGCAGGATGACTGGACGCCGTACCTGTTTCGCACCAGAGATTTAGGTGTTACCTGGGAGCGTGTGGCTAGTCAAAGTTCGGTAGATGGTTATTGTTTATCCTTTGTACAGGATGTATATGAACCCCGGCTCCTATTCCTGGGCACGGAGTTTGGTCTTTACGTAAGTGTGGACGAGGGTGCCAACTGGACTAAATGGACACAGGGCTATCCAACCGTTTCAACGATGGACATGGTTATTCACCCACGGGAACAAGACCTGGTCATTGCAACATTTGGTCGATCTATATTTATTTTGGATGATATTCGTCCATTGCGTAACATGGCTCAAATTGGAGCATCTAAAGTATTAAACAGCGGGCTGTTTGTATTTCCTGGTCCGACTGCTTATCAGGCGCATTATATGCAGGCCCCTGGCACCCGATTCACCGGAAATTCTATCTTCAAAGGAGACAATCGTCCGGGGGGAGCCATGATCACCTTTTACGTAAAGGAAATCACCAAAAAAGATAAAGATGGCAAGGCAGCCGAATCAGACACCTTGAATGTGGAGATAAAAGACATGAATGGTGCGGTAGTTCGGCAACTTCGAGTAGGTGCTAAAAAAGGGGTTAATCGTTTTCAATGGAACACGCGCAAAGACGGGGTACGTTTCCCTTACCAGCGTGAGCCTAAGGATGATGATATGCCTCCACCGGCAGGTCGATATGTATTACCGGGGGAGTACTGGGTCAGGATTAACTACGGCGATCTGGCAGACTCGATAAAATTGAAGGTAGAGGGAGATCCACGAATGGAGTTTGACCAATCCGGTGTAGAAGCACAATATGCCTATTATGATGACCTGGAGAAATACATTTATTTAACGACGCGGGCGATTGACAAGCTCCGGGAAAGCAAAAGCAGATTATGCGAATTAATGAAGGCTGTTAATCAGCAGGTAGAAGATAAGGATCTGAAAAAATCGGTTGCCGATAAATCAAAAACGGTAGAGGAACGCATTAAAGTGCTAACGGAGATGGTGCTTTCCCCGGAAGACATTCAGGGTATTTATCGAGACCCGATGGCTTTGGGATCGAGACTCATGGCTGCCCGCTCTTACTTTGAAGTGACGCCTGGTTATTTTGGTCCGACGCCAAATCAGCGTACTGCGGTAGAAGCGGCTAAGACCGACGTGTTAAATTATGTGCAGGAAGTAAACATCTTCCTGGCAGGAGACTGGATTAATTTTGAAACCGAGATTGATTCGCTCTATTTAGATTTTACGCGCACTATTGAGCCTGTTTCGTTTGATTAGGCCTAAAAAGGGTTAAACACAAGGCATTAAACATCCCGAATTTTGGAGCAATCCGAAGTTCGGGATTTTTATTTGGATGCTGTATCCAGGAGTTTTTGCTACCCATTGAGCAGAGTAAGGTATATAGAACAGGGAGCTCCGAAAACCCACCTGACAGGTCCATTTTCAGGAAAGAAACCCCGGGACAATCCATGTTTTGGGCATAAAAAAAGAGGTTGTCCCGCTTGGGGGCAACCTCATCCTTTAAACATTCGATATCTGATTATTCGCGGAAGCAAACAACCAGTTCCAAAAAGCAAAATTTCCTGGTGTTACTGTATGATCAACTTGCCAGACCGGACGAATCCTTTGTCTGTGATTAAGCGGTAATAATACGCACCGCTCACCAGATTGGCTGTTGAAATTTCAATCTGTTCTCTATGCAGACCCGCTTCTATCAAAATTTGCTGCCCGGCTGCATTAAAAATTTCTACCCGGTTTATGCGTTTATCCGGATCAAGTAATTTGATGCTAATGTGATCTGTTGCCGGATTCGGATATACTTCGACGAAAGTCAACTCAGCTAGTTGCTCTTCTGTATCAGAGTACAATCCATCCCCTATCGTATCATAAAAATCCTGTACCTGCTGCGATTCTTGGAAAAAGGACGTCAAATCCGGACAAGGATAATTTACATTCTGACTCCACATTACCGCATAACTTAAATAGCGGGCATCTCCGGGGTTCATGTTTACGGTGCCGCTGGTGATTACCATTCTGCGATCGCCGGGTTCATCACCAAGATCACATTCAGTCCAGTTGATATTTAAAGAATCTATCAAAGGAGAACCGTCGTAGGCATAATTATAAGGTGGCAAATTATTACCTGGATCATACCCGGTGCCGCCTTGTGAAAGGGGAGTACCGTCCCGCCAGGTAGCATTCAGGTAGTTATATACTTCCGGACCTATATTCGGGTCCGTTTGTCCTGGATCAGAACTTGGAAAGCCTGCGTTTACATAGTACATAAAACTCGACATGCCAGGGCCATTCCCAAATTCATCTTCCAAGCCCTTCAAAACCCGGATTCCCAAAACAGGGATATTCTCTCCATAACCTGGCACAAGACAATCCTCATCAAAATCATCCGAATTATATACGTAGGCCATTTGATCATCCGGTGAACAACCGATATAATCATCTTGAAAACAGCCCAGATCAGGATCTATCCACAAAGCCGTTGCGAAAGAGTCAATCGACTCCGTAGCGCGATTGATCAATTTAAAATCATAAAACGTTGTGTTGTTGAGATAGTCCTCCGAAGAGCTGTAAGCAAAAGCCATGGCCTGCACTTCTATTTGAATAGACGTAGCCCCGATCGGGTTAACATCAGCCGCATCATTGAATACCCACCAGATGGCTTTCTCGCCTTTCATTAATGGAAAATCACCTTGCATGGGCTCGTAATTTCCGTCACCGTCCCGATCCCAGAATGGCGCTAAATCCTGGTTTGGCAGATTAAAACCATGCACATCGAAAAACTCCGGATTCCCTCTTCCAGGCCACCCCAATATATTTGAGGGCACCGGACCGTCAATATTTTCATTATCATTATAATCCTGGAGATGGTATGCCAGTTCAAGTGAAGTGATCTCAAACATCAGATCCCAGTTCTGAACAGTTGCCGGATCTGTTATTCCTGTTGCCGGATTTAATGGCCCTGCCCAAAAAGAAGGAGCAACCGCCCCGCCATAGGTTGAAGCAGAAACTTTCAGATTCCCCCCTTGGTCGATGCCTCCCATCCAAAGTCCACCAGCAAAAATGGATGTTATCTGGTTGGGATCGTCTTTGGGAACAACGTATCTCCCTTCATTATCATTAAACCAGAGATCTCCAATGCGAACTTCTGCATTCACATTATTTACATCCAGTTGTGCCGAAGCACTCCATTCAAATTGGCCAAATCCCGGGTTTGAAAAAAACAGGCTTAGAAAAAGAGCAGCAAGGAAAAGTAAGTGGTTTTTCATGACAACATTATTTTTGAATAATAGAATTTCTTCCAATCAGCCAAGCTGATCATTAGAAGTTTTTTGTAAGCCTGTATTCAAAAATGTGGTTGCCCTATAAGCGGACGCGTTGAAGCAAGGTATCCGACCACTGTCAAAATCCATGCTTCTGATAGGTATATCCCAAAAAGGGGGCAAACGTTTCACCAGATTTCATTTTTTTTTCAATTGGTAGATCTGCCAACGAAAAAAGAGGTTTACCAACTGAATGATAAACCTCTTTTAAGTTTCCCTTTCGGGGGATGGTGGTGTGGGGCGGAATCGAACCGCCGACACATGGATTTTCAGTCCATTGCTCTACCAACTGAGCTACCGCACC
>JAGQWR010000019.1:0-32380 GCA_020437105.1 Saprospiraceae bacterium
CGCCGGTGGGTCTATGGCCTTCGGCTTTGGTCTATTATGAGTTTCTTTCGTTTGATAGGACTTCACTAAGAATTAAAAATTATGCATTAAAAATTATGGTCTGGTCTAAGGTCGAGAGTCTATAAAAAATTCGGCTGTGACGTATTAACCGAAATTTACGTTTTAAACGATTCAAACGCGTTAAACCTTCACGAAGCGAACTAATTAAAAATTCAGCCTTCAAAATTCAAAATTCAAAATTATTTTCTCTTACTTATTGACATTCAACGGATTAATTATTATTTTTAATTATTAATCCAAATCCAGATATTATGTTGCGAGCAATCACAATTCTTGCCTTGCTTTTTTCACTTAATGCCTGCCAGTCGGAAGCACCTATACCAGTTTGCATAGAGAATTTAATTGCCGAATGGGAAAGTAATCCGGTTACAAACCCGCCATCAAGCGTGTTTCAATATGAGTACAATGGCATGATGGTTTATTATCTGCCACCGATGAATGGCGATATTTACAGCAATTTATATAATGAAAATTGTGAAATTATTTGTCATCCGGATGGCGGTTTAACAGGTACCGGTGACGGACAATGCCCTGATTTTGCGAAAATGCGTAAAAATGAAAGATTGGTTTGGAAGGATATGCGCGAAGCGAATTAAGAGTTTGTCTAAGCAGACAGTTCTGCAATCAGGCCTTCCTTCATCGCATATTCAGAAATAACAATCTTCTGCAAAGCAAGCTGTTGAAGCACTACCCGAATTAGAATAACTGCAACCACGATCATATCTGCCCGGCTGGCAGGAAGGCCTTCGATTTGGAGGCGCTCTGCCAGGGTAGCCCTAATAAACTTTTCGGCAAGCGGATAAAAAGGATCTATGTCAATAATGGAATGACGGGGATGTGCCTTTTCCTGTACCAGAATATTCTCCAATACATCAAAGGTACCGGAAGCACCAATAAGTCGTTGCGGATTAATCTCCCGAGCTTTGATCCACACATTTGCCAACTTCCGGCTCAGAAAATGTTCCAGATCAGCGATAGCTCCGGAGCTAATTGGATCTTCGCCATGAAAACGGTGATACAATACAGCCACCCCTACCGGAAAACTTTCTGCCCAAAAAACCTGTGTTTTATTTGCCAGGATAAACTCCACACTTCCTCCACCAATATCCATTATCAGATCGGCTTCGGACTGAAGCGGCACTGCCTGAGCAACGCCCTTGTGGATTAAGACGGCTTCCCGATCACCTGTGATCAATTCTATTTTTATACCGGTTTCCCGAAAAACAGCTTCTACAAACTGTGGTCCATTAGAAGCTGTGCGCAAAGCAGCCGTTCCCAAAGCACGCAATTTTTTTACCTGCTGCTCCTCTAAAATTCGCCGAAAGGCAACAACTGTAATCAAAGCACGCTCAAAAGCAGCGTCCGAAATGGTTTCGATACCGCCTTCAGCCAGTTTAATAAAGCGTCGTTCCCGATATATTTCCCGAAAGGGTAATCCGGATTGGGTCTCTACAATAAGTAGATGAAAGGTATTAGTGCCGAGGTCTATGACCCCGATTCGTTCGGGTGCTGCCATATATTTAATGCCCCTGCTGTGCTTCCTGCTGCATTTGTAAGACCTGCTGAATACTATTATTAAAATACTGCACCCCTTGCGGAATCATTAAATTCGCAAAAGCAGGTTTGTCGTTTTCAATAAAGACAAAATAATTACACTGGTCGCCCAGGTAAATATCTGCAACCAGTTTGTCCTCGCCTTTCACCTGAAAAAACACCCGTCCGCGAGGTTTGCAGGCCGGATCCAGAGTAGCGGGTTGAGCTGCAATCAACCCCAACACCTGTTGGATGCTGGCTGGCTCATCCTGACTCATGGAAAAACTGGGCTCATAGAAGATAAAATCGGCAAAATCACAGGTGGTATAAATAGCTTCCAGTTGACTGATTGGAAGGCTTTCCATCACCTGGCCTGTAGTCACCTGCGTTGGTGGAGCAGCAGGCACCTCCGGTTCGGCAGATGTTGTTTTTTCTGTGTTTTGCTGGCAGGAAACCAACGAGAACATAACTGCCAATAAAATTGCAAGTGTAAATTGGTTCTTCATTTAAAAAACATATTTCGTCTGGAAACTTAAAAAATAACCTATCAGTGAATAAGTCAGGCCCATGTGTTTTCGATTATTATACAAGGGGGTAAGCGACCGCGTATAATAAAGCGAAAAACTAAAATGAGGGCCGGTATAATAGGACAGACCTGCCACCAGGGCAACATCATTATCAGAAAAATTTGCTGCTTCCGTTACGATATCGCCTACCTGCCCAAAATTCTCGATCCGATAATTAATCAATCGGCCATAGGCAGCGCCAAGCGAAGCACTCACACGGTAATAATCTTCGGTTTCGGAAAGCCAGTCCCGATAAGTAAACAATACCGGTACCTCAATAAAATTAAGATGTAATACATTGCGAATAGGAATAGAAGGAGAAGCTTTTTGGAGACTCCCCCGCTGACTGAACAAAATACCGACCGATACATCTGCCTTTTCACCCAACACAATGATCCCTTCCACTCCACCACGTAAGCCCAGTTTATTGTATCCGGCAATATTATCACCATTGATCTGCGAGGCATTCAGTCCGAGTACCAGTCCGGCTCTAAACAATCCTTGTGCAGGCAGGGAAATAGAAACGCCTAAAAGCAGCAGGAAGAGTGTGGTTATTTTTACTTTCATCGTTTTTAGTTCGGGTTTGTTAGTTGCATGCAACGCATAAAATGGAGATCAACAACATATTGCTGCATATTTTTAATCAAAGATCCTCTGAATAACGGAAATTTTGCTGCTGCGAATATACGTAAATGTAAAGGCACTGCCAGAAGTTTACCATTTGGTATATTTGAGCGTCCGTGATATTGAATATTGAATACCTCCTTACATAAATGGTCAAGTTTACCAAACATACCTTAAAGAAACTGGAAAGCCTGTTTGAAGAGCAGGAGTATATTGTCCGGTATGAGAAAGGAACCTTTCAATCAGGCTATTGCCTGGTTGAAAATCGAAAAATTGCTATTATCAATAAATTTTTTGATACAGAAGCCCGGATCAAGACCCTTATTGATATTCTTCAAAATATTGAGCTAAACAATGCCTTGTTTTCAGATGCATCGCTTAAGCTGTATGCTGATATTTTAAAGGCCGAAGCAAAAATTGCCCGGGAGGGTCAAAGCGAAGAAGAGTGAAAGCCACTATTACCTTTTTAGGCACGGGTACCTCACAAGGTATCCCGATTATCGGTTGTACCTGCCAGGTCTGCACATCTGCAGATCCCCGCGACCAACGGCTGCGCTGTTCGATGCTGCTCCGCTCTGAAAATACGCATATAGTAATTGATACCGGACCCGATTTTCGCAGCCAAATGCTCCAGGCAAAAAACACCAAACTGGACGCGATCTTGATGACGCATGAACATAATGACCATATAGCCGGACTGGATGATGTGCGGCCATACAATTTTATGCAGTGGAAGGATATGCCTGTTTATGCTCAGGAACGGGTTTGCGATATGTTGCGCCTGCGTTATCCCTATATTTTTGCAGAAGAAAAATATCCGGGTGCTCCGATGATCGAGTTGCATCCTATTGATCGAAACGATCAAATCCAGATAGGCGATTTTGAAATCACCCCGGTCGAGCTCCTGCACGGCCAGCTTCCAATTCTTGGATTTAGAATCAAAAATTTTGCCTACCTCACAGACATGAAGACCATCCCACTGGCAGAAGTTGATAAACTGGCCGGGCTCGAAACCCTTGTTGTCAATGCCCTACACCATAAAGAACATCATTCTCATTTAAACCTGGAGCAGGCACTCGAATTTGTGGAGCAGATCAAGCCGAAGCAAACCTGGCTGGTACATATGTCGCACCATATGGGCTTACATGCGGAAGTCAACCAGCAATTACCGGCCGGTGTAGCGCTCGCTTATGATGGCCTTGAAATTTCAATAAGCTGAGAGAAATCGGATTTTTCCTATTTTTGGCCTATACAATCTTTAACAAAATCAGATCAATCATATGAAATTGCTTGAAGGAAAAGTTGCTTTAGTAACAGGAGGTAGCCGGGGAATCGGAGCTGCCATTGCCCGTGCTTTTGCCCAGCATGGCGCAACTGTAGCATTCACTTATCTCTCCTCCGCCGAAAAGGCAAACGGCGTTGCCACCGAATTAGAGGGTTTAGGTGTAAAATCCAAAGCCTATAAATCGGACGCCAGCTCCTACGAGCAGTCAGAAAATCTTATTAAAGATGTACTGGAGGATTTTGGCCAAATAGATATCCTGGTTAATAATGCCGGCATTACCCGCGACAATCTCATGCTGCGCATGTCGGAAGAGCATTGGGATGAGGTGATCCGGACAAATCTGAAATCGACGTTCAACCTCACCAAACATGTTTTGCGACCAATGATGAAAAACCGCGGCGGCTCCATTATCAACATTTCTTCCGTTGTAGGTGTTTTTGGTAATGCCGGGCAGGCCAACTATGCTGCCTCTAAAGCGGGGATGATCGGCTTTTCGAAATCTATCGCCAAGGAAGTGGGATCCCGAAACATTCGCTGCAATGCAATTGCACCCGGATTTATCGAGACCGAAATGACTGAAGAATTGGATGAGAAGACCAAAGATGCATATTTAACCAACATTCCGCTCAAGCGTCTTGGTACCGGAGAAGAAGTGGCTGGTGCCTGCGTTTTTCTCGCGTCTGATTTAGGGGCTTATGTAACCGGTCAAACCCTGAGTGTTTGCGGCGGATTAAACACCTAATCAATAAAACGAATACAATGTATAAATACTTCCTGGCGCTCCTGCTTATAAGCGGCCTGGCCTGCTATAAACCAATTATTCAACGGTTGGTACAGCGCTCAGAAGTGCCCGAGCCAACGTCCAATCAAAAGTTGCCCATGGGGCTTCGCGGACAATCCTGCTGCAATGACTATTCATCCTATGCACCTGACACGATGCACCTGGATCATAGTCCGATGAAATACATCCGGGTAAATGTGCATTTCATGAATTCGGCAGACAGTACCAATAACTTTGACGAAGAAGCCGGCGTAACGTATGCACTGGGTTTGTTAAAAGCGGCCAATTACGATATTGAGACCAACGATAAATTGTTTTTGCCTTATGGCAATGACCTGCCTAACCTGCCGCCACAATACCGCTATGTGCTAACCCCCCGGGAAAATGATCCCGGCGATGATGGTATTTACTTCCACTACGATGATGAGCTCTATTATTACATCGTACGTGGGAGAGATCGGAATCGACACAAAACAGAGGTGATCAAAAAATACGGTGTGCAATTGGATACTGTGTTGAATATTTTCCTCATGCCACATCATCCCGATAGTACGGCATCACCTACTTATAAAGCATCCCAATGCGGAATTGCACTTGGGGATGCCGTAAAAGTTGCCGGTGGCTGGGAAAGCGGGCCGGATTTCTGGCAGGTTCGAATGGTTTTAAACCATGAAGTGGGCCATATTTATGGTTTGTCGCACACCTGGGCCTACAATGATGGCTGTGATGATACACCCAGAAACCCGCAATGTTGGAACCGCACCGATGAACCGCCTTGTGATACCGCAGCTTCAAACAACCTGATGGATTACAATGCCTATCAGCGCGCCTGGTCGCCTTGTCAGATCGGAAAGATCCATTACACCATGTCCAATTTGAATTCTAAATCGCGTCGATATCTGGTCCCTAACTGGTGTACCCTGCATGAGGATAAACACATCTTCATCCAGGATTCCGTACACTGGCAAAGTATGAAAGACCTGGAGGGGAACCTGACAATTCAGCGCGGCGGCATCCTTCAAATCAGTTGCCGGGTTGCTATACCACCTGGTGGAAAGATCACGGTGCAGCCTGGTGGCAAATTGATCCTCGACAATTGTTTGCTACACAATTCCTGCGGCGAAATGTGGGACGGCATTGAAATACAGGAACAGGGTAAATACAAGGGAGAAGTTGTATTTGTGGGAGAGCCCGTTATCCAGGATGTTATTTGGCCTGAGTTAGTACCTGTTTCCGAACCAAATTAAGCCCCTGGTTTTGCCCAATAGGTAGTCTCCGGCGTAGTGAGTCCTTGTTTATACTCTGGTCGCTGTGTATTCAGGATTCCAGGACGAATATGATTTGGGATTACCTGCACATCGTAAATTTCTTCAACAGAAGTCTGGTATTTGATTTCGCCGACCAGCGCACCTGTTGGCAAATGCAAAATGCTTATCCCTGCTTCCCGCGCTTTTTGCGCAATGTCAAGTTTGGCAAAGGTGGAGGAATTCCGGCGCAGGCGGGACAGCCCGATAAACACGTAATCACCATGCCTTGCCAAGCCTCTGACAAAACCATCCAGGCGGCGAATTACCACATATTTACCTGTTTGCAAATCCACCCGGACAAATTCGCCCGTGGCAGAAAGCAGCAGATATAATTCACCATCGAATAAACGCGGGGAATGGGGCATGGGCAAATCTGTGGCAAAAATTTCATTGGATGTAACATCCATTAGGATGCCGTGGGTTGTCACAACTTCCCGCCAACTCTGAGGGCTATCCCCCTGGTTAAACGCAGAAACATATTTGGGCAGGCCATCTTGCAGCGCCATGCCGTTGAGGTGGCACCTGTCTTCAGAGGCCAGGTGACTGATAAAGGGCGGCGTCCAAATCGGGGTAAAACTATAATTATCGTCTATTTCAATAAGGCAGGAAAAAGAAGTATTTACGGCAAAAAGGCGATCATCTTTACCATAATCCAAGTCATGTACATCGATCTGCCCGGTATAATAAGTGGCCCGAGGCATATAGAGCGCATCATAAGTATTGGGCTGCTTCGGATAAAAGGCGGCCAATTGGGGCGAATTACTCAATACAAGAATTTCGTCCAGTTTTGCAATAGCCATTTTATCTTTATGAAGGGCAATACCCATTGCCTTTTCAAAAGTACGCGGCAGTTGTACCAACGTTTGATCGTCCTTTGGGCTCAGAAAAACCACTTTTCCGGCCTGATAAGTACTGATCGCCAAACTGCATTGCAGTTGCTGAAGCAGCTCTGGTACATTTGGAGTGTACTGACAACTAAACGGAGGTAATGGACCTTTGGGATTTGGCATAGGTAAGGCGTAGAATTTGAATAAATACAATAATACGGTATAGTCTAATCCATTCCAAAGCACAAACTGTTTTTAATTGGCAAAGAGGATTTAAGATCATGCGAATCAAAAAACGATATCTGGGTTTGGGAGCAATAGTCATTTTTTTGGCCATGCTTCAATTAGAATTTTTTGCTTTCCGCGAAAGCGATACTGAACAAGCAAAAATACTCAAAGATAAAGGTGTTAAAAACCCCGCCTTTTATTCCTATGAATTTGAAGGGCAACAGATCCATTATACCCATGTCGGCAATCCGGAACAACCGCTGCTCATATTAGTGCATGGAGCACCCGGATCTTCCAGTGCCATGCTCCCTTATCTGAGCGATACACTTCTTGGTCAATCATTTCAACTAATAGCAGTTGACCGGCCCGGATACGGGTATTCAAATTATGGCGTTTCTGAGCCTTCTCTGGAAAAGCAGTCGAAAGCTATGTTGGAGTTAATAAAACGCCATCCAAATCCGGCTACCATTTTACTGGGCCATTCTTACGGTGGACCGGTCATTGTGCGAATGGCCATTGATGCGCCGGAACTAATTCAGGGTTTATGTATTGTCGCGGGTTCGATAGATCCGAAACTGGAGCCACAGGAATGGTGGCGCGGCCCCGTTAACTGGCCGATAATACGATCATTATTGCCTGGTTCGCTTCGTGTCGCAAATCAGGAGATCATGGTCCTCTATTCTGAACTACAGGAAATGATGAAATATTGGGATCAGGTTATCTGCCAGGTTTTAGTATTCCAGGGAATGGAAGACAAACTCGTACCAAAGGGGAACGCAGCCTTTGCGGAAAAGATGCTCACAAATGCTGCTTCGGTTGATATCCGGATGATTGAAGGAGGAAATCACTTCATACTTTGGTCAATGCAGGCAGAAATCCGGGAAGGATTAATTAACATGCTTAAAACCCTGAACTAAATTCCATTTTTGTGGTTTAGAAACTGCATGAAATGGAACCTATTATTCCTCTTATTAATCGGGGCTTGGGGGCTGCAAGGCCAGGAATTGCGCATTCAGGTAGAAGGTGTTAATCCCTCCGGTGGAAACCTCCAAATTGGGTTATACCGACCTACAGACGGATTCCCTGTTTCAGAATCTGTTTTTATTGGGGTAGAAATTGAAGTGGGTGATTCCAAAACCCTACAATATTCTTTTCAGGACCTACCCGCAGGCATCTATGGGGTTGCCATTTATCAGGACCTCAATAACAATCAAAAGCTAGACAAGGGGGTCTTTGGAATCCCGGCAGAGCCTTATGGATTTTCAGGATCACAATCGACCCTCTGGCGTAAACCAACCTTTGATCAGGTAGCATTTGAATATTTCGGAAGGACGCAAACCATTACCGTTAAACTCCAAAAATGGGGCGATTAACAGGAAAAACCAACCATTTAGGGTATAAATACCTTATTGCAGGGGTTTCATGGTGTCTTTTATAAGACTATATTTGTACTAATTCCAGCAAGCACTTTAATCCAGCTGTAAACCTTCAGTACAAATTTCTGGAATTTTAAATACTAAAAATATCCATTATGAGCCCCACTCCCCCCAAGGTAAATAATGATACACTTTTGGCATTTCTGCTCTTTTTCTTGTGTTGTATCTTTGCCTTTGTTGACAAAGCACAAGTTGTAGCGGGTTTGGCTGGTGTTTCATTACCATAAACTACCTTGTAATCTCTCTTTTACAGAGTCCGTTTCAACCCTGATTATTAAAAACTAAAGAGGCTGTCCCAACGATTGAGACAGCCTCGCTTATTGTCTATGGTTACGTTAAGCTTGTCTTTGCAACTGTTCAAGAGTCATGCTTCGAACTGAACAGGCTCTTAATCATTTCTACTAATCACGATCTGACATTCATCGCATATAGAATTGCCCGTGCTGTGTTCATAAATGTCTGTGTATTTATGATGCAGGTGCTCCGGTTGTTTTTTACCATTGATTTTCAGGCGTTTGCTATTCAAATCAAAACGGTAATCTCCTTCATTCCATAATCCATCCCGGCGCAATTCTTCCTCCATTACAGACTGGAAAGACTGATTTCTAAATTGAAACGTCTGGGCCCAAACTCTTTCTTCTGCCATTTCGTGTTGCCGTTCTGCCCTGTCTTCCAACATGCTACGTTGTCTTTCGAGCATTTCTGCTTCTCGTTCCTGGCGTGCTATTAAGAACTCCTCGCGAGTTTCCAGGGCTTCCTCTACTCTGCGGGCATGTTCCTCTGAAGCCATGGCCAAAGCTTCCGAGCGCATTTCGGCGGCAGCCTCCTGCATGTCTTCCAGTGCTTCCCGCTGTTCGTCCATAAACTCTTCATATTCCTCCTCGCTCATCGATTTCCGGGCTTCGACCGCTTCGCGTTCCATACGTGCAGCTTCGCGTTGCATATCTTTTGCGGCAGATTCAAATTCACGGATCAATTCTTCATTCATGCGAGCTTCCTCCCGTGCCATATCCCGATGTAATTCAAAAAATTCCCCTTCCGGAATGCTATCAAAAACAAAGTTATAATTGTCGCCACCGAACCGCTGGAAAGTCCTTAATACTCCATCTGTTGAATCGTCTGAGGAGAACAACCAATTTTGGCCGTCACTGAGTACCTGAAACACACCGTCTTCATCAATCCAGGTAATATCAGAATCGCCCGGGAAGGCAAAAATCTGACGGGTGCCGTCTCCCACAATGACTTCAAATCGATTTTCAGAGTCCTCCGAATCGGTTCTGAAAAAACGTACATTTTCCTCATCATCTCCATCCACCCAAATTAAATGTTCATCTGCTCCAATTCTGTAAACCGAATCGTCATTTGGTCCTACCAAAAGTTCCATATCCGGATCAGAAATGATCTCATTAACAAGGTCCTGATGTGCTGCCGGATCAACAGATTCTCCATTGATGGTTAATTCTTTTACTGCATCATTTTCCAGATCCAGTTCAACTACCCGGCCATCTTTCTCCAATACCAGGTGCTTGTTTACAATAGGATCAATACTGTCAGCCTGCATAAAAATCAAGTCCGAATCCGGTGCTGGCGGGGGAACAGATTCTGTTTTTTGTGTGAATGAAAGCAGCGCCATGGCTGCAACCATCAAGGTGATAACCGTGATTTTTTCCATAATTGTCGAGGATTTTCTAGGTTGTTGAAGGATACGCCGCACACGCACCATCAGATAATTTTTCTTTCCTGAAAATGCCAGGGCTAATTGCGGACCCGGCCTTCGCAAATCTTCCAATCGAACCAGCGCCCGGGCATAGGTCAGTGAATCTCCGGTATGAGAAATCGCCAGATCATCGCAGCAATTTTCCCGCTCTTGTCGGATTTGACCGGAAATCCACCAGACTGCCGGATGGAAATAGTAGAGTACTTCCAGGAAGCTTTGAAGCAGATTAAATAGAAAGTCGTTTCTGGAAATATGCGCAAGCTCATGAGCCAGCACGGCCTCTACTTCCTGCACATTAAGTTGGTTGAGCGCACCAATCGGAAACAAAATCAAGGGCTTCAAGTGTCCTAATGCCAGTGGTGCAGAGATCAGGGATGACTCCATCAGGGCGATACGCTTTCGAACGCCAATTTGGGTGGCCAGCACCTGACAAAGTTTCAACCACTTTGTTTCAGGTGTCCAAACCTGCACATAGCGTAGCCGCCAGAGATATGCCCAGGCGCCCAACAAACGAAGCATAAAAACGAGGGCTCCGATAAGCCAAAAAGCTACAACAATGGGTAGAGATTGCTCCAGGCCGGAAGTTGAATCAGCTGCTATGCCCGGCTCCACCAAGATATTTACCCAGGTAGGAGACAATTGGGTGATTTCTGCCCCAGTTGTTGTAGCGGGTATCTCATATATGCGTAAAAACGTAACAATGGAGGCTGTAAACAGGGTGACTAACGCGGTCCATGCAAATCGATATCGCCATTGGGCAGACCGCCCACGGCCCATATTAAAGGCTAAGGCCAAAAAACCGGCAACTAAAAGCCCCTGCCAAAGTGAATGTAAAACGGTCCAGCCCAAAGCCTCTACCATTTCTTCCGATAGAAATTGATTGATCAGGTCCATAATGCTACTTTATTTGGGTTTTTGATCGTCTTCCATTTTCTGAATGAGGGCTTTCAACTCGTTGAGGTCTTCTGTACTGGCCTGGTGTTTATCCAGAGCCTGCATCACCAGTTTCATGGCCGAGCCCCGAAAGGTTTTATCCACAAACTGATCCAGTAATTTTTTACGGGTTTCTTCCTCAGCCATCGCTGAGGCATAGATATGCGTGCGGCTGGCTGCATCACGCACGACCTGCCCCTTCTCCAGCATTATCTGCATAATCTTCAGCGTTGTCGTATATCCAACCTCTCTGGTGGCGTTCAAGTGGTCGTTGACCTGCCGTACCGAACTCGGACCATACTCCCACAAAATCTGAAGGACTTCGAGTTCCGATTCCGTTGGTTTTGGCATTTTTGATTTACTCATTTCTTTATTTCCATTGTTGGTTCGACAAGTATATACGAATAATTTCGTATTACAAAACGTAAGTACGACAAGTTTCGTATATACTTGAAAATTTAACATATTGCAGGATCCCCGGATGGAATTAATCCGGCATGTCTTGATCTTAGCTATCCTTTGTACCTTTAGCAAATAAATCTGCTCAACTAATGGGATTACAACTCGTTCGCTCGCTTCCAATTTTTTGGCTTTGCCTCCTTCTGGTCGCTTGCCAGGATAATAACGGTACAGGAAATACGGAAACCCTTGATATGGACTCTATTATTTCCGGAGACAATACGCCTTGCCAACTTGATTCTTTGCCGGAAGATGGAAACTTATATCGGTCTAACGCTACTCATCGCATTGCCGGCATCTTTGAAGCCACCGATGAAGGTGTAACAGCCAGAAGATTACTGGAAGTATATGAAACCCTGAACTGCATCTTGGTCGATCGGGTATTACTCCCCCCAAACAGCAGCCCGGATTACCCCTATTATTTAGCAGAAATCAACTACAACCAGTCCAGTCAGATCCTGGGAATACGTGGTTTTGACCAGATCTTCTTTTATGACATGCAACATGAAGAACTGCTCGGGCCCATTAGTCCGGTTTTTAAGAATCCACGGAATATGGTCGATGCCCAGTCTGGCATGATCCAGCACATGGAATTATGGGAACATTACCTGATCGGATATTGCCAGGATCAGGGCACCTTTGTTTTTGACCTGAGCTACCCAACGGCTCCTAGTTCTGTCCTGCCCATGGCAGAATATAAACAGGATGCCGGTAATTTTGCCCAGTTATTCCTGATCCCTACCGTACCGGCAGGTCATTACCAACTCCTGCTTCCAAAAAAATTAGACGGTAATGGCCTCGTTGCAAATCCATTGTTAAAAATGCCCCTGCCCCTTAAAACGGAGATTACAGAAGGCGCACAAAACAACCAATACATTATTCTACGCGAAAAAGATAATAAAGCGATTGCCATCGACATGAAAGCAGGTTCCCTGGTCGAGCTCTCCAATGAACTATCCAGCGCTACTAATGCCCAAATTCTGGATTTTTTGCGGAGCAGATAGGTGGGTGAAAGTTTGAGTTTGAGTTTGCCCCGATAGCTATCGGGGGAGTTTGAGTTTGAGTGCGACCCTAGACCTTAGACCTTAGACTTTCGACCCTGGACCCTCGACCTTAGACCTTCGACTCTAGACCTTAGACCTTCGACCCTCGACTCTCCTCAAAAGACCACGATTTTCAGATTTTGAAAATGTCCATTCTCCGAAAGGAGATAGACAAAATAGATACCCGGGCTGTGGCCATACAGGTTCCATTGCCTTTCGGCGGATGTACGGTTTTTAAGCAATTCCTGCCGGCCTTGAATATCAACCAGCCAGATTTCCAGCGCTTGCTCGTCGGGATTATCCAACATCAATACCTGGTTATCCATATCGAAGCCCAGGGTGGCCGAATTAGATAAGCTCTCCGTGGCCTGGGTGGTATAAATCTCGCAGCTTCCGGGGTCTGTCCCCAACTCAATCGTAGGCCCCGGCGTCAAATCCACCCCGGCGAATCCCGGGTAGGTAGTTGGGTATTTATACACCCGGAAGGAGCTGTTATTGCTCGGAATTTGACCTTGTGTATAGGCAAAATCGCCATTGAGCGGGGTGATGTATTCCCAAACCACTTCGTGATTTGGTGTGACTTCCCTACTTATTCCGATAGAGCCGAAATTCAATAAGGTATTTCCGTTTTCCAGCCGTTGTGCGTTAGACAAATAGGGCGAATAGAGAAACTCATCCGTGGTATTTCCATATACAATCTCCGACTGAAGCGGACCAAACGGTTCGCTCAACGGAACGAGATATCCCCCGTTCCCATCCATTGGCGGTTCGAGAATTTCTCCGGAAGAAAAATCGGTACCGGGTCTGCCGTTACCGTTATTGAAAATCATGATTTTTCCGGCATCTTCCAGTCCGGGTTTAATCCAGTGGACGCCATGCTGCCCAAAGAACTGCTGATCCATGACCAGGCCGCGGTCATAAGCGGCAGGGTTGCCCCAGCGGTAAAGGATATCGCCCCCCTTTCCAGATAAACCGCCCGTGTGGGAAGCGGCCTCCCCAGTAGTGGTACTATGGTCGAGTATCCATATTTCATCCGAATTTCGCACACTAATCAGAATCTGATCCAGGTCCGGATTATAGTCTATGGCATTAAAGTGATTCCAATCTCTGCTTGAGTTGGAGTTAGAACTATTGAGCTCCGGTAGATTAATATTGAATAATTCAGGATGTTCGGCAACAACTCCATAGTTGAGCTTATCCGGATCAAAGTCTTGTATATAATGGTCTTTGATATTCCATTCCCAGACGATATTTGCTTGATTGCTGCCAACTGGTTCCAGCTCGAGGATGTTTTCAGACCACATAAATCCTTCCGCGGCAATCTCGTTGGGATCCCGCCCCAGCTCGATCAGTTCTGACTCATAGACCAGTTTCCAACTGAGTACCAGAATATGGCCATTTGGCATATAAACGGCATCGTGATGGGAAATTTGGTCGGAAGTATTTATTTCATAAGACCAGACTGTATTGTTTTCCCAATCAACAAGCTCCAGTCCGCCGGCATTGCTCGCAGAAGTAAAGGGGCCATTCGGGTTGGGTTTATAGGTGCGGAGCATCTGGCCTGTTTCCAGGAAATAAGCTGCTAATCCGGGTTGGGTGCCTCGGTCCCAGGAATTAATGAGCTGACCGCAGTTGTCAATCAGCCAAGCCTTCGTTCCTGAAAAGGGTGAAAAAAAGACATAGCCATTTAAGCTGGCCTCTTCATTAACAAGGGTACCAATTGTTTGTGCCCGGCTTCCCACAGACCAGAGCAAGAAGAACCCGATAAAGAACAGTCTGAAACGCATCGCCTGGATTTGGTAGTTACTTGCTTATTTTTTTTAACTCAAAAATATCTTTTCGTCGATCGCGGAGGTTGCGCACGCTTCCGAAGGTATTCAGCTCGCGCAGAAGGTCAATGTCAACATCTACCACCAGGATCATCTCCGTATTTGGAGTAGCTTCTGCTTTAATTCCATTCGCCGGGAAGGCAAAATCACAGGGTGTAAACACCATTGATTGGGCAAACTGAATATCCATATTGTGCACTTTTGGAAGGTTGCCCACACTACCTGCAATGGCTACATAACATTCATTTTCGATGGCTCTGGCCTGGGCGCAATTACGCACACGGGAGTATCCGTTTTGGGTATCTGTGAGAAAAGGCACGAAGAGCAGATCCATTCCATCATCCGCCAACAGGCGACTCAATTCCGGAAACTCCACATCGTAACAAATGAGCACGCCAATTTTTCCGCAATCAGTATCAAAGGTCTGGATATGCGAACCGCCCTGCATGCCCCAAACCTTGGCTTCATCGGGGGTGACATGTATTTTTTCGTAACGCTCAACTGTACCATCACGCTTGCACAGATACCCCACATTATAGAGCACCCCATCGACAATCTCCGGCATAGAACCGGAAATGATATTGATATTATAGGAAATCGAAAGCTCAGAAAAGCGATCACGGATAGCTGCGGTAAAGGAGGATAATTCCCGAATGGCGGCCGGCTCCGACAGGTGATTATACTCCGCCATCAGAGGCGCATTGAAGAACTCCGGGAAAAGCGCAAAATCGCAGCGGTAGCCTGAAACAGCATCAATAAAAAATTCTACCTGCTGGAGCAGTCCTTCGAGGTCTTTGTAATTACGCATTTGCCATTGCACCAAACCCAGGCGAACGACCTTTTTTATTGTAGCAGCCTTCTTCTTGGGCTTTTCGTAATACACATTATCCCATTCCAACAACACTGCATATTCCTTAGACGCTTTGTCGCCCTCCAGATATCCCTTGAGGATCCGCGCCGGGTGAAAATCATTGGAAAGTTGAAAATTGAGTACCGGATCGTAAATTTCTTTCATCCGGACTTTATCGATATACTGCTTCGGCGTAAGCGTATCGGCAAACTTATGGTAATTTGGGATTCGTCCGCCAAAAGCAATACCCCGCAAATTAAGATTCTCGCAAAGTTCTTTCCGGTAGTCATACAATCGCCGTCCAAGCCGTAGTCCTCGATACTCGGATTTGATAAATACATCAATTCCGTAGAGCACATCCCCGTCGTTGGTATGCGTTTTAAAAGTATAATTGCCTGTGATTTCCCGATAGCTGTGATTCTCTTCAAATTCGCTGTACTGAACAATGATGGAAAGGGCGCAACCTGCAATTTCGCCATTAACCTTTATGACCACCTGCCCTTCCGGGAATTCCTTTATCAGCGTATCAATCTCCCGGTGTTTCCAGAAGGAATTAGGGAGATTAGAGTACGCTTCTATCATCGCTTCCTTTAATTCCTGATAATCCTGAATTGTCAGGAATTTCAACTCGATATTTTCAATTTTTTCCATTTATTCTGGGTCCCGATTGCTATCGGGAGTGATTCTGTGTCCCGATAGCAATCGGGAGTGGGCCTGTGGTCCTGTGGGTTAAAATCTACTTCAACTCGGCCACGAAAGTACTGCTTTTCAGAGTATGTTGCCGGTTTATTAGCGGTTTTTGATAGCAAGCATATAGCGGGCGAGCTCCGCACGTACCTTCGGAAACAGGAAAAACAAGCCGATCATATTGGGAAAAACCAGCGCCAGAATCATGGCATCTGAAAACTTGATTACGGCATCCAGCGTAACAGCCGAACCAAGTACCGTAAACAATAAAAAGATGAATTTGTATGTCAGGTCGGTCCATTTTCCTCTACCAAAAAGATAGGTCCAGGACTGCAGACCGTAGTACGACCAGGAAAGCATGGTGGAAAAGGCAAACAAGACAACTGCAATAGCCAGTAAATAGGAAAAGCCGGGAATCACCGAATCAAATGCCATGGAGGTCAGGTTGACACCACCGATCCGTTCGCCGGTAGCTGTCAGGAGTGCCTGGTTTTCGATTACATCGCCATAGACAAAATTACCTTCCATGTTGAAGATAATTATGACCAGGGCGGTCATGGTACAGATAACTACCGTATCGATAAAGGGTTCCAGAAGCCCTACCAGTCCTTCGGAGGCAGGGTAACGGGTATTCACAGCGGAGTGGGCAATCGCAGCCGACCCGGCACCTGCTTCATTGGAAAAAGCAGCCCGGCGAAAGCCCTGGATCATCACTCCCATAAATCCGCCGGTGATCGTTGCCCTTGGGCTAAAGGCTTCACTGAATATCAGCTGAAAAGCATCTCCGACAAAGTTGATTTTCGCCAGGATAATAATCAGTGCAGAAGCAACATAGATGATTGCCATAAAGGGTACGATGCGCTCCGTTACTTTAGCGATACGTTTGATACCGCCAATAATCACAATGCCGACAAGAATGGCAAAAAAGATACCCAACAAGGTTCCGCTGGCTGCCCCTTCCAGTCCAAATCGCTCAATGATCTGTGCAGCGGCCTGGTTTGACTGGAATGCGTTGCCTCCCCCAAAAGAAGCACCCACACACATGATGGCAAAAAGTACGGCCAAAAATTTACCCAGACTGGCCCAGCCCATTTCCTTTAATCCGCGAGACAGGTAATACATCGGACCACCATACACCCTTCCGCTTGCATCAATATCCCGGTACTTGACACCCAGGGTACACTCAACAAATTTGGACGACATGCCCAGAAAACCGGCAATAATCATCCAGAATGTCGCCCCGGGACCACCAATACTAATGGCTACTGCCACCATGGCGATATTACCCAATCCGACTGTACCGGAAACAGCTGTCGCCAAAGCCTGAAAATGATTGACCTCTCCCTGGTGGCCCTCATCCCGAATGGTATCCGGGATGTCGCCATCAACAGTTGGTACGGTATCCGTAGTGACCGGTTTTGCATGTTCCAGTTCATCGTACTTCCCACGCACAATCCGGATAGAAGTTACAAAGCGGCGGATGTTTACAAATCCGAAGGAAACTGAAAAAAAGGCCGCCCCAAACACCAATAAAATAAGTACGATAGGGATCGAAAATCCGCCCAGGCTGACTTCCGTAAAAACAAAACTCTCCCACCAGAGTGCGGCGGGCATGACGCTGTCATTAATACGTTCATCAAGTCCCTGGGCGAACGAATGCACAGGAATCTGTGCGAGCAACAAAAGGGTTATTACGAGTTTGTAAATCTTCGAGTTCATGCGTTTTTTATTGTTTGCATGAAAAAAGCAAGAAGCCATCGGATTATGGGCAATCGTCTGAAAAAATTGAAAAATGTCAGTAACCCCAACTACTGACATTTCTTAATTTTGAAGGCTGAATTTTGAATTTTTAGTTGAAGGCTGCGCCTTGTCTAAGGTCTAAGGTCGAGGACTCCCTCACTGAATCACTAACCCACTAAAAAACGAACCCACTCCCGATCCCTATCGGGACAGAACCTGAATATTCTCCGCCGGGATACGGAGACGGATACGCCGATCGCGGCTGGCGGCCGTTTCAAAAAGGGCAGTACGGAGGGGCAGTTCATGCAACTCTTTAGTCCAGCGACCTTTGCCGAAGAGTCCATCAAGCAGGGCGTGTACGAGGCGTTTGACCTCATTGTAATCGCGGATGTCGTATGACTTTCCTGTTCTGGAATCACCTTTTGGTTTTATTTCAAGCCAGCCGTCGCTTGTTTTTTGCCTTTCGGCGAAAGCCAGGAATACCTCAAAAAGAGCAGGGGTCAGGGGGATAATTTGAGGTGTTTTACCGGGGATGCCATTTAGTGAAACCTGGCCAACAAATTTTCCGGAATCTTCTTTTACTCGTTCAAAAACCAGGTGAAACTGGCGGGGTTCCGGAATGATGTTTTCTGCCAGTTCTTTTACCCAACTGAGCGCCAGCGCAAAAAAAATCATGATCAGCGTACTCTTAAAAATAGCCGAAAACAGGTTGAGGTCGATGTAGGAGCCGGTTAATTTATAGACCTGCGCCGCAAAGGTAATGAGCACACAAACCAGGGAAAGCCAGGCCAGAATCGGGAGTCTGCGCTTGGCAAAAGATTCCCATAATACCAGTCCCAGAAAGAGCAACGTGAAAATGGCGTAATACACATCCAGCTCGGCAATCACTCCAATGGACTCTCCGGCAAACATTTTACTAATGGTGGGCAACAATGAAAAAAGGAAAGGCAGACCGACAATGATCCGCCAATATTTGGACTTCACCAGCGGCTCAATCTGCGGGGGCAAATAGCGAAACCAGGGCAGTGCCAGGAGGATAAACAGGCTGTTAAATAGCGAAAATATACTTCGCCAGCCATCGAGCGTATAGGTGCTAATGGCTTCCGGATATTTTGAATACAAGACTTCCACCCCACCGGAAAAACTCCAGCACAGCACCGAAAGCGCCAACCATACCTGACCAATATCCAGTTGTTTCTTACCGATATGCCACCATATCCCCATCAGCCCCAAAAAGGCAAAGAGGCAAACCACCAATTGCCACCAGCCATAAAAGGATAGCAATTGGATCGAAACTATGGATTGAACGTCCAGCTCTGGAGACATGCAGGTACTACTTATTTAGGGCTTCTTTTTACAATAGGTTTCCAACCAGGTATCCTGCTCCCACAACATGTGGAGAATACTTTCTTTCGCCCGATATCCGTGGCTTTCTTTTGGAAGAATCACCAGTCTTGCCGTTGCACCCAAGCCCTTGAGCGCATTGAAATAACGCTCTGATTGCAGTGGGTAAGTACCCGAATTATTATCCGCTTCACCGTGAATAAGGAGTAAGGGCGTTTTCATTTTATCGGCATGCATAAAGGGCGACATGGTATTATACACTTCCGGCGCTTCCCAATAGGAACGCTCTTCACTCTGGAATCCAAATGGGGTCAGGGTGCGATTGTAGGCACCACTTCTGGCGATACCTGCGGCAAACAGGTCGGAGTGGGAAAGCAGATTCGCCACCATAAAGGCGCCGTAGGAGTGACCGCCAACTGCCACCCGATCCCGGTCTATATAACCCAGATCATAGACCGCATCAATCGCTGCCTTCGCATTGGCGACCAATTGGGAGCGGAAACTATCATTTGGTTGCTCGTCTCCTTCACCAACGATCGGGAAGGCAGCATCATCCAGGATCACATAACCCCGGGTAACCCAATAAATGGGTGATCCATAGTAGGGATAGATAAACTCATTCGGATTGGAGGTATTCTGTGAAGCGCTTGATTTGTCTTTAAACTCCCTCGGATATGCCCACATGATCATCGGCATGCGCTCTTTTTTCTCCATATCATAGCCCAAGGGCAGATAGAGTGTCCCCTGGAGCTCCAGACCGTCTTCCCGCTGGTAGGTAATCACTTCTTTATGTACCTCTTCTAAACTTTTGAAGGGGTTTTCGAAAGCGGTAACCGGTGTTAGCGATTCTCCATCGTTTATATTTCGAATATAATAATTGGGGTATTCTGTTTGCGCTTCAATGCGAACCAGGAATTCACCGCGTTCCAGGCTAATCGCAGCATTGATCGACTCCAATTTGTCTGTGTATGTTGACTGATACAGCCGTTTTTTGTCCAGAGTCGATAAATTCAGGGCGTCAATAAACGGAAACTGACCAGCGTCTGTATAACCCTCTCCCATCAGATATACCTGGCCTTTTTCAATCGCCAGAACGGATTCATTGTATTGATTTCTTTTAGTAACCAGATCTCCCGGATCACTGTACTGATCCTGGTAGTTTCGGTCGCTCAATACGACAGGTTCTACAGCCGGGTTGTCTGGATTAAACAGGTAACTTCGGGTATTGCGGTTATTCCACCAGTAGTCGTGAGCAATGGCGACATCGCCGGTTCCCCAACTGATATAAGAGTACCTGTCGCGGAGTTTAAGAATCGAGTGCGCCTGTGCTTTAAACGGTGCGTCCAATTGAAACACCTCATCGCGAAACTCCACTTCTACTTCCGGGTCTCCCCCATCCAGGGCTTCTACCCAATAGACAGACGCAGGTTTATCCCGGCGCCAGCCAAAGTTCCGAGGCCCTTCCTGGCGGGCCATAAAACCTTTGGGCATCACCTCAATCAGCGGCGCATCCAGAAGTTGTTTGACAAATTTACCGGAAGGGTCAACCAGGTTGGTCTCTGTAGGGAATCTATAGTACGGCACCAAATACGAAAAGGGGCGCTTGATTTTAGATACCATAACATAACTGCCATCCGGAGAAAACGAAACGTCGCGGTACATCCCTGCTTCAAGCCACTTCGAACTGGTTCCGTCGAGGTTGAGTTTATAGATTTCCGAGCGGGCCAGTTGCTCAAAGTTATGCTCGTCGTTGGCACTCTTCAGGAGATCCTGATAGGTGCGGTTTTGGGCTTTTTCACCAGAGCTAACCGAAACAGTAGGGCCGGTAGGCACGGCTTCATCTGTATCGACCAGAGGAAGACGATCACTTGGTAACATGGAAACCAACAGGGCTTTATTGTCCTTATACCAAGTGAAAGGAGATCCCATATTGGCATTCACCGTTGGTGTGGAAAGTTTTTTCGCCCTGGCCTTCTCCACATCAAGTACCCAGACTTCCACCCCTTCTGAAGATGTATGGGTAAAAGCCACCATTTTTTGATTGGGCGACCAGGTTAGGTTTGCCAGCCGTGCATTCGCCGGAAGGCCATCAACATCCCGGACTTCCAGGGAATGGGTTTTCTTTAATTTGATCGAATTGTAATAATTCACCCGGCTGCCAATATTTGTTTTCGGGTTGATCCGCAAACCACCCAGGCGCATTTCGGGTTCAGAAAGCTCTGCAATCGATTTATACGCATCCCGATACAGGAGCAATACATTTTCGCCTTTGCTATCTACACTCACGAGTGGAGCAAGGGGAGCTTCCACCAATTCCAGAATAGAAGCGGGCGGTACCTCATAATTCAAACTTTCCTGGCCATGGACCAAACTGGTAAGAAAAAGGGAGATCATAAGTAAACAGCAGTTTTTCAGCATCGCAACAGATTTTTGAGTCCGTCAAGATAGGACATTCATTGCTTGGATAAAAATACGGTGTTGGTTCTGTTGTGAAAGTGGCTAAATGTGGGGTGAAGCAGATGGCTGAGGGGTCTGGCTCACCTTTCAGGTTTGCGGTCTAGGGCCTATGGCCTGGTCTAGCTTGCCTGTCGGCTTTGCGGTCTAGGGGCTGCGCCCGGTCTAGGGGGCTGCGCCCGGTCTAGGGGGCTGCGCCCGGTCTAGGGGGCTGCGCCCGGTCTAGAGGGCTGCGCCCGGTCTAGAGGGCTGCGCCCGGTCTAGGGTCGAAAGTCTAAGGTCTATTAAGGCTTTTAGCCTTTTTGGTCGATTTACAGGAATGGTTTGAGCGTAGGTAAGTCATTAAAAATTCAAAATTAAGACTTAAGAATTAGGGTCTATGCCTATGGCCTGGTCTAGCTTGCCTGTCGGCTTTGCGGTCTAGAGGGCTGCGCCCAGTTTAGAGGTTATAGGTTAGAGGTTATAGTTTAGAGGTTAGAGACTTCGCCTCGGTTTAGGGTCTAGGGTCGATAAGTTACAATTCAAAATTAAAAATTCAGACTTAAGAATTATTTCAGCTCATTTCCAGGAGGATGTGTACGCTGCGCCAATTGCGGGTGGTGGCGGGTACTTTGAGTTTTTTCTCCAGGAAATTATTATTCATTTTTGCGCGGCCGTAGCTTTCTGGTGAATAGAAATAGACCACTGCTTCATCGACTACTACTTCTTCCGGGCTGTAATCCAGGGCTTTTAATTGTTTGACTAATTCAGGATCGGGTGCCTGCTCCAGGAAGGTGACATAAAACCTTGTGGGGTCTTTTGCCGGATCCTTACTAAAGGGATTGCCGGCTATCGCTTTTTCCAGATCGTTTGGTTTTAATACGATAGTGGGCACCTCAAAGTCGTAGGCATTGCGGATGATATCGGTAATCCAGGCAGCTAGTTCAGTGGGGTGTTTTTCGGGGTGCTCAAAAAGAATATTGCCGCTTTGGATATAGGTTTGCACTTGTTGCATGCCGTTTTTGGCGAGCAAATCCCGGAGGTCTGCCATTTTGATTTTTTTCTGCCCGCTGACATTTATGCCCCGCAAGAGGGCGATGTACTTTTCCATGAATATTATCCTTTGGCGAGGTTATTGAGAATTTAAATCCGTTTTTATTATTTTAAAAATTCCGGCTTTTTCTTTTGTGCGGATATGCATAAAATAAATGCCATTGGGCCCTTCCAGTTGCCAATCCAATTCGGATGTAATATTGAACTTTTCTTTGTTAATTAACTGTCCGACGGCATTATAAATAAAAATAGTTGCTTCCTCATTTTCATGAAATGTAGGAAATTGCAGGTGAATAATTCCGGTAGTGGGATTGGGACTAATAATTACATCCAGTAATTTTTCGTCTCCTTCATTCGCCGAAAGGGGCATACAAGGGTCTATCCATTTCACCATTTTCACACCATTCCATTTGGCATCGAAGGGGTGTATGAGCGGGATATAAATCGGAATTAATAAATAGGATAAATAAATCGAATCGTGCCGCATACTAATGCCCCAGGTGGCCATGGTGTCTTCGAGCATGCCATACATACCTACCGAATCCAATATACCCGGTTGTGAGATATCGAAGGCAAGCAGTTCGCTGCGGCCACTGGCGACAAATAGTTTATTACATGCTTTTTGATGAAAAATTTCATTGGTATGTAAAACAGAATTATACCACAATCCGGCCGGACAATTTTGAAGATTGTAGTGATCCAGTAATTCAATGTTTTCCGGATCGCTGATATCCAGTGCTTCGATGCCACAGTAATCTACGGCTACATAAGCGACATCATCGACAAGCACCACATTGTTGTAAGCCCGTGGCCAGTTAATCGGGTCATAGGTAACTGGATTGGCATAGTGTCCGATTTCTTCCGGATTCAGTTTATCGGTGCAATCTATAACCCGCAAGCCACCGGCATCGAAACACATATAAACGAGGTCATCGCGCACTTCCATTCCCCGGGCATTATACAAAGTTGGCGTCGGATTTTGGACCGGGTAATTTATATCCAATGGCAATTCTGACACAAAGGAAATGGCGTTTGGGTCGGCCACATTCAGGATAATCAGCCCGAGACTCATGGCGCCCAAATAAGCATAGCCGTCCACTACTTTTACAATCCCTGTTCCGTTTGAATCGCCCGGATTGGGGTGCTGCCAGATATCCAATATTTCTGGTGTTTCGGGATCACTTACGTCAACAATAGCCAGACCCGGCGGGTCATCGGAATTAAAATGGCTACCGATGGCTACATACAATAGATTTCCGGATTGGGTAAGATTCATGACTCCGGCTCCGATTTCTGCAACGGGCAGACTGGCTACAAAATTTCCGGAGGTACTTAAAATAACCAGACCTTCTTCATTGGAGGCCACATATACATAGGGACGGTCGAGTACATCGGCAAGCAGACTCAGCGGAGAAGATTGGCTTTCATAGGGATATTCCCACTGTAATTCAAAGGTCGCTTGGGCCTGCGTTTCTAATAAAAGCAGGCAAAGGCTAAATAGAAGGAATGATTTTTTCATTGTATTTGGCTTTATGTATATCTAAAATACACCAAATACTGCGGTTACCCTTATTTTGGGTTGAGAGTTGTGGGGCTCCGCTCCTTTAAGAGTTGAGAGTTGAGAGTTGAGGTGTTATTAACCTCCGGCTTGACGCTGTTCAAAATCGGCTATGAGTCTGTTTAGCTCGATTACTTGTTCTGTATTAATCCGGCCGATTTGTTCTGCCACTACGATATTGTCGATTACATTATCGTACTCGTGAACGTCTTTTATTTTATTTCTTTTTAAAACAGCCTGAATAGTGTCTTTTCGTTCGTAGTCTATTCCGTTTTTATATATTTCGATCCAAAAATCTTCGACATCTTTTCCTTCCGCTTCGTTCCAATAAACCAGGAAATCATTTTCAAGATATTTTAGGCTCGCTATTTTCCGGAATACAGGTTCCGGATGTAAAGCTAAATTTTTTAATTCTCGTCCCCAATTAAGGAAATGTGTTTTGGTAATATCGTCTAGTGATTTAGAGCTTAACATTATTTTCTCAGCTATGTCAATCGCTTTGGCCAGCTGCTCCGCTCTTTCCTGATATAGTTGTCGTTTTTTAGGCATTCATTAAAACTTGAAAATTAAAAATCAAGGCTTCATCAATTTTAATGCTGATGTTCTGCCTCCAGGTGTTGCCTCAATAAATCCTTCCCATAATCATTTCCATTGGGTGTGCGGACAATCGTATGCACATGTTTTTTACCAGGCTTATTACCCGGCAGGAATATGGGTTTTTGATGATCAAATTCAATCATTACGACCGGGCTATGGATTCTGTAATAAAACGGGCCTTTGCCATCCATTGCACCAACCCAGGAAAAATAGGTTTCTCCGCGGTGTTCCAATATTTCTTTCATTCGGATTGCGGCATGGCCTTCGTCCATATTTCCGATATATTCAAGCACGAGCTCTTCAAAAATCAGGACTTGATCCGGATTGAGGGAAGATAATTTCAACCCTAAATAAGGCACAATGGAATTATCACAAAAAGCACCGGTTTGAAAGAAGTTATACTCTTTCCGGTCAAACAAGGTCGCTTCGGTTTTTTGAGTGTTATCTAATGAATGATACAATTTTAAACCCAATATTTCTTCGTATTCGAAAGTACGTGTACCGCTATTTTCTCCATCGGCAATATAGTTTGGCTCCGATCCTAAAAAGGTAGGTGTCATGACAACCTGGTCACCCAGGATAAAATAATTGATCACCAAATGATGTCCGTCAATCTGCCAGCCCCAGGGCTCCGTTTCCGAAGGAGTACCCATAAAGGAAAACCAATATAGATCCGAACCGAGCGCATCAAACTCGCCGGATAACCTGGCCAGATAGCCTTCCATTTTCATAATATCCTGGGTTTTCTTAAACCCTTGCGGACTAAGGCTTTCTTTCATGATTTGAAAAGCCAGTAATTTTTGGTCTTCAGTCATATCTCGCAGTCCGATACCTTTGCGTTCGTAATAATCGATATTCGACCATCTACGCCATTCCTGATCGTCTATTGGAAAGGTGCAATTAGCGCGTTGTTCTGCTGTCAGCGCATCCAGAAAGGCTTCTGTAGCCAATTTAATATTGGCTGTACTTATACCTGTTGCCTGTATGGAAAACAAATCCGGTTCGATTACCCCGGTTGCGGTAACCCCAAAAAACGGGATATTCAGGGCTTTTTTTTCTGCTTCCGAATCAGCACGTTCTACCTTAAGCATGGGCGACGGAGTGGCTCTTCCGGTATTTACCTCATCCAGTACACCCCACTTTACCAGAGGCAGCACATGCTGGCCAGGTGTTAGGGTATAGGTACGGTAAGCTGCATCACCAATATCTCCTTCATCAAAAGTATCATAGCTGTGAATAAAGGTATATTCCAGCATGACCGAGTCTTCTACATTCCATTTAAACGTTTTCGAAAAAATGCCATTACCTGCATCTTCCAAAGGTATAATTGCCCATTCCAGTGGACCGGAGCCTACAATACCAATTGTCTCCGGATCAGCGATATCTGCAAGAATATCAGACATATCTATTTGGAATGTTACTTCAGCAAGGTTTGAAGGCTGCTCTTGACAGGAAAACAGGAATACCAATGCGAGCAGGAATAATGACTTCTTCATAGGGTGGCATGATATAGGTGATTTATTCATTTCAATGATTGCAAAATTCAAAATACAATTTAATCTACCGAATTAAAAATACAGGGCTTGTATCTTAATCTAATGCTCCATCACAAAGGCCGGGATTTTAATCCATACTGGAATACCTGTTTTTGGCATTTGCTGGCGAGCATTAAGCCTATAAAAAAGCAACCCCGGATAATTTGCGTTCTTTTCAAAAAAAAGAAACAAAAAACCCGGGGTTACTTGTGTCCCAATAAATTAAACAACTATTGGTTTTTAATCCTCCTGAGAGACAAATTTATAGACCACTCCTGCTATCATAGCACCAACAATTGGAGCGAGCCAAAAAAGCCATAATTGACTGATAGCCCAATCGCCTGCAAATAGTGCCTGACTGGTACTCCTGGCAGGATTAACTGAAGTATTGGTCACAGGTATGCTTATTAAATGGATTAGTGTGAGTCCCAGTCCGATAGCCAGGCCGGCAAAACCTGCGGGGGCTTTTGGGTGGGTGGCTCCCAGAATGATAATTAGAAACATAAAGGTCATCGCAATTTCTGTAACGAGCGCAGAAACCATACTATAGCCTCCAGGAGAGTGCTCGCCAAATCCGTTGGCTGCAAAGCCACCTACTTCAAAGCCAGGTTTTCCGCTGGCGATCAGGTATAAGATAGCGGCACCGGCGATGCCACCCAATACCTGTGCTCCGATATAGGGCAGAAGTTCCTTTCTGTCAAAGCGGCCACCTATCCATAGTCCGATTGATACAGCCGGATTTAAGTGGCATCCGGAAATATGCCCAATTGCATAGGCCATGGTAACTACTGTCAAACCAAAGGCCAGGGCGACACCAACAAATCCAATTCCCAATTCGGGGTAAGCGGCGGCTAATACAGCTGATCCGCATCCACCTAAAACCAACCAGAGGGTTCCGATAAATTCAGCGACTAATTTTTTCATGTTTGTTCTGTTTTGATAGTTATGAATAATCCAATGAATACTGGTCAACATACTGCTCACAACTACGCTCAGAACAAACAACACGTGTAGCAGATAATTACACCCAAGGTACTTCCGCCAGGGCCTACATCATTTCTGGTGAGTAAGTTAATAGAAAAATGGGAATCGGGGAAATGACGAGCTGGTGGAGTTATTTCTCTAGTGCTTGTGAAATAAGGGTACAGAAAAAGCTAATACACCTAACAGATAGAAATCCCTGCAACAGAGATTAAAACAATAAATCATTCCCCTTAAACTAGACTCGATTATAGCTAGAATCTATACATTCTATGGTGAAAAAATAATATTCTTAACATCAAAACTGATCAATCAAGCGCATATTGAAATAGATAAGGTTGTCTCGCAGGGAGTCTAATTGCACCTCTATTTCATTTAGGAGCGCCTTGTCACCATGGTGATATTCCTTGATGAGGCGATTGTATAAATGATAGAAAGCATTATTCAATTTTTCATGAAAGAAACTATAATCTTCTGTGGAAAAATATTGAACCAGCAGTGCGCTGTAAGTATGGACTTTACTTTCCCAATCCACCTTGCTAATTTTTCCATTTTCAAGTAGGCCTTGAAGTTCCCGCTCGTCTCCTGGATAATACTGATGAGCCCAAACCTCCCGAAGATTTTGGAGTCGTTGCCCGGCATCATTACTGATATCAAAAAATGTCTGCTTCTTGATCTCCAGATCAGTATTTGTGTGCAATTGATAGGAAATCGTACAATAAGATGTGATTGCGGATACTAAGACAGCCAATAGTATCCCGACAATTATTTCCGAAATATTGATAGACATGGCGCAAGTAGAAGGTGTATCCAAATATACGTAAAAACATAATAGGCTGAAACCGGGTATCTTTGCCTCGTCAACTATGTCTTGTATTTGTGAATACAGTGTCCTATCTAATGCTCACTCGCAGAGGTGAGAATTCTTGGTTCTCAACAGAAAAAATGAATTATTTCCAAAAGGTAAATCCGTGAATTAAAAGAGCCGAATAAACTAGCGATTCTCGATATTCAAAATTTCTTGTTCATCCTTCGGGGAACTTCCTTCTTACTTTCCCCAATACTAGTTTACATTCATTTTCTTCGAGTAATTTATATGGGATCAGCATTTTATATAGATTTTGAATCACCTCAAATGAATTAACAGTTGAGGCCACTTCCTCCATCTCGCTTTCCGATACTTTTTGAAAGTCATAACCAAATGTATTCAAAAATGAAATCAGCAGCAAGTGAAAACACTTTAGCCTATCCCACCGAAACCTGTTTTCATCAAAGCTTATGCCGTCAAAAAACTCACACAAAGAAATATACTTATTCAAATCCGCTGCTGCAATCTCTTTAAAATCAGAAAAAGAAATAATGTCATTGTCTTTAATTAATACAAATGACATGGATTCTAAATCATCCCGATTTATTTTTTCCCCTTTATTGGTATAATCAATTTCAATATTATTATACAAATCACTATCCTGAAGTACTTGTCGCAGTACTTTTATCCATTTAATAAAGTTTAAATCTCCTGTATCAGCCATTGTAGTGTCAATGAAAATCAACTCTTTCTCCAATAACTTGATACCAGACAAAAGACGTAAAACTCTGTAAACATTAGAGATAAAGAATGTATTCTCTAAGCTGGGATACACTCCATTAACATAATGATTGGCAGTTTTATAGTTTCTGGAAATATTTATTAGTCGATGGTTCAAAAACTCTCCACTTTCCAGTATTTGAACCTTGTATTTTGCTAAGGCATTTTTAATTTTCTTTTGTTGTTCACTTTTATACTCAAGTGCGAGCTTGTTCTTTAAAATCTTCTTCTCCTGAGAAACCTTAAAAATCAGATTAATTAAAACGGTCGTTATTGTTGCTATAATGGCAGACAATAATTTTGGATCGCCAAAAACGGAAAGAAAACTCATTTTATTTTACCTTTTAATTAAATCAACCCTGCCTTTTTTCATCTTTCAATAAACGGGAGCTCCGGCAATAATTCCCAATCATTAATTTAACCAAGGCTAACAAACGCTGCTCCCTGCTGGCATCTTAGGGAGGTAAGTTAAGTGATTTTCATAAATCCTGAGAGGGTGAAAGCCAAAAACAAGTAAGATTTCTCCTGCTAATGGTGCAATTGGAGAATCCATACGCCTTTTAACTCATTTGCCCTAATATCAAAAGAATACTTAACAGCATAAGACAAATGGTCGTCATTCCTTATTCGGCCTCTGTTTTTCACCCTCGATTATAATTCACAATTTGAGTCATAATACCGCGCACAAGAACCTTTATATATACATATGCGAAAGTGATTCAGGTCTATTTCCCCAAACCACTTTCGCATGTGCATACTACAGCAAAATATTACTCTATAAAAGAATAAATTCTCTTAAAAAAAATATTCCACCAGTAATTCGAAAGCAACACTACCTCCAGCATCTAAGTTGAATTTTGTAGAAAAAGCAGTATTGGGCACATATGGACTAAATTCGATTCCACCCATAAAATCATTTAGATCGAAATCGTCATAGTCATAAACAGAAATAGTGTACTTATCTGTTGGATTTGAAAAGCTAAAATTGACATCCGGCTCAAAGTCATAACTTAATGATGCATCAGCATTTTGGTAAAAAGTTGAATGCTCATAAACAAGGTTATTGTCATGATGTATGGTTACCAGGATATCCGGACCACTTGTTAAATCCCATCCGGCCCCATTACTTTCAGTTGCTGGAAATCTCGTCACCTTAATATTAGTCACCTTGATCGAGGAAGGCGTTAGATAATTACTACAGTCTGGCCCTGTGTATCCAGTCGGACAATCACAAAAACCGTTTACACAACTACCTCCATTTAAACAGGAAACGCTTTCGCATATATCTGCTTTTTTGCAGGATGAATAAGAAATAAATAAAAGAAAAAAGGGCAAAATTTTAATGAATGATTTGGTTTTCATTTATTTGATTTTTAGTGAATTATTAACAAATACGCATGTAAGGCAAGGTAATCGATTTTTTTAAACTAAATCAAAAACTGAATGCTGACAAACCAGGTCATTTCGAAAAATACAACTACGTTAAACCCTGATAAATCTTGGAATTAATCCTTTCTGCAACCGAGCCCGCCAGTAAGAAAAACCGGCCTCCCATTAAATAACCCTCAAAAAACCATCCGAAAACAGCTTAATAACTCATAGCAAAGAATGGATCAGTATTGCTCTTATTTACAACCAATAGTTATCTCTTTTTTCAAACAACTTTTATCCGCCTTGGAAATTTAATTCTTCTTTCTTTTATCGCTTAACTTAATGGGGGTGGCGCGATGTTGTATGTAGTTTATTGTTCTTTCATCAGCTTTTCAACTATTGGCAAATCAGCAGGAGCAATATTCTTCTTCAGTAAAGCTCCAATATCTACCCAATCCCATTTATCGTGATCTGTCATTCTAAAAGTACTCCTAAGGAAATTACATTTATATGCTGAAAGTCGAATTGTAAATTCTTCATACTGATGTACACAAGTATGAAAGTAGTTAACATCTGTTACCTCCATTTCTAACTCTTCTAACAACTCTCTCCTTAGTGCATTTTCTGGCATCTCATCGCTTTCTAATTTTCCCCCTGGGAATTCCCAAAGTCCCCCCATCTGTTTGCTACGATTTCGCCTACAAAAGAACACTTTGTCATCTTTGTAAATGATCCCACAAACAACATCGATCATATCTTTACCAGCTTATCCCTATGTCTTTTTAGATAATACATATTCCTTTCTGTAAGATTATCGATTCTCTCCTTTCCATTTACACCAAGAATCAAGAACTCCTCTTTTCTAATCGATTTTGAAAGCATAATCTTTCCGTCGTCATCAAATGATATTAAATATCTATCAAATAATGCATCATAGGTAGGGGACAATAATAAGCCATTATGAACATCAAGTCTTTCTTCATTAGTAGCTTCTCTCCATGGGACTATGTGAGATGCAATCAGGATTTCTTTTGTTGACGATTTACTAACGGCACATTTGTAATTCCATCTTTCCAAAACTCTTCGCCTATATGCACCTTGGCCAACTCTAGAAATTACAAGTCCTCTCCTTGATGTTTGATCAGGGACTTGATATATTTCGCTGCTTTCACTTACTAAACCAGAATCGTCTGGAATTTGCAGATAATTGATTCTTGCCAATTCGATTATTGCATTTGCAGCCTTGTCGCTAATCTCATATAAGTATCCTTGATTTGCCTTTACAGTTAATCCAACTTTATTAAGTGGGGAATACTTTTCCGGAAGGAAATTTGCAATTTTTTCGTGAAGAGTCTTTGAGTCTATTTGGTTGTTTAGCATGAAATACCGGGCATCTACCATATATCCATTCTTTCCCCATACGACATCTACATTAAATTCTTCGGGTTGTGGGGCTAGGTAATAGGTTGATTCTACAATGGAATAACCAACTATGAAGCCTTTTCGATAATTAAATACAATATCATTGGGTTTCAACTTTGTCATATTCTCCCAATGAAAAACCCTTTCGCCTTTCTTGTTACGGATTGGAGCCCACAAATATCCCCCCTCTTTTTCCTCTTTATAGGTTTTCCCTTGATTTACCCAAAAGTACATTCCATTATTTCTTTATTACATACAACGTTTAGTGTATGGTGTCGTAGCGTCCCGCAGGGTGCTATGCACTATACACATTGTTCATGCCCATTAAGTTAAGCCAAAAAATGGATTATATAAAGCCATTTAGAATCATTAATTTAGTAGGCAAACCGCTTTTATGTCAAAAACACTACAACGTTACTATTCTGGTTTACGGCGACTGTTCCAACTATCATCCAAAACTCGCCAACAATACCTTTACGATCCTGTTAATCATTTCAGCCGTAAGAGGAAGCTTTGCTTCGATCGTACAGCCTGTTTAGTCCTTGGACTTTTAAAAAAAGCCTGCCTATAGAGCTCTTTGATTTCTTTGAATC
>JAGQWR010000019.1:32516-33271 GCA_020437105.1 Saprospiraceae bacterium
ATGGCTTTAGAATTTGGGCTTGTGATGGCACCGGACTTCGTTTGCCGGATGAAGTTCCTATTGGCAATCACTTTGGATGGCATAAAAACCAACACAGCACAGTCCCCTCCACCCGGATCCTTTGTTTCTTCGATGTACTCAACCAACTCATTGCTGACATTTATTTACATCCAAGGCAATTCGCTGAACGAGCCATATTGCGACCGCTTATCGAACATATTCCAAAAAACGTCATCATGATCTATGATCGTGGTTTCGCCGGCTATGCAATCCCTTTTCTACATCAACTTTATGGATCTAATTGTGTGGTTCGATTAACCGCAACCTTTAACCCAACCGTCGTCAAATTCATTCAAAGCGGCAAACGCCAACTTCTCGTGAAGTCAACTATGACGGAACGTGCAACCCGCTCTTTACGAAAACTTGGCCATAAGGTCAGTCGAAATGATACCATACAATACCGACTCATTCGTGTTGATTTACCCAATAACGAAGTCGAAGTTCTTTTAACAACTCTATTGAATACACGCAAATGGCCTGCAAGCCAGTTCAAACAGTTATACAACTTACGATGGGGGGGTAGAAACTTGTTTTCATATCATCAAATCATATTTCCAGGCTGCTGCATTTTCTTCTTATAAAGTCAATGGTGTGCAACAGGAACTTTGGGCAACTTTTGCGCTGTTCAATATCCAGACGGCTACACAACGTGCTCTGAAATCTAAAATAAAAACGATTTCCTCCAAGCGCTCTTA
>JAGQWR010000020.1:0-2431 GCA_020437105.1 Saprospiraceae bacterium
TGAATTATCGAGATCCAAATCAGCCGGAATAGCTACTGTTACATCCAGAATAACCAGATCAGTGGCAGGGTCAGCGCTTCCTACAGCTGCATTCCATGCCTGGTAATTTGGAATATTATCACCAAAAAACTGGGTATAGGGAATGCCGAAATTTGATAAGGCAGTTTCCCATGTGAAAATATTATTGGTGGCCCCATTATCATAGGTATCCAGCAATATGACATTTCCATTAAATGCACAGGATAAGGGTTGATTCTGACTATAACCAAACTGGTTAATGAAAAAGACCGAAACCAGAATCAGCAACGATCGGAGAAATGAACTTGTAGAGGTGTACAGTTTCATGGATTACAATTTGTTATACGAGAATAATGGCATTTCTAACAAATGCAATAACAAATAGTAATCCGACAAGGAAAGTACTTAAAACACCAAAGCCGAAAGAGAGACCGTCGTCTTTTTTCGGCTAATTAAACTACACTTTTTACTTCAGGTGTAAAGTTTTCAGCATGGATTATAATTTGTTAATAGCATGCTTTCGCGAAAAATCCTTGAACAACGGGAATCGGTTGGGAGAGCTAAAACAGAAAATTGACGCTTTCTGTGAGTTGTTGTTTGTTCAAAGGATTCTCTCGAATGCGTTTCAAAAGTAGTAACAAAATAACGACTGAACAAGAACAAGCGGGTTTTTATCAGTAAATACCCAAAGAACGGTAATATTTAATATTGCCTTTACATTCCACAATTCCCTTGGCCAAAAAAAAGTTCCCTCCAAATGTGTGATTGAAGGGAACTACGCTACGACCATTTTTCTCGTCCTTATTTAAGGAGTACTATTTTCGTAGCGGTATGGTTAGGAACTTCCAAGCGATAGTAAAAAAGGCCACTTTCCCGGAGCCCGTCAACTACTATTTCATGTCTGCCGATACCGAAGTTACCCTTTTTTTCCCAAATAACCCGGCCATTTTGATCAATGATGGAAAGCCGAACTGGCGAATCTATTGTTAAGTAAAAAGGTATGATGGTAGTCCCTGCTGCAGGGTTTGGATAATTTTGAAAAAGGATTGGTTGATCTCCTGTCTGATAGAAATACAACTCAATTGGAGAAACTTCCAGATTCGCTCCATAAAATTCCGATGCCAAGGTGGACTGGCTCAACCAGATATGGTCTGAAAGCTGACCAGGTTGTTTTGCCAGAAATTCTAAATTGGCCAGTGGCCCCTGATCTTTTAATAAATCAGCTGAGTACCAACTTACTTTCAGGCTGTTGTCGGTTTCAAAAATATATTCCCCACCTTCCAACAGTTTTTCCAAATGGTGTAACTCCAAATATTCCGGATCCCATTTTAGTTCAAATTGGAATCCGTAGCTGGCCCCTTCCGGGAACGGAAGTTCCAAAGTATTATATGCTCCTCGCTTTAATTGTTGTTCGTCAAGAACCAACAAGGCTGGATCAGCAGGACTCATTTGATCTACTTCATCAGATATCCCAACCATAGTCGTGTTGCCCTGCACATCGCCCATTTTTACAGCCATCCAATCAATACCGGTCTGGTCACTTTGTACGTCCAACAACTCAATAGTCTGAGGAATCCCATTTGCACAGGGTGCCTCCGGGTTAGGGAAAACATAGGATGCATCAAAAAAATTCCAACTGGTATTGAATGGAAATTCATCAACCACCGATAAAATCACCTTGCGGATTTCAACCAAATCAATTGCCGTTAAAGTACAGCTGCCATTGGCATCCGCTGCAATAATCTGGTAGGGATTATCCAGGGGGTTAACGTACAATATGTGTTTGGCAATAATCACCAAATCCAAGGTTGTCACACCAGTGGAAGTATTTTCGTCATAGAATGGAGCAATGGTATAATCTCCACCCTGCGGTACTTCAAAGGAATAAGATCCATCAGCGTTGGACAAAGTAAGTAGATCACCATTGACAATGACGGGGGCTCCTTCCACACCCTGACCTAATGGATTTATAAAGGTGCCGCTAATGGTAACCATTTGTGCGAAAGCAGCAGGTGAGATAAGAAAAATGAAACAAATGTTTAGAGCAATGAATTGCCCTAACAAATAAAATTGCTGTTTCATGAGATTAAAATTTAAATGTGAAAAATGCTGGCCTGCATTATCAACAATAAGTATATTCCGAAATTATGGAAAATTTGGCTAAAACAGTCAGAGGAGGGCAAAAAAAAAGAACAATCTCCATTGGAGACTGCTCTTGGTTGGTTTATTTTTTTAGCAGCCTCAAAGGTGTGATTATAATTTGTTAATAGCGAAGCTATAAAGTGGTGGTCTTAAAGGACTGCTAAATCTTAAACCGATTCAAAGGTAAAACAAGATTCCAGATTTACACCTACCCTATTTTGGGTATTTAACATATAAGTGATTTTTCTATTCAGATAAAAAAAGAATAATC
>JAGQWR010000020.1:2440-12793 GCA_020437105.1 Saprospiraceae bacterium
GTCAAAAAAAGTTGGTCAACTTTCATTAAATAAAATTACAACGTATTGATAATCAATTACTTAACACAAGTTCATCCGAAGTTTAATTTTCAATGTAATCCCGCAATCACCCATTCCTGACAATCAAGAGAAAAGCATAATTATGCCAAATAGATATGCAAGGCACCTCGCTTTACCTGGTTTTGGGCCAGCAGAACAACTGCAACTTTCCAAGGCACGTGTTCTGGTGGTAGGAGCCGGCGGACTCGGTTGTCCGGCGCTTTTATACCTCGCAGCTGCCGGTGTCGGGTCACTCGGAATCCTGGATCCGGATACCGTTTCCCTGAGTAATCTGCAGCGGCAAATATTATTCCGCGAATCAGATATCGGACAACCAAAAGCGACTCTTGCCGCTCGCCAAATCCGGGCATATAATTCAGAAATACTGGTCCAAAGCATGGTGGAACAGGTACACCGAAACAATGTAGAAGCCCTGCTCCAGGATTATGATTACGTGCTGGATGCTACCGATAATTTTCCTGCCCGGTATCTGCTCAACGATGCCAGTGTCTTATTCGATAAGACCTATATCTACGGTTCTATACATCAATTTGAAGGCCAGGTAGCTGTCTTCAACCAATTAAGAAAAGATGGCAGCAGAGGCCCAAATTACCGGGACCTTTTTCCTGTTCCTCCACTTCCGGAAGCAGTACCCGATTGTGCCGCTGGAGGGGTACTGGGTATTTTGCCCGGTATTATTGGAACCATGCAGGCCAGTGAAACCATCAAATGTATTACCGGGATTGGGCAGTCCCTCAACGGACAGCTCTGGTTATTTGATGCCGAAAACATGATCAGCCGGAAAATGGACATTCCCAAACGGGCAGATACAAGCATTCAGGAATTAATTGATTATGACCTTTTTTGCGGACATACGCCTCTACCTGAAGATCACAATCTCTCCGCTAAGCAGATCCGGGAGTGGATCCAAACTTCCCGGCCACACAGGCTTATTGATGTGCGCAGCCTCGAAGAGTATCAGGAATTTCATCTGGAAGCAGAACATTTACCGCTGGATCAATTAACCCAACATGTACCCGAATTAATAAACGCCCCTATTGATATTGTTTTTTATTGCCAAAGCGGACAAAGAAGCCGGAAAGCACTCGAGCTTTTGTTTGCTCATGGAAGAACAAAAGGCCTTTTTCACCTAAAAGATGGGCTCAGCCGGTTTTAAGCGTTTATAACGGCCCCGGAGAATCCACCATCAAATTACAGCCTCGCCAGGCAGCCCGATCCAGCCGGCCCTGTACTTCAAACGATCCATCGGAAAACAAGCGCCCCAGATCTTCTGTCGCAATAAAGCTGCAGCTGTCAACATTAGCCAGATCAATGATCCGCAATTGCCCGTGATTCCCCGAAAGGGGCTCTGAAAACGGATCTGTAATGTCCGAAAGCAACACTTTCATGGTAGGACTCGGAAAAAAACGCCCGTTTTCCAACGCGTATGCCTGAGATAGTAGCTCGGTCATGCCATATTCTGAATGAATTTTTTCCAATTGGAAAGACTGGCAAAGGATCTCATGCAATTCTGAACGAATCAGTTCCCGGCGCTGGCCTTTCATCCCGCCGGTCTCCATAACAATCAAACCACTTAGGTCCATCGGGTGCGATTCGGCCAATTCCCATAAGGCAAAACTTACGCCGATTAACACAGTCGGAATAGCTGCGTCCTGACAGGCCCGAATTCGCTCGATAAGTTGATCCTGATCACGCAGAAAAAAGCCATTATGTGGGTATTTGGAAAGCGTCATAAATTCCTGCACCATTCGAACCAAAGACGAGCCCTGCCGATCCAGGTAATGCGGCAATAAAGCAAGAAAGCAATAGTCGGCAGGCGGCCCGTAAAAGGCTCTAAATCCACGAGATGCCTGCTCGGCGTACCAATCAAGTGATCGCACAAGATGCTTGCTTGGTATGCTGCCGGTAGTGCCACTCGAGGTGAATTCCAATTCCGGATTCCAGTCGCCACTTTGAATAGGGTGACTTTTAAAAAGCTCTATCGGTAAAAAGGGAATCTGATTGATTTGTCTGACTAAATCAGACCGAACACCCAATAATCGGAGATACTCCCTGTAAACAGGATTCGCCCGGGCCTGATATCGAAAGAGCTCCAGGGCGAGGTCATCAAAACCCGCCGCCTCCACTTCGCGCACCTTTTGGTAAAATTGCCGACTTTGCTCTTTCATTTGTTTTTGATCCGGAAAACGAAATTGTGTAATTTAACGTTAGAATAATACTATGAAAAAACAAAATATACTCCTGCTGGTTTTACCCGTCCTGATTTTGTCTTCGTGCATCCAGCCGCCCGACTACCCTATTGAACCGGTCATCGAATTTGTCAGCCTGAGCAAAACAACTATGGTAAGTGGCAAAAGCGACGAAGATGAGACCTTATTGACCATCTCCTTTACAGATGGCGATGGCGACCTGGGAAACTTTCAGAATAACGGGCAAATCATGCTCGACATGTTTTTAATAGACAGTCGGACAGGCGATTTTGATGAAAAATTTTCTATCCCTTTTGTCCCAGAATTAGGTGCTTCAAATGGCATTTCCGGCGAAATCTATGCCCGGATTTTTACAACTTGTTGTATTTATCCGGCCTACGTCACGGATGCAGCTACCGGCTGCGATCCATCCCAGCAATACCCCATCGATACCCTGACTTATGAAATTTATATCGTTGATCGGGCAGGCAATGAAAGCAACCACATTTTCGCTGATCCGATATATATTCTCTGCGACCAATAATTTAGCCGGTTAAGAACGTCTCGGGGATTTACACTTCGGCATTTTATCCTGCTCTCTGTTATTTTTCACAGCCGGATTGCCCCGCACCCTCCGTTAGCAATCGGAGCGGGAAAGGCCCCAATCAGAACAATATTTGTTCACGACTGCATTCAAAAGCAATTCTCAAATACGTGCTAAGAAACACCGATACTGATCTTTGCTGCTTCAACCTCTTTTTTCGAATTGCCGATAAAGGCTTCTGTCCCATTAATGATAACCGGTCTTTTTAAGAAAGTGTATTCTTCCAGAATTAAGCGACGGTAATCGGCCTCACTCAGCGTTTGCTCGTTTAGCCCCAAAGAACGATATTTTGTAGCCCGACGATTAAACAAAGCCTCGTAGGATCCTGCTTTTTTTGCCAGCATATCAAGGGTTTTCGCATCAATATGCTTCTCTTTGATGTTCTGCAATTCAAAGCCGGCTCCTCCGTTTAGTTCTGAGATAATGCGCTGGCAAGTATTACAACTTTTCAGGTGAAAGATTTTTTTCATAACCTTGTTCCTTAATTTTATCCGGCCAATATCCGGAATTTTCTGGTTCCCGACAAAAGTAACTATGGCACGTGCGGCACTTTCCAAGTCTGAATTAATTCTAAACCCGGATGGTAGTATTTATCACCTCCACCTGCGTCCGGAACAGATTGCCCCTTGTATTATTACGGTTGGAGATCCAGATCGGGTCGCAGCCGTATCCAGGCATTTTGACCGGGTCGATGAACGCATCCAAAAACGGGAGTTTGTCACACATACCGGAGAATATCAGGGCCAGCGCATGAGTGTCGTGAGCACGGGGATCGGTCCGGATAACATTGACATTGTTTTCAATGAAATTGATGCACTCTTTAATATAGACCTCAAAAGCCGGGAAATCAAAACAAATCACACGGCTCTGGAGTTTATCCGGATCGGCACCAGTGGCAGTTTGCAGGCATCCCTGGAGGTGGATGCATTTTTGTTTTCCTCAGCAGGAATCGGACTTGATAATTTGCTACATTTTTATGCCCGTCCGACCGGATTTGAAGGGGAAGAACTAGCGCAAAAATTTGGTGCCTTTTTAAAGCAAAAAAATCTTTTTCAGCCACCTGTTTATGCAACGCCTTGCGGCGAAAAATTACTGCAGCGCCTGGGAACTGGATTTCGATCAGGCATAACACTTACTGCTCCCGGTTTTTATGGTCCGCAGGGTCGGCACTTAAGATTACCGGGACCTTTAACAGATACCTTCCTGGATGCTGTGGCCACATTTGGGTTTGACGGAGAGAAAATCACTAATTTTGAGATGGAAACAGCTGCCATTTATGGCCTTGCAGCCTTACTGGGACATGAAGCACTTTCGTGCAATGCCATCCTGGCCAACAGGATAAATGGTACCTTTAGCCAAAAGCCTAAACAAACAATTGACCTGTTAATCCAAACCGTTTTAGATCGTTTGGTGACAAAACCGAATAACCCAAAATAATGAACAGATTTACGCTTAGATTGCTACTTATCGCAGGAACCCTTTTTGTAAGTGCCTGCGGTGAAGACAATGAAAAATTATTATATGGCCAATGGAATGCTTCCCAAATTACGGAAGAAGGCCAGACATTAAACGTTGATCTATCTGAGATTCAATTTAATTTTCGGCCGGATGGGAGTTACGAATTTCAAAGTACCCTCAATTATCGGGAAGCCGGGAGTTTCAACCTGGATAATAATGTCCTCTATACACTTGATACAGTAAATCTGGAATCCGTTGAAAAAACAGTTCAGTTGGTGTATTTATCGGAAGATACTATGCGTCTTATCATGAATAGCAGCGGAAAAACCCGGATGCTTGAACTCTTCAAACCTAAATAGAACCATGCCTGATTCGAAGAGTACGCGCTTTATTTGCGTAACCGGATTACCCGGTTCCGGAAAATCATATTTTGCGATCAGGTTAGCACAGGCGCTCGGGGCAAAACACCTGAACTCTGATCGCATCCGGACCAAACTCGGACTTCGGGGTTCTTATGATTTAGAGTCCAAAAAATTGGTTTACGACCAGCTCTTGCTGGAAACCAAAAATGAACTCGAAAAAGGAAAAAGCGTAGTCCTCGATTCCACTTTTTATCAGGCAAATGTGCGGCAACCGTTTATGGAGTTAGGCGAATCCCTGGGGGCCCCGATTTTCTGGATTGAAGTCCATGCAAAGGAAGAAGTCATAAAAGATCGAATTGCCAAACAACGGCCCTATAGCCAGGCAGATTTCCAAGTCTATCAATCGATCCGTGATCGATATGAGGCACTGGACCGGATTGACTTAAAGCTGGCGTCTGATCAGTTTTCGCCAGACGAAATGATTGAACAAACAAAGACCAGCCTTGGGATGATGACCTCCGCTGGAGTCCGGGATATTTTAACCCGAAAAGCACTTCCGGATTCGGTTTCAAACCCGGGCTTTATTGAAACACATGCCAGTTGGATATTGCTCTCCGATAACTATGCCTTTAAGGTCAAAAAACCGGTGCATTTTTCCTTCATGGATTTTTCAACCCTGGCCCGCAGGAAACATTTTTGTTATCGGGAGATCGAATTGAATCGCCGGCTTACCAGCGGTATGTACTTAGATGTTATCCCTATCAGGAAAGGGGAAAAGGGCCCATATATCGGAGAATCGGATGATGAAATCATTGATTATTCGGTGCAGCTAAAACGCATGGATGAGTCCCTCCGCATGGAGAATTTACTCCATTCCGGAGGCATCGAAACCACTGGTATTGAACGTATTGCCCATCAACTCGCCACCTTTCATCAAAACGCGGAAATCATTCGAAAAACATGGGACATCTCCACAGCCCAGCTCGATTTTTATGATCTGAAAAAGGTGCGGCCATTTATCGCCAAACAATTCGGAAGAAAAAAAACAGAGCTTTTCGACCGGATTTTACTGCGGGCAAATCAATTCCTCACTCGTATGGGAAGTCGTTTTGTGGAGCGGGCGGAGGCCGGGTTTATCCGGGATGGCCATGGTGACCTGCATTCCGGAAATATCTTCATGTATCCGGAGCCTATTCTGTTTGATTGTATTGAGTTTAATGATCACTTCCGGCAACTGGATCTCCTTGACGAATTGGCTTTCCTATGCATGGATCTCGAATTTCACGGATTCCCGGATTTAGCCAGCCATCTGATCGACAGTTATGAGCAATATTTTAGGGTACGCACCGATCCGGATGATCAGTTGATCTTTAATTATTTTAAAATGTACCGGGCGAATGTACGCCTCAAAGTTACCGTTTTAAAAGATCAGGAAAACCCGAGCGCGGAGGATTTAGTCCGTATCCAATCCTATCTGGAATTGCTCGACAATTATAGCAATTTGCTGAAATAGAGCCAGGTTAGCGCTCTGATTTTTCGTCCAAAACCATAGATTCCGGGAAGTCGGCCAGGTATTTCCGAAGCGTAATAATTTGGCTGGGAGTCCCCAAAACGATAAAGCTTGAACCGGCGGTCAAAGCCGTGTCAGGATCAGGGTTTAGCACATATTTCCCATCCGGTTTTTTATATCCGATGACATTGGTATTAGTGTATTTCCGAATTCGAAGGTCCTTTATGCTTTTAAACTGACAGGATACAGGTACTTCGCCAAAATGCACTTCCTCAAACTGGATATCAGCTCCAAACTGGTTGGTCAAAAAGCTGAAAAACTCTACCGCTCCGGGTTTGGAAATCAGGGTAGCCATATAAAAGCCCCCAATTTGCTCGGGCATAATCACATGATCAGCTCCCGCCAGGCGCAGTTTACGCTGAGACTGGGCATTCGTTGCCCGGCTTATGATACGAATTGTCGGATTGAGCTGCCGGGCAGTTAACACGGTAAACACATTTTCGCTGTCGTCTGGCATGGCAGAAATTAGCGCATGTGCTCTGGCTAATCCAACACTTTCCAGAATTTCATCGTGTGTGGCATCTCCTTCGACGTATAGAATATCTTCATTGCTTTCGCGAATTTCTTCGATACGATGGTGATCCCGCTCAACGACAACAAACTCAATTCCCTGATCATGAAAGTGGCTAACCACCTCCTTTCCGTAGCGCCCGAATCCGCAAAGAATAACATGGTCTTTTAATTTAGAAATTCTTTTCTCCATTGATTGCAGGTGCCATTTTTTAAAGATTTCTCCTTCAATAACGAAGGCTGTGAAGGCAGATAAACTGTATGCTAAGATACCAATATTACTCAGGATATAAATGGAGGCAAAAAGCCGTCCGGATTCACTTAAAGGCCGCACCTCTGTATAACCGACTGTCGAAATTGTGATCACAGCCATGTATAATCCTTCCGTAAAAGTGTAGCCCTCAATCCATTTAAAGCAGAGGGATCCAATCAAAACTGAACCGACAAACAGCATGATCGCTGTTCGAATGTTCAGGAAGTGATCATTAGGAGAAAAAGCACTTAATACCGGAAAAAATCGCATCCGTACAAGGTAGAAATTTTTGTTGATTGGTATCTGAAATATACCACTTCTACCCTATCCGGGTGGCTTCAATTTCAGTTGATTCGGTTAGGAGAACTTCCTTAAATTGTGTCAACTGTTGTAAAAAGGCTTCCCGCAATTCAGGGTTTATTATCCCTGCTTCCGGCGAAAAATGAATTTTGAATTCAGGCAGGGAAAAATGTGCTGCAATCCGGGCTCCCGCAAAAGGCATATACTTTCGGGCAATTTCCATCACATTCATTCCGCCTCTTTTTCCATTGGAGGTACTAATCAAAAAGACAGGCTTACCTTTCCAAACCGGTCCCTCCAATCTGGAAACCCAGTCGGTCAGGTTCTTGAAGGCAACCGTATAATTACTGTTATGCTCGGCCAGGGAGATGATTAAACCGTCACTGGCTTCAATCAGCTTTGAAAAAGCGACCGCGTTTTCGGGAATACCGGTTGCTTTCTGCAAATCAATTCCATATAAAGGCAAGGGAAAATCATTTAGGTCTATTATTTCATGAGCTACCCCTTCCAGCTCATTGGCAGCATATGTGGCCAATTGCTTATTGATGGAATGCTGACTATTACTCGCCCCAAAGGCTATTATTTTTCTCATGACTTGTGCGATAATGGTTTTCCGGAAAAATGAAACCTGAAGATTATTAGATCAAAGTCATGCATACAAGCAAAACAAAAATCCAATCATTGTACATACAGGTAAATCAGGGATTTTGTTCACCCCTACCTGTATGGTTTTACATATTTTTATTTTACCATGCCGGGAAATTCTTGGATGAGTAAAATAATATTCAAATAAAAAACGCCTCGGAGATATACACTCCGAGACGTTTGCAATAATGAAAAGAACCATACACACCCCACAAGGGGGTCGGGAATCAGATAATAGTCGTATGCGCAGTCTGGCAGCGGCAACAACCAGATCAATGACCACAATCCAATCCCCAGTATGGACAAGGACTTTACGCCCTGGCTGCCTTCAGATAGCCCAAACTGTAGGAAATGGGATTAACGGTTGAGTACCGGGCAAAAAAAATCTCCTGAGCCGGCAAGCGACTCAGGAGACTTTTCTGTCAAATAAGCGTTTATTGCTTTATAAAACGCTCATTTAAAATCTGCCCATCTTCCAGGATAATGGTCATAAAATAGATACCGGATTCCATTCCGGAAAGGTTAACATGAATACCGCTGGAACTCAGGTTCTGAACGAGTTGTTCCCGGCCGCTGGCATCTTGAATGATCATTTTGAGCGGCTGACCATTTCGTACGGCCACATTCAAAATGTCCTGTGTTGGATTTGGGAAAAGCAGCATATCAGCAACGACAATTAGCTCAGGCGTATTTGCTACACCAGATAATTCGGGACTTAACAAGGAGCCTTCTGTTTCGAAAATTTCACTGCCCGACCACTCCGTCCAGCCCAGAGTACATCGGGTAGCTGTCTGGTATTCGAAGGTCGTACCACTGGCCAGAGGATCCAGGGTAATGAGGGAATACGTGGTAGTGACCTTCAGCCAATTGGGTGCCCCAAGTGCTCTATAGCGCAATCGGTAAGCCGTAGCATCCGGTTGGTCATCAAAAAAGAGAAAAGCAGAGTTATTGTCAACATAAACGGAACTGACTTCCCATGCCTGGCAAAGATCCGGACCATCTATATTTGTGGTAAAAGAATATACATCAGACCAATCCGATTTTTCGCCACCAATACAGTTTGTTTTGGTTTTGTAATCATACGTAAAACCCGGATCAAGTTTATCAATGGCCACATAAGGATCATTAATAATACCATCCGTAGTAAACCAGGGTAATGTTCCGGACTCCCGGTATGCAAAGCGGTAGTTTTCTCTATTTGGCACCTCGCTCCAGTAAAAAACAGCCCCTGTAAGGCCAATCTCAATATCTGTCGGTATATATGCCGCACAAGGCCCCATTTCGTTGTAAACCACTCCATAACCAGAGGTGCCACAACCTAACTCATCCAATACATTCAAGGTATAGATACCGTCTGTCAAATTTGTAATTTCTGCCAGGTCGCTACCATTGCTCCATTGGTAGTCATATGTTCCGGAACCTCCACTAACAACCGCAGAAACCATTCCATCACCAAGACCGGAATCATTGGTGGCATTGATTGCAACTACAACCGGGGCAGGATCCACCAAATCAGTGAAAGCGATCCCCTGCTGACCGTTTGCATCAGTCAGGGTAACAATATATCGACCTGCACTTAAACCAGCTAATGTGGGCAGGGTTTCTCCATTATTCCATGAAAATGCAAAAGGTCCCGTGCCGCCAACAGGCGATACACTGACACTTCCATCTTCGGCACCAAAACAGGAGGGATCAAGTGTTTCCATATTGGCACTAAGTTCAAATGAATTTCCCTCCACAAATGAATGAATTTGGTTGACTCCTACATTCTCATAAGTTTCCGTAATACCGCTGAGCCATCTAATAACAACAGAGTCTATATTCGTGGCAGCACCCAATCCGAAATGCAATTTTTTATGGTTTTGGGTTAAATAGCAGTCGCCCAAAGTCAAATAACGAATGTAGCGTTGCTCACCCAGAAATACTTCTACCCGAGCACCTACTGCATCACGTGTACTATACACCCCCTCGAGATCAAACATCACCCAATTATTGTTATTCACGGTAATGTTTTCCCATACCTGGATGGGAGAAGGTGCACCATTTGGAGTGACAATATCCAATAGGCCATCGTTATTATAATCAAAATAGGCTGCCGAAAAAGCGGCCTGATTTCCACCTGGCAAGCCCGCAGGCCATGGATTTAGAAATACATCCAAGCCCAGCTCAACAGAGAAGTTTTTTAACCATAAGAATGGATCAGTATCCCGTAAGGTAGCTACAAAAAGATCCTGGTCGGTATCATTATCAAAATCCAACCAAAGACCTGCCCAGGTATATAATGGAATATGTGCACCAGCCTCACTTGATATATCCGAAAAGGTGCCGTCGCCATTATTATATAAAAGGCGGGTGCCTCCTCCTCCCCCATTAGGGGTATTGGTCACAAAAATCTCCTGGAA
>JAGQWR010000020.1:12861-27403 GCA_020437105.1 Saprospiraceae bacterium
TATACTGACATCGGTAAAATAGCCGGTTCCATCATTTTGAAACAGGGCATTTGCATAATCCCGGTCATTGACTACATACAAATCCTGATCGCCATCATTATCATAGTCAAAAAAGATGCTCTGAAAGGAAAGCTGGGTGTCATCAGATACACCCCGGGCTACCGCCTCTTCCGAAAAGGTATTATTGCCCTGGTTGATGTACAGGTAGTTTCCTACATTTTCTTTGGTGCGATTACAAACATAGAGGTCTAATAAACCATCGTTGTTGACGTCGCCAAAAGAAGCACCATCTGTTTCTTCAAAATTCTGTTTAATACCTGCAGCGTTTGTGATGTCCTTAAACACCAAATTGCCGTCATTCCGATAGAGTCTTTCAGATTTATCCCAACTGGTTACAAATAAATCCGGGTCTCCGTCATTATCAATATCTCCAAACAGAACCATTTTTTGAAAACGGATGGAATTCAGAATGAAGTTATCGATCTCCTGAAAGGTTCCATCACCGTTGTTTTGAAAAAACCGCATAGGGAGATTCTCTCCAGTCGCCAAAACAATGTCATCCAGGCCATCACCGGTAAAATCAACTGCACTTACACCAGTACCGAAGTCTTTGAGGTTATTCTCAGCTAATCCTTCAATACTGCCCGAAATTCCAACAGTAGTTGTGAGAGCCTGATAGGGATTTTGAGCAATTGCAAATAAGGGTAAAAAGACAAGTAGGGGTAAAAATTTCATGTTCATAAGGTTTATACAAAAAAATTAACCATTGGTGTTATTCTAAAAACAAACACACCGCTACTACCAACAGAGCTGGCAGTAGCGGGGGCTTTACCTGGTGTTTAACACCTATATCTTTACAAATCGCCGGGTAAGCATTTCTCCGTTTTCCAGAGAAACCTGCAGGAAATATATTCCGGCTTCAAACTGCGTAAGATCAATCTCAAAGTCAGCGGAATTCGGTACCAGATAAAGCTGATCCTGGCCGCTTGAATTCCGAATAGTTACCTGCTGTGCTACACCCGACCGAATTTTAATATTCAGGCTGGTTTGTGCCGGGTTTGGAAACAAATTCATTGTCCCAAGTCCCTGAAGCGTTTCGGTAATCTCCAACCCGGCCATTTCCGGACTTAGCAGATTTCCGCCTCCTGTTACAAAATAAGCTGTCTCTGACCAGTCTGTCCAACCATATTCACACTTGGTACTTACCCTATATTCATAGGTTGTTCCCACGATTATTGGCGATATGGTTATCATTGAAAATGGACTGATTGCCTGTTGCCACACAGGGGCACCCAATTCTCTATACTCGATGCGATACCCCTTAGCGCCCGGCTCATCAGCGAAGGCGAAAACCACGGAGGATAAATCAATCAGAATCTCTGTTGGCTCCCATATTTCACATACATTTGAGCCATCCACAAGGGTTGTAAAACTGAAGATGTCTGACCACTCCGATTCGACAGAATTGGTGCACTTGGATCTGGTTCTGTATTCATAAATCTGCCCGGGTGTAAGCTTATCAATATACCGGAAATTTTGGGCGGTATTTCCACCTACTGATAGCCAGGGAAGAGTACCAGCTTCTCTTATTGCGACCCGGTAAGCTTCTCCGTTTGGCACGGAATTCCAATAAAGGGTTACATCAACGGCTCCAACTTCTATATTAATAGGAATACAGGCAGTACATGGCCCCGTTTCATCATAAACCACTGCCAGGGAAACCGCGGTACAGGCATTTTCATCCGTAACAACGACAGAATAAATACCTTCTTCCAAACTTTCCACACTTGACTCTGTAGCCCCGTTGCTCCACAGAAATTCATAATTTCCACTTCCGCCGGAAGCCTGAACTTCTACAGCCCCATCCCCTGTTCCGGAATCATTAATTGATGAGGAATTTAGGCTAATGGCAGAAGGGTTATCCAGATTCACCAGAACTATTCCAAGCTGACCGGCTCCATCTGTAACGGTAGCGATGTATCTGCCAGCAGGAAGGTCTTCCACCAAAAAACCTGTTTGGCCGGTATTCCATGCAACTGAAAAAGGAGGGATTCCTGATACGGGTGGCGAAATAAAAATACTTCCGTCATCGTCATTATTACAGGAGGGAGGGCTAAAGTCAAACTCCACCGGAAGTGTATTCGTTGCATTTTCAACAAGATGAATAGTCTGGTTCACATCCAGATCAAAGTAGGTTTCTGTAATCCCACTCAACCATTTTACTATAACCGAATCTATTGTATTAGCAGCTCCCAATCCAAAATGCAAGTCTGTATGATTTTGCGTCATATAGGAATCGCCCATCGTGAGGTATCTGATAAACCGCTTGTCGTTTAAATAGACTTCTACCCGGGTACCGACAGCATCGCGGGTGCTAAACACACCTTCCAGGTCAAATTTTACCCAGTTATTCGAATTGTTACTGATATTTTCCCATACCTGAATCGGTGAGGGGGATGCATTGGGCGTAACAATATCCAACTTGCCATCATTATTGTAATCAAAATAGGCTGCGGTGAAGGTAGCCTGCAAAGATCCGGGCAAACCAGTTGGCCAGGGATTCAGATATACCGGTAAACCTACTTCCACCAAATAGTTTTGCAGAAAATAGGATGGGACGAAATCCTTCATGGCAGCTACAAAAAGATCCAGGTCGGTATCATTGTCGAAATCGAGAAAAATTCCTGCCCAGGTAAATTGTGTAAGTGCGGTACCAGCGCTATTGCTAATATTTGTAAAGGTGCCATCTCCATTATTGTGCAGCATAACATCTGCTCCCCCCGAATTACCTGTATTCGTTACAAATATTTCCAGGAAACCATCATTATCAATGTCACCTACGCCAGCATTCATTGCATCAATCTGGATATCTGTACCAGAACCCTGACTTACATCCAGAAAATAGCCATTGCCATCATTTTGATATAAGGCATTGCGGTAAATCCGGTCATTGATCACATATAAATCCTGATCCCCGTCGTTGTCATAATCGAAAAACACACTTTGGTGTGATAGCTGCGCATCGTTGGAGACACCCCGCAATTTACCCTCTTCCGAAAAAGTATTGTTACCCTTGTTGATGTAGAGGTAATTGGAATAAGTTTCCTTCTCCCGGTTACATACATACAGGTCTAAAAGGCCATCATTATTGACATCGCCGAAAGAAGCGCCATCCGCCAAGGCATGGTTTCGCTCTATTCCAGAGGAAATGGTGATGTCTTTAAATTGCAGATTACCATCATTGCGATAGAGCCGGTCGTGGTTTCCCCAACCGGTTACAAACAAATCCAAATCGCCATCATTGTCAATGTCGCCAAAGAGGGGGATTTTCTGAAACTGAATATTATGGGGCAACAGATTCGGCAATTCGGAAAAAGTACCATCACCCATATTTAGGAAAAATCGGAGGGGTAGATTTACACCAGAAGCCAGTACAATATCATCCTGCCCGTCACCGGAAAAGTCAACAGCACTCATTCCGGTGCCAAAGCCGCGCAGGTTATCATTTGGCAGGCCATTAACACTACCTGTGATTCCGACCTCACTGGTTAAGGCATGAAAGGGGTATTGCCCAATGGATAATAGGGGAAACAGTAAAAGAATGGGGGTAATTCTCATTATTCAGGTTTTAAAACTGGGGTAATAGAAAGCTTGGAAATGCCCGGGCATTTCATAAAACCAAAGACGGTTGAAACCTAAAATGTAAATCGAAAAAACGCTTAATCAGACTCTATAAAAATCACCAAGTCTGGTTTCCAATATCCGTTGCTGTCAGTTTGTATTTGTTTGGGCAGATTTTTTTAACTTTTGACAGCAATTAGTCAAAAATAGTTCTAAAATCCTTCTGTTGCAAGAATTTCTTTTCAACTTTTTTCAAAATCCTTACAAGGATATATACCGCTTCCTACTAAAACGATACCTCTTGAGGCAGGAAATAGATCAGTTTTTATGTCGCTCTACAAAAAAATGTTGAAACTTTTTACTCAAACTCACTCTCAAACTATCTCGTGGAGTACTTGCCTTTGGCTTGCGGAGGTGGATCGCTTAATCTTATGCCAGACAAAACCATATCATTACATGTATTCCCTTCAACCTTATCATTCTATTGTTTGCGATGTCTGGTTTTGTCAGCCTAAAAATTTGCAATTATCCTTTTCCCAGTATTGATTCCAGAAATTGACTCCAGCTTGAAGATTCCAATAACGTAATGGTAAGAGTTACAGAGATAATTATCCCCCCTCGCAGTAAGGTGGATTTGTGCTCTCGTTTTAAGGATCGAATATCATACAAACCAGGTGCGAGCAACAAAATAAAGCGTTTGTGCCAATCCGATAATAAACAGGTTCACAGACAACCATCAATACGAGTCTGGCAGTGCCAATGGATTCTGCGACGAGTTTTTTTATGATCGTTGCTTTTGTTTAAAGATCTGGAGAATTTCGGAGGTCAGTCACTTACGTAAGTAAGCATTTGATTAGGCAAAGTTGTCGTCCTGGCCTGCTTACTTAATTCAAAATAGTCGGGTCCTTCGGAAGTAGGTGCCTTAACCAGGATGTCGATTTAGTTCCACCTGTAGTGTCCGGAGAATTTCAGCTTGTGCTTCAGTCAGGGAGTCCAGGGGGAGTGGGAATTGCTCCAATGTATCAACTGCCAGGTGGTAAAACGTTCCTTTCCGATAGAGTTTGTACTCCTTAGTTCGGACAAACTGGTGTCGGTAATTATCCGGCCCTTCTTTTCCCTTAGGGATGAAGTGCATGAAAGTTGTTTCTCGGGGGATATAGGTCGAATCGATAAGGAGCGGATAGAAACTACGTCCATCAGAGGGGACTTCCTGGCCTGCAATCTCTGCCAAAGTGGGGAAGAAATCACTAAATTCGATCAGGCCATCATAACTGCTTCCAGCTTTGATCGTACCCGGCCACGAAATGATCAGCGGTACATGGGTGCCCGCGTCAGTTGGTTTACCTTTCCCTCCACGGATGGTGCCGTGGTCTGTTAGAGAAATGATCTCCTGTGGTGTGCCATTATCACCGGTAAAGATCAGGATCGTGTGTTCTTCCAGGCCATGTTCTCTTAAGGCCGTAACTATCCGGCCCACGTTATGATCCACATATGCGACCATGTCCTTGAAATAGGCCGTATCCTCCTGGAAGCGGTTGGCAGGATCTGCCCATTCCTCCGAATGCGGTGTAGGGCCAAAGGGCGGATGCGTAAGTACCATTGGGTAGTAGAGAAAAAATGGTTGATCTTTTTTTCTTTGAATGTAGTCAACGATGAAATCTGCAAACACATCCGGGCCATAGAGATCGTCATTAGTGGGTACCTGTTCTCCGTTCCGAGTGATACTGGGAGTCGCAAATCGAGAACCTCCTACTGTTAAACGGTAGAGGCAATATTCTTCAAAACCAAAATGTTGAGGCCGTTTCGGATCGTTCCAATCCGGAAAACGCTCTTTATTTTGAATGCCGTTCAATTGCCATTTTCCAACTATACAGGTCTCATAGCCCGCTTCCTGCAAGATATTCCCAAAAGTGATCTGATCTGTCCGCAAGTGCCCGGAAAAGTCGTAATTCCGATAGTTGTACAGGCCGGTCATGATCTTCAGCCGAGAGGGTGTACAAAGGGGTTGGGAGATACAATTGGAGAAGAGATAGCCGTCGGCAGCCAATTGGTCCAAAACAGGGGTTTCGTAGGATAGTCCTCCGAATGCCCCAACGCATTCATACCCAAAATCATCGACCATGATCAGGATTACATTAGGGCCTTCAGGTTTGGGAGGTGAAGTACAAGCCCCTGCCAACAGGCAAAGTGAAAGGATGCACAGTACTAAGGTTCTCGGGATATTTGACATAAGCGAATTGATTGTTATTTCCTGATACTGATAAAATCATGTAAAATACTCGGGTTGTATAAAACGAACAAAATCCTCTTATGGATTACGGGAACTGGTTCGCCATTGAAATACCCGTCTGCATCGCCAGATTGACAGCAACTTGTGCATTTGATTCTTCCATGCGGTCTTCGTCATTGGGCCATCGTCAACCGGATGACAGGCGTTCAAAATGATTATCATCTTTTCAGGACGATTATATTCAAATTTGTCCCGAGTTATGGATCCTTAAAGTTGTTCGCTCGCTTTATGTTCAGGAGCACTAAAGCCATATTCTGACACAAGAAATTCAAAATTCTTTTGAGTCTTCTCAATAAAGTTCTTTCGCTTTAAATTAAACATTTCGCCTGGATTCATTTTTTTTAATTGCATCCAACCGTTTTTACTTTTCCAACTGGTTGTTCATCATAGCAAAAAATTCTTCATCCGTCATTTTTTTTCTGCTATCAAGTAAGAAATTGGCGTCATCTCCTGCTCTGTATCTTAACTGATTAGTGCCGTCTGTTACTGCATTATAGATTACTTCTGCCACTAAACCTGGGGGTGAAACTGTGTTGTTTGGGTTTTGCCATTGTTGCATTAAGGCATTGATGAGTGGTTTGTATTCTTCAATTTCTCCAGCCTGGAAATCGAAGGAACGTCCTCCAAAATCTGTTGCAATAAACCCAGGTTCCACAATCTTGACTTTTACACCAATTTCTTTCATTTCGTAATGCAATGATTCGGAAATTCCTTCAACCGCAAATTTTGTTCCGTGATAGAGCGAGCCTAATGCAAAAGTCATTTGCCCGCCAATGGATGAGATGTTGACAATAACACCGTCTTTGTTTTGCCTGAAGTGAGGAATGATTGCCCGGGTTACGTCCATCAATCCGATGACGTTGGTGTTGAATTGTTTAATGATGTTTTCTCTTGGGAAAGATTCTAAAGGCCCATAAGCCCCATAGCCAGCATTGTTTACAAGAGCATCAATTTTTCCGAACTTTTGAATTCCATTTTGAATGGCTTTATTAATGGATTCTAAATCAAGCACATCTAATCTCTCAAAATGTATATTATCCAATGCACTTAATTCTGTTTCTTTTTCCGGTGAACGCATTGTAGCAATAACATTCCACCCTTGTTGCTGAAAATGGATTGCTGTTGCCTTGCCAATTCCGCTACTTGCTCCGGTAATTAATATGGTTTTCCGCATTTTAATCTTTGTTTAGGGTAAGTAGATTATCCACACCATTTGCTGTGTAGATTGCCTTTGTAGTCTCGTTCAATACCTTGTTGTAGTTTTCAATGGCTTGTTTTAGGCCTGAAAAATCAACTACCGTTCTAAAAGGCTTTTCACCAAAAGGGATTTCAACTAAAGCCGATACTGCTTCTGCGACTCTTTGTGGTCTTTGTTCGGGGATAGATTCTACATAAGCGACATATCCATTTATCGAGGTCTCCGGCAGCTTTGCCATTTCTCCATATTGATTCATTCTATCCGTATCGCTTGGTGTGATCATGCCACTCATAAAGCCTGTTGGAAATCCACCCGGTTCTATGATGCACGATTCAATACCAAAGCCTGAAAGTTCTGCTCGGTAGCCTTCTGCCAAAGATTCTAAAGCATATTTTGAAGCCGAGTAGGACGCAAGGAATGGCGTTGTTACTCTGCCTATACAGCTTGAGGTATGAATGATCGTTCCCTTTCCTTGTGTTCTTAAATGTGGCAAAACTGCTCTCATTAGGCGTTGTACTCCAAAAACATTTACATCGAACATTTTTTGAATGTCATTAGCAGTAAAGCATTCTAGGATTCCATTTGCGCCGATTCCTGCATTGTTGAAAACAGTATCTAAACCGCCCATAGTTTCGATGGCAGAATTTACAGCTGTTTCAACGCTTTCTTCGCTGGTAACATCCATTTCGACCAACGTAACACCTTTTGATTTTAATGCATTGGCGATCGTTTCATTTTTTCCTTGCAAAGAACGCATTGTTCCCACAACTTGATGTCCGTTTTCTGCTAATTGGATGCAAGTCAAACTCCCAAAAGCACCACTTGCTCCTGTTACTAAAATTTTATGCTTCATCTTTTTTAATTTTTGTAGAATTAATGATGAAACAAATGTCTGTGTAAAAAAACAGGAGAATTAACACGAAAAGAGGAAGGTTAAACACAAATCGCAGAATGCATCAATCTTCTAAAATTGAATATCATATTTAACATCATAAGGTGGGGGAATTTCTTCTTGTGATTCTCCTAAATTTTGACGCAAGTCAATTTCAATACCCCGCGCAATGGTAGATATGGGTACATCGTTGGAAGTGCCTTCAAATGGATTTTCACCTGTTCTTCCAATTCGCTCCATGGTATGAAAAATCCATGCTACTATAACGTAAAAAGGAATGCTAAACCAAATAAAAAACCGACTTATAATAGGTTGATTAGCTGTAAATTCCTGTCCTAATTCCATAAACTGAGGCATTAAACCAAGTGGAAGAAGAAGAACAAAAAGCCACATAAAATAATGATTAAGAGTAGCAAATTGTCTAGGGTAAGGAAAGTTTTTTATGCGTTCACTTTTTCCTTGTAAAGAAAATAACTCTTGTACCAGATTTTCTAATTCTAAAAATGAAAACTCCCAAATAAGCCCTTTTTCTTTTAGATCTCTTAAATGATGTGATTGCAGATACAACAAGGCAGTTGGTTTGTTGTCTTTACTCATTAGATAGGTAAAATCACTTTCTGAAATATAGGGTTTTAGGTCATTTTCCAGAGATGACTCCCGTTCGGGTGGTCTTATATTCCATTCAACATTAGTTTTATGATTTAAAACGGTTTCCCAAGGTTTTGACATTCTCATTTGATGCCTTAATACGGTCATCCATGCTATATGTCTGTAGGTAAGCGTTTTTATTTCAGCCTGAATTTCATCTTTGGTAAAGGGTGTTTTTGCGTACTCATTCGTTAACATATCTTGTATATAGACACCAAAAGTTCTGGAAGTATTTACGATTCCTCCCCAGATCATTCTAGCTTCCCAAATTCTACCGTAGGCAGAGTTGTTTTGAAATCCAATAACAAAGGCAACAGCTGTACCTATCAAGGCAAGTGGAGTCCAAGGTATTCTCAACCATTGTACTTCAAAAAAATAATATATCGCTACCCATACTATGGCAATCAGTAAAAACAAAAAAGTTTCGAATCGTGTCCAAGCGGCCAATTCAAAAAAGGAGTATCTTTTTTTTATTTGCATAATTTAGTTTTGTTGTCGATATTCTTGTGGTGTTTTTCCTGTTTTTTGTTTAAATAACCTACCAAAATAATGAGGGTAATTGAATCCAAGTGTATAAGCTACTCCACTTACTGAATCGGTTGAGCTTAATAATAGATGTTTGGCCTTGTCAATCAGAAAATCATTGATGTGGTCTTTGGCAGAACGACCTGTTTCTTTGGCAAGTAAATCACTCAAATAACTGGCAGATAAATGACAATGGTCTGCCAAATATTGAATGCTTGGCTGTCCTTTTTCAATGAGCTGGTTGTCAGAATAATAGTTCTTTAACAGTGTTTCTACCTTAGCCACAATATCATTATTACTTGCTGAGCGCGTATTGAATTGCCTTTCGTAGAATCGTTTGCTGTAATTGAGCAATAATTCAATATTTGATACGAGTACTTGTTGACTATGATTATCTATTCGCTCTTTGATTTCTTCCTGAATCAGTTGAACAATTTGATTGAGGGTGTTTTGCTCATTTTCGGAAAGATGCAATGCTTCGTGCACTTCGTAATTGAAGAAGTTATAGGAGTCGATTTTTGTACCCAGTGCCGTATTTCTTATGAGGTCGGGATGAAAGTAGAGCATCCAGCCTTTCACTTCGTTTAGTGCTTGTGGTTTCTTGACAGTAATTACCTGGGTTGGTGCGGTAAAAATCAATACACCATCATCAAAATCGTAGGAGTTTCTACCGTAATCAATACCACAGCTTGAATCTTTCAGTGCGATGCAGTACAAATCTGAAGAAAATCGCTTACCAACAGTTTCTTCTCCATAAGCAAGTTTCCGGGTATCTAAGATGGTTATCAATGGATGTGTAGGTTGCCCTAATCCAAATACCGATCTAATTTCAGGAATTGATTTTGAATGAATAATCTGCTCGCTCATTTTATTTCTTTTCACAAACTTATTCAAACGTGTTGTGGTTCATTAACACAAATCGCTGAATGCTTAACACGATTCAGTTTTATTGATAATTCGTTCAAGCCTTCCATTGCCAAAGGGTAAACCTTTGTTGAAGCCCGTCTTAATTGTGGTTTAAAGTACGAGTTTGGAAATTGCTTTTGGATACAGCAGTAAACAAATTTTGTTCTGATCCATGCATTTTTCACCCCGATAGCTATCAGAGGATGCGGGTTGCAAATCCCGACCATGGGACGGGGCAATCCGGCTGTTAAAACAACAAAGATCAGGATAACATTTGCTTTTAATGCGCTGAAGTGGAAATCCCAGTCACGTTCTTACAATATAGAGTATGTTGGGGATTTAGTAATCGGGCTGCAAGAGGCATTAAATCGCTTATACTTTGTTGCAGAACCGGGCTTGGTAGCTAAGGCTACCATCCCGAACCTGCGCCTTGTCTAAGCAAATTATTGCCACTTTCGCTTCAAAGACCAAATTCCCCAACATACGCTTACAAATATTCAAGGCCAACTAATTTTTCAGAAACTGTCCAAAGTTTATTGGCTACTTTTTCATCCTTTGATAGTTCTGATGATGATACTATTCCCGGTTTCCCTTTGAATTCATTGAACCCTGTTGGCCCGAAGTAATCTCCACCCTGAGCTTCTCCAGTAGCTGCTAACAATGTAGGGAGAGCTCCTTTTTTAGCAGATTGAGCCATGAAAGGTGCCAAGGTATATTTAATAAGGTAGTATTGGAATTTGGACATGTTTCTACTAAGATCGGTCATTGCAATACCTGGATGGCAAGCTACAGAAATTGTGTTATTGTGGCCAGCTTTTTCTAATCTGCGTTGCAATTCGTAGGTAAACAGGAGACAGGCTAACTTAGATTGTGCATAGGCCTTCATGCGGTCGTATTCTTTTTCGCTCTGGAGGTCATCAAAATTGATTGTTCCGTTCTTGTGAACAGCCGAACTGAGTGTTAAAATGCGTGAATGCTCTGTCTTTACAATTAAGTCTAGCAATAGTCCTGTAAGTAAAAAATGCCCAAGATAGTTTGCGCCAAATTGCAGCTCAAATCCATCTTCTGTTTTGCTGTAAGGAGGTGTCATAACCCCAGCGTTATTGATTAAAACATCCAGTTTATTGAATTTTGATTTAAAGTTTTCGGCAAATTTCCGAATAGAATTAAGGCTACTTAAGTCAATTTCCATGATGACCAAATCTGCGGCAGGCGCTGTTTTGATTATTCTATCGCGTGCGGCTTCAGCCTTAGCTATGTTTCGGCAGGCCATTATCACTTTGGCCACCATTTTGGCTAGTTCCAATGCTGTTTCATAACCTAACCCTGTATTGGCGCCTGTTACGATAATGGTACGGCCTTTCTGATCCGAATGTATGGTGTTCTTCATTTTTTATCATTTTGTACTGATTGGTACAAATGTAATATAAAATTGTACCAATCAGTACAGAATAGTATTATATTTGCAAAAAAAGAGTATGGCCAGAGTCAAAACGTTTGATCAGGAGGAGGCCGTCAAAAAGGCTATGGATCTTTTCTGGGAAAAAGGTTACGAATCTACTTCTCTGGTTGATTTAACTCAACATCTGGGAATAGGCAAAGGGAGTTTTTATTTAACATTTAAGAGTAAGGAGAATCTTTTTAATCAGTGTATAGAACGATATACCGACTCAAATTTTCCATTCCTGGATCAGGCTTTAGCATCAGAGCCTGATTACAAGAAGGGGATTGAAAAATTGTTGGAGGGTTATGTAGATGGTTTGTTGCGCGATGAAAAGCGCAAAGGTTGTTTTATGGCCAATAGCTGTTCTTTAGTGCATGGTGACGAAACGAGTTTAGCGATTAAGATCAATGAACATTATATTCGTATTGAAAATTACTTTACAAATTTTCTGGAGAAGCAAGGGGTTAAAAAGGCCAAAGCCAAATCAGTGTCGGCCTTGATTGTTACGTTTCTGATTGGAGCGAGTCATCAATCAAAAATCAATAGGGATAAGAGCAATTATTCCTCAACAGTAGAAAATATTATTCGCTTACTCGATTAATCATTCACAAGGGGAGTCCCGGCAATAACCCCCCTTTCATTTATTTAACCAAGGCTAATTAAGCCCTTCTCCCGGCCGGTAGCTTATAGAGGCAAGTTAAGGGATTTTCATAATTCCTGAGCGGATAAAGCCCTATAACAAGTCGTATTGTGCCTCCTAAAAGTGCAATTAGAGTCTCCAGGTGCTTTTTTTCCCATTTGCACCTCCAGATATCATAAAATACATGGATGAGTTATTGCGCGGTCTGAGGGTTTGGCTATGCGCAGTGTCCTGCAGGGCATTGCGTATAGGTTTTGTTATGTAGCGTTTTATGTTTCATTTTCAATTGAGCCGAACCAATTATTTCATACTTTGGATTAAGACCTTTTCCTTTATCATCTCGCATAACTTAGGGCAGAAGTTGTTTGGTCGACAAAGAACAAACCATCAAACTGATATGGGACAGAATATCGAGTCCAAAATCCATATTCTATGTTGACGTGATTGGCAAATCGGACGGGTGTTGGTTGATTCAACCAGCTTAAAGACCTTGATTCGCTCAAATCTAAAAATAACATGGGTGCATCCAATTTCAGGGCTATGGTGTGCATTGCTTCTTCAAACGACCCTCTTGGTGCATTGTAAAGAGGACAGTCGGTTAAACTAAAGTTTGTATAGCTCACATAGCATGAATATTCACCTTGGTGAGTAGAGAGGCCGAAGGACTTATAGAGCCCTCCGTACTTTTTTGATAAGTGTGCGCCCATTGATTTTCCGCCATAAATGTTCCTTGCCGAATCAGGGTGCTCGCCTCGACTTATATGTACATCATGCGCCCAAATCAGAATCTTGCATTCAGGTTTGTACACTTTTTGAATCCACGAGACATTTTCAGCCATGGCAATATCTCTGTACAAAGATTCATGTCCTTTATATGTGTGTTCAGCAAATTGCTTTATCAGATTAGCATATTGTAATCCCCAATTTATGTCTAAGCTGTCGGTTCTGCTTCTTGCGTTTATAAGTTCCTTTTCAGTTTGCTCCGAAACCATTTTTAAAACTTTCTGAGAGTTTACATACCAGTTTAGTTTCACCGAATCCGACACTGAATAACTCATTGCACCATTAGCTTTTAAGTCTTTTAAAAGAGTTTTTACAGGGTTCAATAAATCTGGAATTCGTCTGTCGAGATAGGTATACAAACTATCTATTGCCAAGGAATGATTTTGGATGTCAAACCCGACAAACTCCACTTTATCACTTGGATGAAGGTCATTGTATTTTCTTATCCATTCTATTAAATCATGTACCTCTTTGGTTTGCCATACTCCGAGCATTCCATACATACTCGATCGGGCTGTTCCCTCCCCCCCCATTACATACTTATTTACTCCTCTCACCACCAGCTGATGATCTTCAATGGCGAATACTCTAACACCTAGCTCTTCAACGCTGTATTTGAGCAATCTGTGTTTCAATTGAAAAAACTCGCGCGTACCGTGTGTGCTCTCTCCCAGAGCAATAATACTGGCATTATTCACCAATGATTTAAAGGCTGAAAGGTTTTCATCCTGAATGTTTAACGGGACTTTCGCATGTATTGGGGTTGAATGGTCGCCAATCCATTCTAATTGACTTTCGGTGAACCCTAGGGCCAGTTCAATCGATTCCCTGGGTTTTCCATTGATAAAGAGCTTGAAATCGTCAAACCAGACAGTTCCTGTACCCTCATGCTGGAGGGAAACCGTAATGGTAGCAACAGTATCGGGAATTTGTCCCATCACTACCACTTTTTGCCAATCTTGAGTTTTGGAAACTGGTTCACTTTTCAGAATTATTTCAGAAGTGTCTCCACCTAAAGTATAGCGTACAATAAAATTTGCGTTTCCATTTAAACTTTCTGTTTTTACCCAGCCAGAAATTTTGATTTCATTATTTGCTAACTCAAAAGGCTCTAAAAAGTGAGAAAATATGAGCTTGTTGGTACTCTCTTCAGCCCATATCTTCAGGCTGTACTTACCATGATGTTTTACCGTGCTATCCAGAGATACCTGAGTCTCAGAATATGTTTCGAAATCCCAGATCCATGGTCGGGAAATCCCTTCAATACTTAAGGTTTCAAAATCGAGATTAAGCATTTGCTGGGCCTTGACATCACCATGAAATATCCCTAACCAATAGAATAATGAGATAAGGGTTATAACTTTTTTGAATCTGAGTCGATTTATAATGCCCATGTCTTAATTTTTATGCCACACAGCGATTGGTGCATATGCCGGACCGAAGCGCAGGTATGGACATATGCATTTTGTTCATGCCCATTAAGTTAAGCCAAAAAATGGATTATATAAAGCCATTTATACCCGAAGCGAAATGATTTGAGTCGTTTTCACTTGCCACTGCGGCTGTCCACTTTGTTGCACCCTCGATAGCTATCG
>JAGQWR010000021.1 GCA_020437105.1 Saprospiraceae bacterium
CGTTTTATCTGTATTCCCTGGAAGAGCAAACCGGAATTATAAAGAACACGGATACGATGGAAGCCAATTTCCTGGACTATTTTCATGATCAGTTCATCCTTGTAAAAAACCAGCAGGAGCTTCAAAAAGCGATGGACAAATTCCTCGAATACAATAGTGACCAGCTGTTTCGTAAAAGAAAAAACGAAGCAGTAGATCCTAAATTAATCGAAAAGAAATTCTCCAAGATGAAGAAAAAACCAAACTGGGGAGCATTTGATTTTGATTCAAAAATGGGATCGGCGATTGTTTTTATTCCAGGCGCAGGCATAACGATAGATCCTGATTTACCGGAACTGATCCGGTTAATGCAGAAAAAAAGAATAAAAATAGAAGAGCAAAATCAATTATTCTTTTCCCTGTTTGGAGAGTTGCCCCACCCAGACATTGCCCGTATATTATTAGCTCAATATCCGGTCAGGAACATCAGGTTTCCGATTGCTGCTTCCCGAATAGATCCTTTGGAAAACACCGAATTTCTTTTGCGGTTTTTAAACCCGGATGCATTTGGGGAACCAATTCCCCTGATGCGAAATATTCCGGAATAGAATTAATTCCTTTTGCGTTTTAAGCGTCAAACACCTGATTTGTATTAAGGGTTGTAGATTACAAGATGCTATAAAGTCTTATTGGCATTCAATTTAGAGGGGGTGGATATATACCCTTGACCAATACGGGTATTGGTGTCCAGCTACTTTATTCAAAAAAAAAGAAATAGAAAGAAAACAAGAAAAACGCTTAAAGAAAGTGTAAGCTTCCCACAGTTAATATTATCAACACACCAAAAGCCATCGAATATTATACCAATTCCTGTTTTTCGGGTTTGGAGCATGTTTTGGGAACCGTTCAGGAAAAGTTGGATGGTTTTTTTTGCAAATCAGGAAGATTATGTGAATTCTGTCTTTGATAAGATAATCGGCCAGGTCGGTTCGCAGACCCTGAATCAACTCAGCCAGGCAGGGGCAACAAGCGGAACGCAAAACAGACTGGGCGATTCCGGACAGATAACTGCGGACACCTTCAATAAAGGACCTAAGCATAATTGGTTTTTAAATAAATTATTAGAGGCTATTGAGCAGGGAGGAACAGCAAACTGCTTGACGGGATACCGCCTACGCTGTCTGCAAATTTGTTTTCTATTTTACCGCTACCAACTTCGACCCTCTGCTACTTTAGGCTTAGTATCTCCACCATTTCCCGGATTTTGGAGCGCATAGCCTATCTCTTCCCTGAAAATTGCCCGAAACGCTTCAGTTGATAACTTAGTGGAAATTACTTATTCCATTTTCTATTGCTTATATTCACTATATGAAACGCAAGACCTTTCTACTTATCACCGCAATCATTTACGTCCCATTCGGCATTGCCATGATCCTAATGCCTGAAACACTTTATGGTTTATATGGCTTTGAGCTCGGCAAAGCCGGTCTGGTTCTTGGCCAGGTCGTTGGATCGGCGATCACCGGCATGGGCATTATTAACTTCGTGGCGAGGAAGGATGAGCCCAATTCATCCGCAATGATGGGCATACTTTGGGGCAATTTGATCTATCATTTGGTTGACATCTTTGTTGTGCTGCCTCCTACGATGAACGGCCTTGTGGGCTCGCTTACCTGGAGTTTTGTAGGCTTGCACCTTGTATTGGCGATCAGTTTTGGTTATTACCTATTCAAGAAGAGCTAAGTTGTCTATCTGTAGCTAAATTCGGATACAAGAAAAGCCTACATCCAATAAATGATGCGGGCATTTCTGCAAGGTGATACTGGTAATTAACACAGGATTAGCTTAGGGCGTGACTGACCACTGCGAGCAGTTACCGATCATAGAAATCCATGCCGATTTCATTCCCGGTTCCTGGCCACATCCACATCTTCCGTACAGGTAAGATATCCCAGCCACCAACTCCGAAAAAGATAGCCTCGGAATCAAAAAGATTTTTTGTGCCCATAGGCACGGGGGCTTGGTCTTTGACCTGTATGGGCGGTCTGCGGTATATTTCCTGCATCAGATTTTCCGATGGAAGGAAGGAGGTATCCAACTGACCAGCAAAGAAAAAGTTTTGACTCAGGCGACTGACAGATTCTTTCTTGACAACAAATTTCCAGATCGTGTTTGTTCTTGACGGGTCCAACGGTGTTGCCTGCCGTTCAATAATCAACATGGCTGGATGTATCTTTGCAGAGGCATCTCTCACCCAGTAGTTAAAACCAGTATAGCCTGGAGTGTTAGGTTTATGGCTGGCCTCTATTAATACGAAGCGACTCGCAAATATAATTTGGCACACATGCATGCTGAAGCTGGCTACCATCGCATCCGTGATATCCTTCACGGTTTTATCGTCCAGGTCCAACGCGATATTACTCGTTTGGCTTAACATGCCCCAATTAGTCAGGATCGCCAGCTTTTGTTGGGAAAGCTGATCCTTCAGGCTGTTGAAATAAGAACCTAACTCTTTCACCAGTTCGGCGCGCTCTAATTTGATCTTGTCCTGTGGCTGCCAGCTTTGCTCTTTTGCGCTATTCTTTTTAACCGTATCAATTAGGAGGCTAATAAGGTCTGATCCTTTTGCAACGGCCTTAAAAGGAGTGCCGATCTCTGGCAGCTCCCCCAGTGCAGTAAACATTTTTCCAAATATCGAAAGGAGCACCACTACGGGATCGATTTCGGTCGTTTCTTGTTTATTCTCGGCATCCAGGCGCAAGGTATTCTCCGAATAGGCCCATGTCATTTGCAGAAAAGCATCAGTGATCATTTTATCCAGGGTGGTAAAATACTGATGCACCCGGTCGGCCAGGTCCATTTCACTATGAATTTGTTCAAAAACGGATTTCCAATCCTGGTCAAAACCAGGAAACACGGAGGGGCCTCTGGATTCCAATGCAAGCAAGTCTCCGTGGAGTACGCCAAACCTTGCCTTATTCACCAGGGCTTCCCGCAGGCTTTGTCCGGGATCGAGGTTCCTGCTCAGCTCCTTTGTGATGTATTGAAAGATTTCTGCCTGTTTACCCGTTGCGAAGGCCGGGAAGGGGGCTCGGTTGGCAGGATCAAACACTTGATCCCAGGGGTTTTTGGATTTCAGGGCTATATCATAATGCAAATTAAAATTGTGATGATCTCCTGCCCCGCCACCCCAATCGGGTTCGGTGTCTTTACAACCTCCATAGGCTGCGTCCTGATCCGTTACCGCCGAGCATTTGGAGCATTTTGCAGTACTTAGAATTCCTGCCGTGCCAGCTGTATTGGAACTCTTTGGCTTAACCAGATACCTTCTTTCACTTGGCACATGCCCCCCTATCTGGGCCGGACACCAACCTGGAGTATCGGGAAGAAAATGAAAATCCTTATCGTGATTTAGTCCACCGCCGGAAATGCGGTAAATGGTGCCGCAATTGATACAATCGGTGAGTTGGTCATAATTTTCCAGCGATTGGCGTTCTTCTTTTCTTCCACTCCCAAATTCGGTAAGAAGCAAGGTCTGGGCAGGCTTGGCAGCAATGGTATGTTTCCCTTTCGTAACGGGGCAGTAGTTTGCCTCCGGAGAAATATCTGTATGCACCAGGCGGTGACAACTGCTACAACTGGTAGCCTCGTTCTTTGAGGTCAGGGCTTCATTTGGATCAACAACGTCCTTAGCCATGATATAGTAATGTGCAAGAGTATCATAGCTCTTGTAGTCAGCTACCATCCATAATTCCGACTTATTTCCTTTCCCTTCTACCAGGTATTTGCCTGTCTGCTTGTTCTTCAGCAAATAATTTATTCCATTCCCTTGAAAACCTGTAATGCTCCATTTATAAAGGCCTTTGGTGCTTTCCGGCCCTTGATCATCCAAGGGACGATGCCAAGCCCTATCATTATAGATCCCCCCTCCATTCTTCAGGTATTTGCCGCTTTTTCGGTTAATAATGTAATAATAGGACAAATCCCCTGGTACCGGAATGAATTGCCAGTGGTAGCTTTTTTCCCTCTCTAATTTCGAATCGCCTGATTCCAGAATTGATTTAAAAATCAAATTTTCATCCCCACCTTTTCCAAAGTCATATGGACGAAGGCTGTAGGTCGAATTTCGATTCATAATCTGGTAGTATCGCTTGGCTGAAAACATAAGAGCAAAGGGTTTTTATTTACAAATTCCCTCTAAATTTCAGGGAATGGATGAAGGATTTTCTGGTTATTTTCCCAGTAACAGAATTTCTTTCCCATTGACCATTTTCATTTCCGAATGGTTTCTATGCCTTTCAGCAGATGCGGCTGACAAAAATATGTCCATTCCCGGATAAGCACGTCCGTTGGTCTCATGGGGTACCTGGAAACCCTGCATTTTCCATTTTTTTCAGTATCTGCATAAGCCCTGAAGTAAAATTGCTCTAATATCATTTTTCGTATCTTTCGTTCCGGTATCAACTTAGTTTTTCAGTCGCCAATGAGTAAGCATGAGGTATATTATTATCGATTGAAATTCACCTCTTCAGTCTCAATTTCTGATAAACGGCCTAAATCTTACTACTCTGATGAGGTTCATTTATACGGTTATTACATTCCTTTTCGTCGCACAACTAAGCTCAGCTCAGGAAAATGCATACCGCCAACTTCCATCTGATTCCACCTTGGCCTGGCTGGCGGAGAACTATGTAGAGAATCCGGAGAATTTTCACGAAAAAGCACTGGCATCGCTTGACCATGCTTATCAATCAGGAGACGAGCGATTGATGGCTGAATCACACCTTCTGTTGATGCGCTGGCACGCTTACCACGTACTATTCACCATTGATTCGATCTATTATCACGGAGATCGGGCAATTCCCCTTTTTGAGAAAATCAACGATCAGAAAAAGCTGGCTGCTATTTATGCCGAATTAGCCATTGAGCATATTGAGGGAAATAATCTGGAAAAATCAGAAGCGCTTATATTCAAGGCTTTAGAGATTTATGAGGCGCTTGGCGATGACTGGGGTCAGGGCAACTCTTACTGTAAGATGTCAAACATTTTTTATGCACAGCAGGAGTACGAGTTGTCGATTAAATACGGCCTGAAGGCCTTGGAAATCACGGAACAATCTCAAGATTTCAGTACCCATTCACAATCCTGGCTGATCCTCACCAAGGCATACCATAAAGCTGGTGAATTGGAAAAAGCTATCGAAGCCGCAAATAAATGCATTGAAACATTAAAAACGCACGTACCCGACGAAGTATTCGATCTCGCCAGGGCCTATGGTTACCGTGGTAATATTTGGTCGGATTTGGGCGAATTCCAAAAAGCATTGGAGGATAACTTACAGTCTTATGCCATCGTTGAAGCAGAGATTGGCGCAGAACGTCCGGCTACCAAAACGTACCGCGATGGTATTGGGATGGCCTATTATATGCAGGGAAACTATCAGGGTGCATTGCCCCATTTGGAAGCAGCATTAGACGGCTACCTCAGTCTCGGCCAGGGTAACAAGCCGTTTATGCAGGAATTATATACTTATTTAGCCGATTGTTATTACCAGCTCGGGAATTATCAAAAGGCTTATGCAAACCAACAATTAGCCCATGCCGTATTTGATACACTGATACAAGACAGAGTAGCCAACCTGGAGTCGGAAGCCCTGTTTAAATATGAGTCGGGTAAGAAAGACCAGGCCATTGCCGACCAGGCAACTACCATCAGTCAGAAGAATCGACTCCAGTGGTTGGGGGCAGGATTCATCTGTCTGTTATTGCTGTTTCTGGGGACCCTGCTTTATTATTTCCGGCGCAATCAAAAAAACATGGCGGCGCTATCAGCAAAAAATAAAGAGAATGAATTGTTACTCAAGGAGATCCATCACCGGGTCAAAAACAACCTGCAGGTAATTTCCAGCTTATTGAATATTCAGTCGCGCAATATCGAAGACATCGCCGTTAAAAACGCGATTCTGGAAAGTCAGTCCAGGGTACAATCCATGTCCCTGATACATCAGAAATTGTATCGTGGTCAAAACCTGGCGGCCATCGAGATGAAAAGCTATTTTCAAACTTTGGCTGATAATTTAATTGATACGTACAGCGAAGATGAAGTGGTAGAGATTAAAGTGGATATGCAAAACCTGGAGTTGGACGTGGATTATGCCATTCCGCTTGGCTTGATTGCCAATGAGTTGATTACCAACTCTCTAAAATATGCATTCCCGAAAGGAAAAAAGGGGGCTATTGAAATCAAGATGAAGCAAAATCAAGACGAAATTATTTTGGACATTAGTGACAATGGCGTAGGTGCAGGAACAACAGAAACTAAAAAAGAGGACAGTGGATTTGGGAGTGAACTCATCGAGTTACTTACAATGCAACTCAAGGGTAAGCTGGAAGCTACAACTGTTGAAGGTTACCACACCAGGTTGCGTTTTCCGGTAGCGAAACTTTCTCAAGTAGCTTAATATTATGCGGAGAATAAAAGTATTGATCGTCGAAGACGAACTAATCGTAGCAAAAGACATCGCAAACTATTTGGAAGAGATGGGCTGTGAGGTCTGCGGGCTGTTAATGGAAGGAGAACAAGTTCTGCCTTTTCTGGAAAAGGAGATCCCGGATATTATTCTGATGGATATCATGCTGAAAGGGCAACTAGACGGAATTGGCACGGTCCATCTGATCAAAAAGCATTACGACTTATCGATCATTTACTTAACTGCCAATACAGACGACCGTTCATTCGAACTCGCCAAGGCGACCAGACCCTTTGCCTTCGTGGAAAAACCTTTCAAGAAAAAAGTCTTGAAACGAACCGTCGAGTTGCTCATCGAGCAAATCACAACGGAAAAAGACACGGATGAAGATTCGTTTATATTGAAGGATCGGATCTTTGTGCGGGAGAAAAACAATGTCATGGTAAAGATCGATCTGCAGGACATCGCTTATATCGAAGCTGACCGGGCTTATTCTACGATCCATACCACCGACAAGCAGTACGTTATTACCTCTTCACTAAGCGCTTTGGAACAAAAGCTACCCAATCCTTTCTTGATGCGTGTACACCGTTCGTATCTGGTCAACCTCCGACAGATCGATAGCATTGAAGAAAGCACTATCACCATCGGTACCAAGCGGATTACCGTAAGCCGATCTTATTGGAAGGACTTTCTGAACAAGGTGAATATCATTTAAACAGGCGTTTCCCTTACTCTACTAACAGCTCTTCAGGGAAAACTGCTGGTTGAAGGGAAAACTGCCTGGTAGTTTCAAAAATAATTTCACCTTTAAATTGCTGTTTTCAGTACTGATAATTGCACGCTGACTTACTGCATAATCGAACTCACCTGAATGGTTTCACGGACGTTGGATTGGTTGGCATCATAAGTGATCTCAACCGAAGTACCTCCGTGGATACCAGCCAGGGCATTAGTACAGGTAAACTGCAGTGGTCCTCCTCCGATACCGGAAAGGCGAACATTCATAGGCTTGAGCATAATGGCAATAATTCCACTTGCATCGGTTTTTGCATTTTGTCTTAAGGTTACTGTTGGCATGATCTTGAAATTAAAAATGAAAAAAGATAAATGGTATGTGTCAATCACTGATTTATTGCATCCAGGATTTCCTGAGAGGTTAAATGTGGTGCACTAATCTGAAACAGATCCTTTTTGAACTTTACGGTTATATCATAGAACTCAAAATGGTAATTCGTATTTGCATTCAGACGTCGACGAACCACTTCCCTTACACCAAGCAGATTATCTGAACTGATTGTACTATCAAAGGCCTTTTGTAGTTGGGCTAATGTGAAAGTTGCTGTATTGGTCATGTTATTGATTTTAGAAAAATGAATGATTGTGTAGGAATGCGAGTGATCGAGGGCATGCTCATTGAACATAAAAGAAACCTTCCACGGCTTCTATTCCAGGCATAAATGATATTAACTGGAGATGTGTTTGTACCGGTTTACCGTAGTATGGATATTCATATCGGACAATGATATTAGGGCCGCGGTTATGGAACTGGGCAGCAGGTGTTATGGGTGATTCCGTTTGCAGAGGTCTGGCAAACAGGCCGTCACTTATTCTTCCAATTCCATTGTTACTGTCCACCCATTGTCTTATGTCTAGCTCCCAAAAGACAAGGGCTTGAACAATGTCATCAATCTCAGCTACCCTCCAGTTGTTTTTCGTACAGATCTGCTCCATTTCACTGATACTTACGCCCGGCTTATGATGAAACTTTACCTTTGGGTATTCATCCGTTGTTTGATGAGCCGCTAGCAGGAAATAAAATCCATCCCGTGGATGATTCTGACTGATATTCACCCCTTTTGCCAGATCATTATAGGATGACTGAAGTGGTATAGCGAAGCGCCCATCGCTAATCATCCCCGACCTTGGACTGTGAAATCCGAAATAAGACCAGGCTGCGGTTATTTCCAGTGGGGTAGCCAGGCGCCAATTCCGGGCAGCGCAAATTTTGTGGATCATTTCAAAGCTGATCGCGTACTTCACAGGGAAGTAATAGATTGGATTGTATCCGCTAATATCTGTAATAGGAAAGCGAAACTGCTTTTTAGATGTAAATTCTGTTGCAATGATCTCGCTCTTCCAGATATCGATCTGCACATCCCAAGAGCTTTTCACCTTGCAATACACGGACCACTGGTCCCGGTTAACCTCCCCGTAAGGTCCCGGCGGGTTTAAAAAATAATGTATCGGCCTCCAATTGGCTGTCTTAAGCTCCTTTAAAGCCTGCTCTATTGCATTGACATCATGGACCACTAATTCCCAGGCCTTATCCGACCTTTGTATAAAATGTCCTACTTCCTGGTTTTCATTGATTCCAAAGCAGACGAGGTGTACTGCTTTCAGGTTGGTGGAATTGGCCTCATCGATCATTTTCCCCCATTCCAGCATTCCATCTCTGACGGAGACAGAAGCTCTTTCTCCTGAGTCAAGGGTATATAGAAAGGAATCAGCCAAACGAGTCCTCAGATTTTTGATGCTGTCTTTCTTCCGATCGACGCCCTTCATCAATTTGATGAACTTACCAATTTCAACCACCATATCCTGAGCCCTGCCGGTGCGGTGCTGAAATTGCATCCGTTGTTCATCAAGATCTAATTCTTTGGCTTGGAGGCTGTTAAACAAGGATTCATTGGCCTTCAGGCTGGCTTCCATTTGCCCGACTACCTGAGTGTGTTTATTCACATACCCCTGTGCGTCATCAACTTCAAGTTCTTTGGAAGCGAGGTCCATTTCCTCCAACAGCTTTTTGCCTTTCGCAACCGACTCCCGAATCCCCATGATAATGAAAGCCCAAATCGGACCGGCAAAAATGTAGTACCATTTAAAACCCATCTCCGACTCCAGCTTTTCAATTTTTTTGATCAGGGCTGCTCTTTCCTGCTTCAGCTTTTGGAGTGCCTGAACGTTTTTGGTTAATTCACCTTTTGAGCCACTCAGCAGCGTTTTGTGTTTTGCCAGCAAGATTTCCTGCTGTTCCTTGTTTTGGTGGATCTCGGAAAAGTGGATAAGAACATTGTTCAGCCTTTGGTTGACAAACCTAAAATCCGCCTCGTATTCTTCCAGGGTCTCCTTTGAGGCATCAAAAAAATCATCAAAATCGACAGACAACTCATCATAGAGCTCTTCAGGAAATTCATAATCGTCGGGATCTTTCATTTGATCAAAGAGACTGATCTGTTTTTCCAGGCGATCTATCATACTGGTAATAAGCTTATTATGCTTTTGGGTAATGATTTTCATGGCTCGATTTTTTCTATGCAGGAACAGATTATTCAGGAAGCATTTTTGATGGAACTGAATGCGAACCTTTTTCATACAGCTTTTGCCTGAGGGCGTCCATCAACATAATGTTTTGAGTCCTATGGCCTTCAAGTGTCAGGATGTTCCGGATATTCCCGGATACTTTATCACCGAGAGCTGCTATTTCAGTACGGTAGGTATCCATGATCTCTCTACAGGCTGTGAAATACACAGCAATTTCAAGTAATCTTTGCTCAATCAAGGAGACATCCGGCTCGAATGGATTGGAATAACCGTCAGTAATTTGATTGCTCCAACCTGTTAACGCATTTGCCATGGTTTCCATAAAATGGTTGAAACTAGTGAGGGACTCCTCTGTACTTTTCAGAGATAGTTGCAGCATATACCGGAGTTCCTGATCGGTTTGTTCGGGGAGCAGGGCGTCAGCAACTTCTTCTGAAAACACCTTACGCAGGGAGGCTGCGGAGATTGGTTCTATTTTGAATTTGTTTTGTAATCTTGAAAAGATCCAGCCTTGCTTTTGGATCAAAAAAGAATCTTTATCGGTAGAGCTCTTTTCCAGTTTTTCAAGGATAAACAGGGCTTTATCCGCTACATCCTCGCTTCGGAGTTTCTGATCGGAAATGACTCCTTCTAACTCCGTCAAGATATCTCTCAGCGAAATCTGCATTTCCGACAAAGACAGGGAAACATTCTGGGCAACGGAACTGCCATAAGCAAGATGGATAATAGCTGCCAACAAATCCAGATCTGCACACAGCATTTCCAGCAAGGACTCCCTCTGAATAGTTGCTTTTAGATCATCTGAATGCATGATGCGTAGGAATTAGTGAAAAAATGACTATTTATAGCCAGTGAGGTTGGGCGCATCTGAGACGCGCCCAACGTATGTTCAGCTCAACACCCGCCTTTCAGGCAACTGCTGACTGAATTCCAGCCACTAAGCTTTTGATTAATTGGATCCCTGCTCAGCAAGTTGGGCTTCATACACTTTTTGCATTTCACCAGCTTCATCTGAAACCTGAGTAATGCGTTTTTGAACCTCCTCTTTCATTTTCTGAAGGCCATTTAGAGACTGGTCCAAACTCAGGACATTCCGGATGTTCTTGGCTACCTCCTGATCTATTTGATCTGTCTCCTTCCTATACTTGTCAGCTATTACGTTCAGGGCTTTCCATTGAACCAGTATATCGATACCTATACGAGCAAAGCTTTCTTCCTGATACAGTTTAATTCGTTTCTTTTTGCCCTTTACGGAATCTATAATTTCGTCAATTTCATTCTGGATCTTTTGCTCCTTAAGCTTGTCAAATGCCTTTGCCAGGTTATGCCAGAACTGCTCTGCATCCTTCAATGTCATCATCAGGTTGCGCAATGCCCAGAGGGAAATGGTATATAACTGGATGGTACGTTTTGCCAACTCCTGGGAGGAGGCATTAGCGCTGATCTCACCGTTTAGCATACCTACTTCTTCAGCCAGTTTTCTGCGTTCTTTTTGCAGGTCACGCTTGGCGGCAAGCAGATCCCTGAAAAGGGCACGGGCACTTTCTGCGCGGCTATTGGATTGATCTGCCAGCTTACTCATGGAACTCCCCAACGCCTGGAGACCTTCCTTTGCAGCCTTAAGATGTATTTTGGTTGCTTCCCAATCAGTCTGAGCATTTTCCACAGCTACCTCTTTTTCCGTTTTTTCTTTCTCCGCATCTGTTTCTTCGACCTTCGCGGTATTAAGGTCTTTTTCGATTTTCTTCAGCTGTTTTTCATCCTCGCCGCTCAGCGATCCTTTGTCTTTTATTTCCTTTTTCCCTTCTTCCAGTTTTTCAATCGTTTCAGAAGCTTTATCCAGTTTTTTTTCGGCTTCCGCCAGTTGCTCTTCTTTCTTGTCTTTTACTTCGGCAGCAGCCTTGATCTTTTCGACATTTTCGTTGACTTCTTTCGGTAGGTACCCGACATCCTGTAGCGCTTCATTTAGTTTTTTGCGGGCTGCGGTGGCAGTGGTTTCTGCATTATTAAATGCCGCTTCCTTCGCATTTTTGTCACCTTCCTTTTGTGTAACCAAGTCTTTTGCCTTCTGAATAGCAGAAGCATCGCCTCCATTTTTTTCCGCTTCCGTCAATGCTTTTTTTGCTGCCTTCCATGCGGATTTGGCAGCTTTAAACTGGGTTCTAGCCTCTTCTTTCTCACTGAATTTTGCCCGAAAATCTTCCAGGAAATTATTGATAGCCGGCGCTTTTTGATCTGCCTGCTTTGCCGCAGTGGAAATATCATCCACCTTTGAGACCACCTTATTGATCATCATAGCCGGGTTTTTTGCTTCGGCGTAAGCCCCAAAAATGGAGGCAGCGGCTTTAAACAAACCTCCAAACAATTCTAGGACGAATGCTTTAGTGGATTCATCAGCTGCCTCTGTTTTGGCCATATCAAGATCTTCCATCAGATCTTCGAGGTCAGCAGCCAGTTGTTTTTGGGAACTGATCTTTACATCCAGTCTGACTTTTAGCGCTTCAGACTTTTTAATAAAATCATCCAGTTCTGCTTTTGATCCGGCTCTTTTTTTCTCTACGAAATTTCCGTCATCTTTGATCCGATCTGCGAATTCCCTGTAATCTTCCTCCAGCTCTTCACAGCCGCGTTTCAGCCTTACGGCCACCTTGTTAACCTTATTGAATTCATTGATGGCTTTTTTCTCTTTTCCATTCAGAAGCATTTTAAAACCATCGACCAGATTATCCAGGCAATCTTCAGTCTCATTTTTGATCTCGGTAATAAACTCCAGTGATTTAGCCGTAATATCTCTTAATGCGATCTGTCGATCAGAGACATTTACAGCAAGTTCCTGAGCTACACTGCTGTTATAGGCAAGCTGGATCAGGTCTTTGGCAATATCAAGGTCGTTGACCAGTTTATGAAGAGAAATGTTTTGAAGGATATCAGCCATAGTATCCACGACAAAATCCGAATCTCTGTCGGGTACTTCCGTGAGTGAATATTCCCATATTCCGACGGAAAGTGTTTGGGTTTTGCTATCGTAGTCTTCCCTTTTTCTGGCAGTTTTAGTGGCTTCCATGATTTTGATGTTTTTTAATTAGTGGATGGTGGTCTTAGATAATGACCTTGGACTTCTTCAAATATCATGGCATCTGCTGCAGGAAATCAGGAAGTATTTCCGAACGACAAGAATCCTTTCCGAATAACGGGTTTGCTTTCCGGGCTTATATTCGGCAGGGAAGATCGGGCAAAATGATTGACCGGGAAATCCAACAACTGAACAGTAAAAATTTGGAACCTTACATGGGTTATATTTTCCTGTTAAACAGAAGCGAACGCTCCGAAATCATAGTGAAAATATTTGGGAGCGGAGTTTCCTTTTAGGTTTATGAAGCTTTTCAAAAAGAATCCAGGAATTATTCTGGATAGCATCGGGTTATGTAAAAATTTTGGATAATTTAAAGTATCTCATTATCCAACATTAAGGTATTTCCATGGATTTAGTCATCGGCATCGATATCGGCGCTACCAAAACCAAGATCGGACTCGTCAACAAGGAAGGGCACTGCCTGGAAACCAATTATTTCCGCACGCGCGAATATCCGGACCTGGAAGAATACCTTGATACGATCATAGAAAATATCAATCACCTTACTTCTAAGTTTCCCGAAGACATCAATATCCTGGGTTGCGGCATCGGCGCACCGAATGCTTCCAGCCGACATGGTACTATCGTCAATGCTTCCAATTTGGTCTGGAAAGGCACGGTGCCAATTCTGGACAAGATGAAGGAACGCCTGCCTTTGCCGATGAAAATTATGAACGATGCCAGTGCAGCGGCATTAGGTGAAATGCTTTTCGGAAATGCCAGAGGTATGCGTGATTTTATCGTTATCACGCTTGGAACGGGCTTTGGCGCCGGCATTGTTGCGAATGGCCAACTTATTGAAGGCCACGACGGTTTTGCAGGCGAATTAGGCCACATCGATATGACGATCGGCGACGGTCGCCTCACCGGCCTGGGCGTTCATGGGGGATTGGAAGCCTATGTGTCTGCAACCGGCCTGAAACGCACGATACTCTATATGATGTGCAAATACATGGACGACAGCCGATTCCGAAACATTGCCTACAACGACCTACACGGAGAAGATATCACCAAGGCGGCGGCTGAAGGCGATCCAATCGCTATCCGCGCTTTCGACTATACCGGTAATATTCTGGGATTAGCTTTAGCCAATTTCACGGCCTTCACTCAGCCAAGTGCCATTTTTTTGATGGGCGGACTAGTCAACAGCGGCAAATGGATCTTCGAACCGATGCACCGGTATTTTGAGGAATATCTCTTAGATATTTACAAAGGGAAAGTGGAGATTTTACGCTCCGGCTTACCACCCAAAACAACAGCTATCTGCGGAGCAGCGGCTTTGATCTGGCAAGAGCATTGGGAGAAGTGATAGGCTACTGGTTACTTTCTATCAATTAGGATTTGTCTACCGTGTCAGGTATAATCTTTGAGTTGGATCTTCAAAGCACCTACAGTTTGTCGCTCCTATTGGAAGGAGTTTCTTAAAACGGTGAATATTGTTTAAGTCCTTTCGGAAACGATATCTGTTATTGGGAAAGGGGTTTTGTCATTGGGAAATATCTTAACATTTTCTCCATCCGATCCACCGATATTGTGCTTAGCTAAACTCCCCGGTTGGATGCAAAGGGACATTTTTCCTTTTGTGATTCTGTTTTTTTGCCTTTCGGCGAAAGCCATAAAGCAAAACTCCGGTAGCGAGTGATACTGACCTAATGAAAATCCTTTTTAAAAAAAGTAAAAAGATAAAAAAGCTACTATTTCCATTCCTGGCAAAAGGAAAGCGCTACAGATCTGATTTCCTAAGAACAAATCGCCGAAAATGGTTACGAGGATGGTTCTGTTACACTGAGAGGCCCCGCCCCCAAAATCGACGTATGTCATTACGATGATGAAACAGACATCTGGAAGGTAATCAATATCAGTCAAAATGCCTGGCCGGCGCATGCAGGCATGGTGATGAACAATTGATAGATGCTGACGGTGATGGATGGGTAAACGAATGTGTACCAGGAGGAGACTGCGATGACAGTAATGGTGCCATCAATCCAGATGTTATTGAAATATGCGCTAATGGTATTGACGATGACTGTGATGGGTATGTAGATGAGGCGGATAGTGACTGTTTACCAGCCTGTATAGAGGGAGAAGTTGTAATCGACTTCAATGGTCCTTTATTTGTTGCTCCGGCAGATGAGCCAGGTGTTTATAGCTGGCAAGAAGCTGTGGATCGTTGTAATTCAAAAGTTACAGATGGATGTGACTGGTATCTGCCCACCAAAGACGAGTTAAACGCTATGTATCTGGCGAGAAATGAAATTGGTGGTTTTGACCAATCTGGAAATGATCCTACAGGTTATTATTGGAGCTCGACTTTATACGAAGGATTAGAATGGCTCTATGGCTGGGATCAGCGGTTCTCTGATGGTTTTCAGGCCGGCGGCTGGATTGAATACGGTTTCAATTGTCGTTGTGTCCGGAGATAAGCAATCAATTCCGATCATCACCTTATATACCCAAACGAAAGTGGTTTGGGCTTTTTATCTTTTTCTTTTTCCGTCCTACAGCGTTAAAACCCCGATAGCTATCGGGGCGCCATAGCTACCCCGATAATTATCGGGGATGCCTGTGTTTTTTGCCTTATAGGCCAAAAAAATAAAGTTGTTAAAATTTCCCAAACCACTTGCGCTTGGGTATATGCCAAATAAGGGCTTAGCAAGTATAAAAAAGAAACCGCTCATACAGCCCGAAAAATATGCTTCAAATTTTGGAGATTTTTTTTGCTTTTAGAATTCAAAAAACACATTATGGAAAGAGATCGTAAAATTTTTGTAGGTGCTGTTAAGCTTTTCAGTTTTCCGAATAAACTACACCCAAAAGAATGGTTGGAATGTAATGGTAGTATATTAAAGATTGAAAAATACGTTGTGCTTTACAGCCTTATTGGCATTCAATTTGGTGGGGATGGACGAAACACCTTTGCACTTCCCGGGCCGTCTAACCTTCCGACTGTACCGCCAGGATCAGAAGCTAAAAACAAATATTATATCTGTATTGAGGGAGGATTTCCGAATTGGCAGTAGATTAAAAGATTCTTACAACTCTAATTTAATCAATCATAAAAAAACACCTCATGCAAGATACCTATATTGGCACTATTCAAATCTTTATTTTCCCCGCTGGCAGGATACCAGATTACTGGAAAGAATGCGATGGGAGTTTGTTAAGCACACAAGAATATAATGCACTATTTTCCATAATTGGTAATAAATATGGAGGGGATGGGGTAAACACCTTTGCCCTTCCCAGTTCTTCTAATCTTCCGGCCATACCACCAGGATCAACCGCCAGACATTTCATTTGTGTAATAGGTATATTTCCAGGTTGGGCATAGGGTTTTCTTTAAACCGAGGACAAACTGACCAGCTGAGTTGGATTAGCTGATCCGGAACAGGCCAGGGCGCATTTGTCCAAAATCAAATGCCTTCCAATCCTTTTGCTCATTAGCAGCTTGATCTTGGATTTGGAATCTGGGATTTGTATTTCCCTGTTAGATAGATGCGACAGAAACCGATTTTTCACAGTCTCAATTTAAACTAATACACCAACAAACACTTTGTTTTCACCCCAACTGAACATTCAACTTTCATGAAATAAATACCGGGAGGAATATTCAAGTCCTGGAGGCTAATTTCGAGGACACTCTGATCCAATTTTTGATTTTCATAAAACCAAACAGTTCGACCAAGCTGATTGATTAAACGGACTGTTACTGTTTCGCCAACATAGGCAAACAAGTCGACAAACAAGACTGACGATGCAGGGTTAGGAAAGACAGAGAACGTTCGGGAATCTCCGATTTCCATCAGGTCATTATTCCGCTCTTGCGAAATAAATAAACCATCAGAACAGGCATTGCCCACTCCGTCGTCGTCGGAATCAGTCTGATCGGGATTGAAGGTAGATGGACAATTATCACATAGATTGCCTACTCCGTCGTTATCAATGTCGCCCTGGCTTCCATTCTTCACATCGGGGCAATTGTCACATTCCTCCCCCACTCCATCTCCATCCGGATCATTCTGACTGTCAAAAGCAACAAAGTCGCATTTATCACAAACATCCCCTAAGCCATCACCGTCAGAATCGAGCTTATCCGCATTTGAGACGCGCGGACAGTTATCGCAAACATCCCCTACTCCGTCAAAATCCTGGTCTGCCTGATCGGGATTAGAAGCAAAGGGGCAGTTATCAATATCATTATCAATGCCGTCGGAATCTGTATCGCTGGATACCGGGCAAGTCGCTTCCACCACAGCCCGACTGGCACAACCCGCCGCATTTCCGCTAATCGTTGCCGGATTGGAAGGGACTGATAGATAATCACATATACTCTGGACATCACAGGTGGAAAGTGCATTGGACGATTCAATATACAGGTTAGTTATACTGCCCGGGTCGATATTATCCAGGCCACTTAAGCTGGTTAAGGCATCATTATTTATTATCTCCAGGTCTCCTCCAACAGCAGAAACTCCTGAAAGCGCACTTAAACTATTCAAAGCTACATTATCATTAATTCGAAGATCGCCACTTACTGAGTGGAGTCCGCCTAATCCATTCAGATTTACTAAGGCAGGATTTTCATGGATGTCCAGGTCGCAACCAATAAAAGTGACCCCGTTCAGTCCGGAAAGATTTGTGAGCGAGGCATTTTCATAAATACCCACCCAACCAATAGAGCCTCTCCCCCCTATGGATTGAATGCCTTCCAGTCCACTGAGATCTGTCAGCGCCTCATTATCCGATATGGAAAGGTCTCCATATATAACATCAATCCCGGAAAGACCGACCAAACTAGTCAAAGCGTTATTTTTAGTAATTCGTATGCCACTATAGATAAACGTGAGGTTCTCCAGTCCGCTTAAATTGACTATATTGGTATTGCTAATAGTGAGACTTCCCCCATGCAGTGTACCACCAATGGAATGAAGACCAGAAAGTCCTGCGAGGCTGTTCAAGGGAGCACTAATAAAAAAACCTCCTCCGGTGGACACGAGGTTTTCCAGACCATTAAAACTGATCAAAGCATCATTTTGGGTAATAGTTGCGGTCCTGCCAATATGGGTTAGCGCTTCCAGTCCGTTGAGACTGGTTAGGGCGTCATTAAAGTTAAAAAACAGATCACCACCTATATAATCCAGTCCATCCAGGCCGCTTAGGTTTACTAAAGCATCATTGCTGCCAATGCGCAGGCTTTCTCCGATAGAGGTAAGAGCTTCAAGCCCATTTAGATTTAACAAACTAGTATTTCCCAATATCCAAAGAGATTCAGGGATACTGGTTAAGCCGCTCAGTCCATTTATGTTGGTCAAGGCATCGTTGAAATCTATTTTTAAATCCTTTCCAATAAAGCTTAGTCCTTCCAGACCATCCAAATTGCTTAGCGAGTGATTTACATACAGGTTGAAGGTACCACCAATCGAGTTCAACCCATTCAGATCGGCTACATTGGTCAGAGAAGCATTATGTTGAATGATAAAATCTCCGCCGATTGAGCTAATACCATTCAAACCATTCAGGTCAGACAAGGCTGCGTTATTCTTTATGTGCAGGTTGCCACCAATACTGGTTAGTTGGGCCAGAGCACTCAAATCTGTGATGTCTCCGGCCACATTTTCCCGAATAATAACATCTCCTAAGATCTCTGTACAAGCAGGTTGTAGCAGTAAAAATTTATCGATCTTATCCTGAGAAGTGAATACTATTCCATCGGGTAAACAAGTCTGTGAAAAGAGCGGGCTACTCATAGCGAGGATAAGAATGGGGAGGATACGAAATAATTTCATGTTGCTATTTTGAGGGGATAATCATTGACTTCATAAATTAACTCCTTTAAAGAAGATATACAATGACTTTCCTCATTGGCTCAACATATACGCGAACCCAAGTGGTTTACGCCCTTCGGTTGTGAGT
>JAGQWR010000022.1 GCA_020437105.1 Saprospiraceae bacterium
GTCCTATTTTTTGGGGTAACTACAAATTTTCTTCTTTGATTTGTCATACTCTAAGTAAATTTATTTTCTCTAAACTTACTGTCCACTTAAATATAGTAACTCCAAAGTGTCTATGTGTTCCGTAAGAAAGAATTTTAGTCTGGGTGCAGCAATGTGGCCGGAAAGTAGTTCTCCCGTGTCCGGGTTTAGCCAGTCGTTTTGGTGCTTGTCAAACTCCCACTCTTCGTACAGTTGCAAAAACTTTGGTACGGCTTTCTTCTGTAAGATTGCGTTTGGGAGGTTGAAGCCAAAGCGATCAAACAAGCGGTACGGAAAAGTTATTATCTAAAGCTGACAGTTCGAAAGTCCGGATCATAGGGTAGGGGCAAACCAATCGCTCCTTAAATGAAGAATCCAATCTTTGTTACACAAGGTTCATGAGAGAAGACATGTGAGATGTTCTAATAGAGCAAGGGTTTAGTAATGGTAAATAACAGATCCAGAAAACGGTTTGGCTTTTTATCGCCTAACGAAGTGTTTGTACAAACGTTGCATTTGTTACCTGAATCCACGGTTGATTATTTATCAGTGAGCATTATTTCTCGTATTCGTATATTTTTTGGAACTCTTTTTCGGATTCTGAATGTTATTCCATGTGTACCAAGCTCCGGAATCAATGAATGCAGCCAATCTAATTTCCCTTGTTCTTTTGCTTGCCACTTTTGGTATTGCAATTCACTGGTTTTTTGTAGCAAATAGGAAAAACTGGCATGAACCGTTAATCGCGCTTATAATGATTATTGGGTCAATTGTAATGTTCTTCCGTTCAGAGCCAGAAAAGCCTGTAGCTGATGAATCTCCTGAGCAAATAATTAATCAACCTGAGAGAAGTCCGATAATTGGAGGAGATGTACAGAATCAAAACAACACCTTTGGTGACATATTTAATATCACTACCCATAATGTTATAGATACTGTCGTAATTGAAAAGGAACCGCCAATCGTTCCTTTACCTGAAGTCAGAAAAGCTGCCAAGATTAAGATCAAAATAATTCATCCAACGGCAAATGCTATTGAAGTAGATAACGGAAGCGCGACAAAATCGGACATGGGAGAATTTATGGGTACTTTTTTTAACGGTCCAGGATATTATGTTTTCAAGTTTTATAAACCGGGGTTTAGTACTCCCACCGAAGCTCGGTTATATATAGATGCGGACATGGAAGTGATAGGTTTTGATGGTAACGATCGTGTTCTATAAAGGTAATATCTGATGAAATGTATTTACATAATATTGGGTGTATTGATGTTTGGATCATCCCCGTCTTTTGCTAATCGAGAGGAAGTGAGAATATACATCATTCCCTTTTTTTCACATTCGGAAGAAGTAAGTATAAGATTGACAGAGGATATTACAAACACGTTTAGGGTAGTTATGAAGGAACTATCCTCAAATAGAGATGATTTTATTGTCTATGATAAGGATTTTGATATCACACTTGGTCAGGTTTGGCCTCAATTCACAAAGAGTGATTGTGAAGAATTTGGAGCTTGCGGTGAAATACGCCTTCCAAGTTCAGTTAATGTTTGTGTAGTAGGAAAAGTGTATTTAAATGGTCAGAAATTATGGATTGAATTTGATATTCAATATGCAGATGGAACTACCTTTGCCGAATTCGCAAAGGAAATTGTGGAAGTGCCTGATAAAGATGTTGATGCTAAATCCTATTTAGTTACAGAGAGGTTTAGTGATATTTTGTACGAGTGGTTTGGAGCGTCAAGGATAAATAGCATGGTCAGAACCGTAAAAATCCTGCGCCCAGGGAAAGTTGATTCTAAATGGGAAGAAACCGAGATGCTTATCACAGTTCCTACTGGAGCAGATTCAAACCAAGAAAACTTAAATATAGAATTTGCAAGTAAGGATAGTCTCTTGCAAATAAGAATTAACATGTATATGGATTCCTTGAATACATATGATGAAGATTGTAATCTTTTACAAAGACAAGAAGTAGAAGAAGTACCAGATTTACAATGGATAAAATCATATTACGAAAGAGATAAAGGATATCTTTTCTTTGATACCGAGTTTATATTAAAGGTTTTAAGAAATAAAGACTATATTGAAAGAGTAGGAGAATGCCTGGAAGGTAAGAAAGATAATGAAATTAATGGAGAGTGTTGGGATGATTATTTGCTTGAAGGAGTGAGTAGAGGAGAAGCTATAATTAATAACCTGAAATTGTTCAGCAAGTTTATCAATTACAATGGTAATAATATTCCTGTCGATGCTAATGGGAATTATCCTTTAATTAATACAAATGGGAAAAGAGGGAGGGCTGAATGGGAAAGTTATTACCTGAAAGAAATAGCAGAACGAAAAGTATTTCTTTGTGATGAGTTCTTGAAACTAATTGAAGAATTCCTCTTCATTTCTCCACCGGAAGATGTTGAGACCTTCGATCAAAAAATAGAATGGATTGAATTACAGGTAAAATCTGGAGTAATACCAACTCAAAAAACGCTCATATCCAATGAATTTGAAATGCCTGATCAGGAATAGCATCCTTTTGCTCTCATTTATTTTTCTGCCATTTTTTCTTCTTGCTCAGAAACTTGTTGATGATGATGAGTTGGTAAATCAGTGGAATAAACTGGATAGAGTATGGAAGAATATTCTTTTGGAAAATGCGACCGGTAACTCTGTAACTGAGGCCACCTTTGAAATAGTTGAAAGAATTTTTTTGGATAAAAATCCGGTGGTGATAAAATCTGGGACGTATTCCTCGATTCCTGATTTGGAAGGCTTTTATTTTTTGCAAAATCGACAGGCGATTGAATTAAAAGGCTATGAGATCGCTAATTTGGCCGGCGCTAATTTTCTAAATGAAACTACCCAACTCAAATTAACTGCTTGTACCATCAAGTGCACAAGCAGAGACTTTTTCTCATATGATCAGATTGTTAGCCCTGGGAAAAAGGAAATTTTTTTGGGAAAAGTAAAGTTGGGGGAATCATATGCAACTGAGGATAAAATTAAGGAAAACTTCAAAAGAAAAGCTGCCTTTTTTTGGTGGAGCCATCTTTCATCTGATCAAAGATATTTGACCAAGTATATATGCAAACTTCCAACTAACCAAACTATTTCATTAGATAATATTGGGTTGATAAGATCACTTTTTTACCAACGGGTAATCACTTTTGATCTTAGTCAAATTCCGGTTGAAAATCTTAAACGAGCTGACCTGGAGTTTTTAAATATTCTTGTTGACCTAAGAGTCCTTGAATTAGAAAACGGATATGGTTTAGAGGACTTAAAGTTTATAGGGGCTTTAAAAACTATATCAGTATTAATTTGCAGAAACCTTGGGCTAAGGAGCTTATCAGGGGTTCAGTTTTTGGAAAACCTTAATACGCTTGATTGTAGCGGAAATCAAATAACTTCCTTAGACCCCATCTGTGAAACAAAACATTTGGGCTATCTAATATGTACAAATAATCAGATTAGTGTCCTGCCAGATACATTTCCCTCCTTGTATTTTCTAGATGCCAGAAGCAATAAAATTGAGAATCTTTCAGGCTTTTGCTCTATGTCAAATTTGAAATATTTATATCTGGACCATAATCCCTTGAAAATGAATATTGATTGTTTAGGAGATTTGGAGGGATTGGAACGTTTGAACCTAAATAACTGTCAGATCGATAATATTGAGTGGGCTGCAAATTTACGAGCTTTAAGAACTCTGTTTATTCAGAATAATATAGTTGATAATTTGTGCCCATTGATCGGCCTGAATAGGTTGGAGGCTTTAGATGCAAGGGGAAATAATTTGAAAACGGTTGATTGTATTAGAAATATTTCAACGCTTAAAGAACTGGATATAAGTGAGAATGAAATAGAAGATATAACTTTTACTGAAGCATTAACCAGTCTTGAAGAGTTGAATGTGGCTGAAAATGAGATTGCAGAATTTCCAGAGCTGAAAGCTAGCAAGATTGAGCGATTGAATATTTCGGGTAATAGTTTTTCTAATCTTTCAAACCTATCCGAAATGGGAAATCTGGAATATCTTAACATCTCCAATAATGATTCTAATGTAAAACTTGAATCATTACCTGACTTCTCTGAGTTCGAGTCGCTTTCTGAACTTTATTTCTCAAACAACTATATGGATTTGGAAAAACAAGCAGAGGTTCTGGAGCAGGTTTCGGAATTAGTTGAAAAAGATGTACTAAAGGTGCGATGCATTTGGTTTTAAAATTACTTCCCAATACAAAACCGCCCAAAAATATTCCCTAATAAATCATCGGTACTGATCTCGCCGGTGATCTCGCCGAGGAAGGCGAGGGCCCGCCGGATGTCCATTGCGACAAAGTCGGAGGGGATGTTGTCGGTGAGGCCTTTGAGGACATCTGCGAGGCTCGCCTGGGCTTTGCGCAGGGCTTCGTAATGGCGCGCCGAACTAACTATCGCGCTTTCTTCAGTCAAGCCTTGCCCGATGGCTACTTCGTACAGGCGCTCTTTGAGGTATTCTACGTTCATGTTGTTGATCGCGCTGACCGGAATGAATTGGTCTTCCGAGAGAAACTCGCTGGTGTAATGCTCCGCTTTGGTATATGGATTGAGATCCATCTTATTCGCGACAGCGAGAATGTGCAGGTTGTCCTGTTTTAAATTGGCCAGGTCGGCAGCGACTTCTTCCGGCTGGGTTTTGATGATGTCGAATACATATATAAGTACAGCAGACTGCTTGATTTTAGCCAGCGCCTTTTCTACACCTACCGCCTCAATTTGATCCTGTGCTTCGCGTAAGCCGGCCGTGTCGATCAGGCGGAAATTGACACCCTTGATATTGAGGGTCTCTTCAATGGTATCGCGAGTCGTACCGGCAATGTCTGATACAATCGCCCGTTCCTCATTTAAGAGGATGTTTAATAAGGTCGATTTGCCCGCATTCGGCCGACCGGCAATCACCGTATTAATCCCCTGTTTAATGGCATTACCTAAAGCAAAACTATCCAGCAACACTTTTAGCAATCCCTGAATCTTGGCTACCAGTTCCTTTAATTTCGTGCGATCAGCAAACTCGACGTCTTCTTCGCCGAAGTCGAGTTCCAACTCGATCAGGCTGGCAAAGTCGAGGAGCTCTTGCCGCAACTTTTTAATTTCATCAGACACCCCGCCCCGCATCTGCTGCATCGCAATCGTATGCGCTGATTCCGAGCTGGAGGCTATCAAATCCGCAACCGCTTCGGCCTGACTTAAGTCCATCCGACCATTTAAAAATGCCCGCATAGTAAACTCTCCGGGCATGGCCAATCGCGCACCTTCGCGGATAAATAACTGGATCAATTCCTGAATGATATACTGCGAGCCGTGGCAACTGACTTCCACCACATCTTCTTTCGTATAAGAGGTCGGGCCCTTAAATAAACCAACCACTACCTCGTCTAATATCCGTTCGCCGTCTTTGATCGTCCCAAAATGCAAGGTGTGACTATCAGCATTTGCCAGTTTCTTGCCCCAAAATACCCGATCGCATATCGCAATCGCTTCCGCTCCGGATAGCCGGATGACGCCGATTGCGCCGGTACCTGCAGGGGTGGAGAGGGCGACGATGGTATCGGAGAGGTTGGTAGGATTCATGCGTTATTATTGTGGGGGTAAAGATAGCGGTTTGTTTTTGGTCTAGGGCCTGTGGCCTGGTCTAGCTCGCCTTTCGGCTTTGCGGTCTAGGGCCTGTGGCCTGGTCTAGGTTGCCTTCGGCTTCCTCTGATTCTGCGATCAGGTCTATGCGGCCTCCGGCCATGCTGGTCTAGGGCCTTTGGCCTGGTCCAGGTTGCCTTTGGCTTCCCTGGATGGGTGCTTTGTTTTTGGTCTAGGGCCTTTGGCCCGGTCTATGCGGCCTTCGGCCATGCTGGTCTATGGCCTGTGGCCTGGTCTAGGTTGCCTTCGGCCTCCCTGAGTGAGGTGCCTTTGGTTATGCTGTTCTATTTATTTCCAAGCTGGAAATACGGTCTATATTTATAGCAATCAAAGTATAGACCGGGCGCAGCCCTTAGACCGCAAAGCCGAAAGGCGAGCTAGACCGGGCACTTGGGCCCTAGACTGCCAGTCTATTGTTAATATCCCACTTGAAAAAAAATGCGAGTTTGCTGATTTAGTTTTGCACAAAAAAAGTGATGATTGAAAAAATGCATTTTGGGTATGAGCGATTATTTGTGTGGAAAGAAGCAAAATCATTAACAGTAGCAATTTATGAACTCACAAGGAGTTTTCCAGAGGATGAAAAATTTGGCCTTTCAAGTCAACTGAGAAGATCTATCGCTTCTGTAACTTATAACCTGGCAGAAGGCTCGACAAGGGTGACAAAACGAGAACAAGCCAGATTTGTTGAAATCGCATTTGGAAGTTTAATTGAATCGGCCAGTCAATTAGATGTAGCAAAAGATTTATTTTATTTGGATATTGAATCCCATAAAAGCCTTAAAATGAAATATGTTAAATTAAGCCATCAAATAATTCGTTACAGAAAAGGAATTCTTCAAAGAGAAGACATTACATAAACATGGCCGCAAACGGCAGCTAAGCCGCAGGCCACCCAGACCAGGCCGCAGGCCCCAAGCAAGCCAACAGCGCCCTAAACCTGATCGTAGAATCAGAGGCAGCCAAAGGCTAAATAGACCAGGCAGGCCCCAAGCAAGCCAACAGCGCCTTAAACCTGATCGCAGAATCAGAGACAGCCGAAGGCTACATAGACCAGGCCAAAGGCCCATGTAAGCCAAAGGCGCCCTAACCCTGATCGCAGAATCAGAGGCAGCCGAAGGCAACCTAGACCAGGCCAAAGGCCCTAGACCAGCATGGCCGAAGGCCGCCTAGACCGGGCCAAAGGCCCTAGACAAAAAAAAATATGAAAGTTATTCTCCGCTCCACCTTACTCCTGACAACAGCAGTCCTCCTAACAACCTGCGCCATCAAACCCAAAGGTACCTTCGGCGAAAGCCCGGCCCCTCTGGCTCCCGATTACTCAAAAACAGAAGACTGGGCCGCACTGCCGACCAAATTTGATCCGGCAGATATGACACCCAACGGACTGGAAGATGAGCAGGCTTCTGCACCGGTTGATGTGTTCTTTTTACACCCGACTATTTATGAAGGGAAACTAGGAGAGGACCAATGGAACGGTCCGATAAATGATCCTAAATTGAATAAACGGATAGATGAAAGTACGATCCAGTATCAGGCCAGTATCTTTAATGGGATAGGTCGGGTTTATGCGCCGCGTTACAGACAGGCACATATTAAGGCATATACCACTACTAAAACGGCTTCCGCCGAAAAGGCATTCGATCTGGCTTATGAGGATGTGCGAACTGCGTTTGAATATTATTTGGCGCATTATAATAATGGTCGCCCGATCGTGATTGCCTCGCATAGCCAGGGGAGTACGCATGCCAAACGCTTAATCAAAGAATTTTTTGATGGCACCCCATTACAATCACAATTGGTAGCCGCTTATCTGGTGGGCATGCCGATTCTGAAAGATGAATATGATCATATTCCGGTTTGTGAAACCCCCGACCAAACTGGCTGCTTTTGCACTTGGCGTACCTGGAAGTTTGGTAAAGAACCCAAAAAATGGGTGTCTCCGGACGTAGCTGTTACCAATCCGCTTTCCTGGACTACCAGCGCAGCTTATGTGCCAAAAGCACAAAACAAAGGATCCGTGCTCCGCGATTTTGAAAAGGTATTACCGGAACTCGGCGATGCCCAAATCCAACCCGACCTGGGTATCCTGCTCACCCACCGCCCCAAGGTGTTTGCGAGCATATTCCTAAACGGCAATTACCATATCGCGGATTTTAATCTGTATTATCTGAATGTACGGGAAAACGTCAAAGAAAGGGTGCAGCAGTATTTACGTAATGAGCTTATGTTAAGTCATTGAAAATTAATTTTGAATTTTGAATGCTGAATGCTGAATTTTTAATTTCCAAACGACCGCACCTTAATAGACCAAAAAATTTCCGAGCAGGAATTCAATAGACCCAACGGTCAGAAAGACCGAATAGACCAAAAGGCTAAAAGCCTTAATAGACCTTAGACCGGGCGCAGCCCCTAGACCGCAAAGCGGCGAGCTAGACCAGGCCAAAGGCCCTAGACTGCCAGTTTATTATCTATATGCCAAAGAGGTCTCATTAAATAATTTTTAATTCTTGATTTTTAATTTTTAATTCAAACCCACACCCACACCCAAACTATTATCTGGCGGACGTGGAGATTTACTTAAGAATTTTGAATGCTGAATTTTGAATTTTTAATGAAGAACTTTCAAATGAAAGAAATGCCTAATAGACCAAAGCCGAAGGCAATAGACCCAACCGGCGAAGCCGTATAGACCAAACCAACAAAGGTGGAATCGACCCAAGCCGAAATAATTTTTAATTTAAATCGCTCAAGTTTAACACGTTTGAATTGTGCATTCGGCACCGACCAATTTATAGACTCTCGACCTTAGACCCTAGACAGGGCGAAGCCCCCAAACCCAAACCCAAACCCAAACTCAAACTACCTCCCCCACATCTTTATGTGGTTCCAGCCCATCCGTATCCCCCATACCTTGCGGGAAATTAACCTTTAAACTTTTTACGGATGAAAACTTTACAATTTTGTTTACTCTTTTTACTTGGACTCTCGATTCAGGCCACTGCACAGGAGGAAGGTCCTTATGATCCGACCTTTGGCAGTAATGGTGTCGCTCAAATTTCTGGTATTGGGCAGACGCTTAATGTGAATGCAGTAGCAGTTCAGTCGGACGGGAAGATCGTTTGTGCCGGCTACAATGCCACCGCCAACAGTCAAAAAGACTACATGGTGTTGCGGCTAAATGCAGATGGTACGCTGGATACTTCTTTTGGATCAGGAGGAATCAGCACTTCCGATATTTTTGGAAATGGGTATGATGAATTACTCACCTCTGTACGAGTATTGCCTGGCGGCCAGATACAAGCAGGTGGTGTCCGAAATTATAATGGGTCGTCTGATTTTGATGCATTTTCTGTTCGTTTGAATTCGTCCGGGGCATTAGAAAGCGGTTACGGTAATTTTAGTGGAACGGGATATAGCTCTTATGGAAGTTCCGCTTCAGAATATATGTACGGTTCCGAAAGCCAGGCAGATGGTTCTGTAGTTTTGGTAGGTGATGTGTATGATGGTGCGAATAACAATACTATAATCGCCACCTTTGATTCAGAAGGAAATCCGGGCCTGTTTACTACATTATCCATTGCCACCAATCTGTTTTACAGAGGCGTAGCAAAAGATCCGAGTGGTAATATTTATTTCGCAGGGGGGAATGGAAGTATGCTCTCCATTGGGAAATTGAATTCGGCTGGCGACTTGGTTAGTGCATTTGATGGAGACGGAATAGTAACTTTCGATGTGGCTCCCGGTGCTTCAAATCCTTATTTTAGTGATGTGGTTTATGCTTCCAACAATAAATTATTGGCTTGTGGCACTACCGGCTTCGATATTGTGATTTCCCGCCGAAATGCAGACACAGGCGGTGCTGATCCAAGCTTCAATGGAGGTAGTCCGGTTGTTATTGATGTTTGGGGTGCTAATGATCAGGCTTTAAGTATCCAGGAGTATCCCGATGGCCGTATTCTTGTAGTAGGATCTGGCGACTATGACTCAACCGATAAAGATTTGGTTGCGATCCGTTTAAATCCAGATGGCTCCAGGGATGCTTCTTTTGGTGATAACGGTTTAGTGTTTTACCATTTAAATTCGGAGAATGGCACAGGGGGTGCTATCATGTCTGATGGTCGCATTGTTGTAACGGGAAATGGGGATAATAATCCCTTTGTTGTCCGTTATTTAGGCGAGGTACTTTCTGCCTCAAATGAGATTCTTCCCGCTGCAGCGGATATCGATCTATATCCGAATCCGACAAGCATAAATGAAATCCAGTTGGAGTATTTACTAGAGGAAAGTACGCCGGTGCGCATTGATCTTTATTCAATGGACGGACGATTGATTAATAACCTCCTTTCATCAGACCAATTGGTCGGTCCACAGGCTGATTTATTATATCTCCCACAAGCCATCACTTCTGGTACTTACCTGATTCGGATACAAACGAATAATGGTAATTCGACCATAAAATTATCTGTTGTTAGGTAAAAAAAAATATTTTTTAATTCAACATCTAAAATCTAATATTATGTGTGATTTCAAATCAGTACATCCAACTGGAAAGAATTGGAAAATTATGGTTGGAAAAGAACTTGATCTTTACGACAAACTATTATCCGGTATAGGCCCAACGGGAAGTAATGGGATGTGTACACAATATGATTCTGACAATTTCGAGGTTGTGAATATGGAATATAATGCTTTGGGCCATAAGGGGACGATTGGTACATTTCAATTTTATCGTGAAAATGGGTTCTGGAATTTGTACACCAGCGTTACGCCAACCGGCAACGACACTCCTATTGAAAACATAGCTAAAAACATTTCTTGTGCTTCAGGTGAGCATCCGCATCAATTGATTTACACGGGCAATTATGCGGATGGTTCTCCACTAAAAATATATCAAAGGGGTAGTCATAGTGCATTGTTTTTCGACAACATAAACCTTAAAGCTGCTGGAGTCCCAATTCCTAAAGGAGTAGGTCCGTACTTTAGTATTTACTTTAAAAGAAAGAATCCTGACTTTTTCCTAGCCAATGATGAATTACTCGTAGCCAATGATTATGCAATTATTCCTCATCATCACGACGAATTAGGCGACCACGTAGTTCAACTAAGGCTTGAAAGCGAATCTGGATACGCTATCCTGAAAAATACAGACTCTACCACTCTACAGATGGTTATGCAGGCATTTGCAAGCAATCAACCAGTATATTTCAGCAGGAAGGAATCAGTATACCACCCTACAATCCAACTCATAAAGATTGGAGGAGGAGAATTAAAATAAGTGGTTGATGCCAACTAGATTCTGAAAGATATATTTCAAATTCTACTTTAAACCCTCCATCAGAGGCTGCCCCACCACCGGCAGCCTCTTTTTTTATTGCCAAAACTTACTTAAAAGCAATCACGTCCTTTTATATTAGCTCACGACAAGTTATACCCAAACGAAAGTAATTAGGGCTTTTTATCTTTTTCTTTTTACGTCCTACTTCGTTAAAACCCCGATAGCTATCGGGGCGCCATAGCTACCCCGATAATTATCGCATGTGCGTCAACTTAAACTTAATGGATAGAATAAAAAAAGCTGTTTAGATTTGTATAAACACTACTCCATACATCTAAACAGCCACGATGAAAAAATCATCTCGACAAATATCGGATAAAATCAGGAAGCTACCAATAGAAGGTTTAACAGGATTTTGCAAGAGGGCATCGCGAAAAATTGGAGCATATGACTTTATTCAAGGCTTTCAATTTATGTTGCAAAATAAGCAGCATTCCCTGTCTGGTTGGGCTATAGGAATAAGCCATTGTATAGGTAAGAGCGTATCCAAGCAAGGACTGGACAAGCGCCTGTCGAGTATCGACCCTGATTACTTTAAAGAGCTGTTAAACAGGGTTTTAAGACAAAATATTAAACAGCTAAAAAGCCCTACACAGACGAGTGCTTTGTTTAAGGACTTTACGGAAGTGCTGGTGGAAGACAGTACATGTATAAAGCTTCCAAGCAATGTGTTTGAGGAATTTCCGGGGCCACATAATCGTTTTGGTCGAAGTGCTACGGCTCGAATTCAACTACGCATGAATTTGTTGAAAGAGAATTATTGTTCGGTTGAGTTACAGAGTTATCGGGATAATGATCAAAAGCATGCCGGTGATATTGTAAAGACCTTACAAGCTGGCCAGTTAGTCATTCGTGACCTGGGTTACTGGGGCTTGGATTGTTTTCAAGCGATAGCAGATCGAAAGAGTTTTTTCCTGAGTCGATTTAAATATGGGACGCATCTTCGATTAGTTGATCATCAGGAATGGATGTCAATCACCGCATTTTTAAAATCCCAAAGTAAAAAGGGAAAACAAGAAATTGATTGTCAGGTCGAATTAGGGAAATCCCATAGCCTAAAAGTGCGAATAGTTGCGTTGAAATCTCCTAAAAAGGTGATCAAACAAAGAAAGCTTAAGGCACTAAAAAATCGAAATAAGAGAGCCAATCACGACAAGGCTTATTTCGAATTCCTTAATTGGACGGTTCTGATCACAAATGTTGGCCAGGACATTTGGCCTCAACCTAAACAACTGTTTGAGGCTTATGGCTTTAGGTGGCGGATTGAATGTGTTTTTAAATGCTGGAAATCAAAATTAAACCTCGCTGATTTCTTTAAAAATCATAAACATCTCAACCCAAATCGGGTGCGAATATCAATCTATTTAATCCTTATTCTAATAAGCATCTTTTTATTAAAATGGTACCTGTTTTTCCTCAAAAGAGCCTATGAAAAAAACAAAAAATTTATTAGCCTCTTTAAGTTTGTAGACTTCACTCAATATAAGATGGAACAGCTATTAGGAAAAGAGAAAGACCTAGAATCCCTTGTCGATACAGTTACTTATTATTGCTCATATGAAGTCCGAAAACGAAAACAATACTTCGAACAACTTACATTTGCTACTTAAATAAGGTTGACGCACATGCGATAATTATCGGGGATGCCTGCGCCTGCCTGCTCGGCTTGCACGAGCAAGGCAGGCTGGTTTTTTGCCTTGTAGGCCAAAAAAATAAAGTTGCTAAAATTTCCCAACTGAGCGAAGCGA
>JAGQWR010000023.1 GCA_020437105.1 Saprospiraceae bacterium
AAAAGCTGTCAATTTGAAATGCTACAAAGAGATTGCTCCGCTGGAGCAAAAAGTTGATTCCTATACCCGAAACTCATCTCCGTAGGAGATAAATCTTTGTAGGCAATAATCCAAACCAAAATCTAAACCCCCTAGGGGTGACACCTGCGCCCCTAAGGTCGAAGGTTTATTAATTCGCTTCGGATAAATACATCCCGAATTTCAGATCGCTCTAAAATTCGGGATGATGTATGTTAATCGTTGGGTTTTCCGGTTGGTTTATCGGATTACCAGGCGGCTGTAAAAGCGTTGGCCATTCAAAATAATTTCAAGGGTGTACATCCCGGCAGGATATTGTCCCAATTGAAGTTCCTGTTTGGCTCCCTGATTTTCAATCTGCCAGTTGGCATAGGTTTTTCCTTTTAAGTCTAACAAGCGTATATCTGCCTGGCCGGATTGGTTTTCCGGCATGGTGATAAACACTTTACCATCCGTAGGGTTAGGGGCTATTTTAAGCTGTGTAGCTGTTAAGTCGGCTGTCGCCGAATAATCGCCAATTTCCTGGAATTGGGCAAAAAAGATAATCGTCTGCGTTACTGCCGGACTCACACATCCGCCATGATCTGCTGAAGGATCTACGTCCACTGCCTCTACATCAGTCGCACCATTGGCGAGCATGGCGGCTTCGGCGACCAGGCTGTTTTGGTAAGTGACCTGATCATCAGCCATACAATAAAACATTCGGGTTGGAGCCAGGGGCGTCCAATCATAGACATCATTATCGGCCAGTGCCACATTGATCGGGTCATTTGGATCTGTTTCAATTGCTGTCAACACATCATCCAGAAGCGAATACTTTGCTACGGAAGCGCCGTAGAGGTTTGTCAATTCGTTGATCAGAAAGGTATTTAATGTGCCAAGTGTGATTTCACGGTCGTAAAACTGCTGGATCATTGGGGCAAATTCCGGTTTGAAAAAATCGCCAATCGAAGAGAACAACGTTCCGTAAGCCTCCTGATAGGATAGGGCTGTGTAGGCCAGATATGCCGGAAAATAATAGGCATTATCACCTAATGTAAAGTCGGTCATCGCTCCGCTGATGTCATAAGGTCCCGACATGGGGGCTGCGGCTGTAACAGTATAATCGTCGGCATATTCGGTTTCCAGTTTTTGGAAAGCTGCCATAGCCGCATGTCCGCCCTGGCTGTAACCGGTAACAAATACCTGATCGTTTAGCAGACTTCCGAAACTTGTGTCAAAGATTTCTTCTGTTGCAAAAAGCATATCAATTGCTACCTGTGCTTCTGAATCTGCATGTACATAAGGGTGAAATAATTCACTAACCCCCAGACCCAGAAAATCAGGCGCCAGGGTGACATAGCCCATACCACCAAATACGGCTGCTAGCTCATACCCTCCGGCGAGTAAAGAGGGCACATCCTCTGGAGAATCGACCGTACCGTGTTGGTAAACTAAGCGTGGAAAAATCCGGTTTTCATCGTCTGGTACTACCAATAATCCGGAAACATTGGTGCTATTGCCATCCAGGTCCAAACTGGTATATTCAATGGCATAAAGCCGGACACCATATTGAATGAAAATGCCATAATCCTGAATCATCTGGGCATGACTAATGGCACCGACTTGTTCGTAACTTATTAATTGTTGTGCGTTTACCTGCATGGTGAAAGCCAGGCAGATAAAGAGTAAAAGCTTTTTCATGTTTATCTATTTTTGGTTAAATTACTAAAAGGAAGAGAACTTAAAAGCTATAAGTCCTTATGATTTGTACACTGGTGAACAATTTAGGGCAGCTTCTGTTTACTAGCAATCGTTCTGTTTTGTATATTGCATAGCGAGAATATTATGGACAATCGAATGATCGACCGGCTGCTGGAGGGACTTGAAAAAAGTGCCGAAAATGACTTCGACTTATTGGAGTCTGCAGGGGCAGAATATTTCTCGACTATAGAATTACTTGAAATGCGGGGTCGCTGTCGCGAACAAAGACGCATTTATACCAAAATCCATAAGGCAGTACTTTTAGTTGGCGCGGGTGCTCCATCCTGGATCGTATTCGGTTTTGTATTTGGCATACTGGGTTTTCAGGTCGCTGCAACCTTCTCCCTCTTACTCTTTCCGATTAGTTTTTTCCTCTTTTTGGTGGGCGGTTTGTTCCTTCGGAGCCAATTTCGGAGCAGGGGCTATCTCGAACACATTAGCCATTTAATTGAATGGGAACTATCTCGTCGTCGGGATGAATTGGAACGCAAGCGCTACCTCTAATTGCGCTTTTCCCACCAACTATTCATCTCTTTATAGCTATCAAAATATATTATTCCGGCATCCGGATTACGAACAGTGGAACCGGGTACTTTTCGAATTAATATTTGTTGAATCCTTCCGGGAAATAATTTGTCGATTTCGCGAAAATAATAGGCATCCTTTTCACCGCTATCTCCCAAGAGTATAAAAGGCATAGTTGGGTAGAGATTCAAAATTTTACTAATCGTACGGATTTTATGGGGCCTGCGATCCGCAATATTTTGTGGTATCCCCAGATCTCGTAGTAAAATCGGACCGTCATGGAAGCCGTTTTTTTCTAAAAAGGCGTGCAAAAAGGGATAAATATTCCAGGGGCTGTTTGAGACGTAAAAAACGGGCCCTTGTTGGCTGAGTTTGTTTACAAATTCTGCTGAGTAGGGAATGGATTTTCGCTCCGTCAGATCTTCAAAAAAAGTAGCATACACTGCCCTCCATTTGAAACGAGAGGTGACGCCCGTTTTTAGAATGGTATCGTCAATATCCGTGATGAGTCCGACCTGCTGACTAACGGTATGGAGGTAACAACTGGTCTGAGCTTCTACCCCTTCATATTTTCCATAAGGACTGTGTATCAGGGTGGCCCGGATTTTTAGTTCCACCTGGTCTTCCGGGAAGATCGTTTCATCCCAATCTGCAGATAAGTCAAAATAACCTTCCTTGTCGGTTACCAGATCAAAGGTATAATCTGCTATATGAATTCGAACCGTTGCACCAATAATTTCTCTGGAATTGAATAGGTCAAAGGTGCTTCTAAATTGCTGCCAGGGGCTTATTTTTCCAAGTATAATTGGCTTTTTGTATAGTAGCACCCGACCAATTATCTGCACCGAGGATCTATGGCCATAACCACGGAATAATTTTATTTCCAGTGGATGATTTGACCTCCATAACCCGCGTGGAATGAGCATAGCACCCAAGCGATCAAGCATCCCGTCAAGGCGGCGGATCAATTTATAAAAAGGACGGTTCCAATCTGCCATATCACACTCTAAGATAGCAGAAACGGAGAAGGATTGATTGATATTTTAGAGACCGGTATTCAGGGGGCATAAAAAAGCTGACTGCCCAAAAGGACAGTCAGCCGTTTAACCCCAAAAAACCAAATATTATGAAAACTCTAAAAGCGATATTATAACCTCAGGAAAACAAAAATGTTTATAGAAGGCTTGCATTTTGTGACGGAATAGTCGTTGAGGAAACATTAGTGGTTTGCTAGGCGAAGGTTTAACGCGTTTGAAACGTTTAAACCGTGAAGTTATAGACCCTCGACCTTAGACCCTAGACCTTCGTAGATCTTCGACCTTCGACATGGCGCTGGCACTTTGTGTTCGTTTAAATTGTTTCCACCGCAGCCAAAAGGCTTAAAAGTTGTATTTTTCACCAGACCATAAAAATGAAAAATATGCCTAAAGCTATAGTACGTAACGCGATGATCTCCGGAGCACTGATCTTTTTAATATTTGTCGTATTAAAACTCATGGCAAATACGGGGGCAGAAAACATGGATAATATTGGAGATACCCGGTCGATGCTCTTATTCCTGAACGGTTTCTTTTTTCCGGGTTTTTTCTTTGGTATTGCCATGATTCTGGCACTTCCGGAGGCAGCAATCTGGAAGAAAGTTACATATGTTTTAGCCAGTACGGTTGTACACATTATCGTGGCATATTCTGGCGTGGAAGGTGATTTGTTTTTGTTGGCGACAGCCTCCTTAGCGGGTCCGACGATGATATTTTTAACGAACGGCTTGTTGTGGCCCGGAATTAATACAGTCAGACAGGGGCTCATTGCTTTGCCAATATCTGCAGTGGCGGTGATGCCACTATACTATACTTTTTCTACGATGGGGGATACTGTGGAGGCGCCTACCTTACTGGGTTTTACCAGCTTTTTCTTCTGGCCGGTATTTATGAGTTATGTGCTTACCCGATTTAGATGGCCACAGGCAGCTAAATGATTATTTTTTCCAGAGGGTGTCCACAAAATAGTTTCGCTTGTCATGGAAGAAACATACGGGACTGAAACCGGTATCACTGGCCAGGGAGTCTATATCCTGCCTGGAGTATTTAAGGGATAATTCGACCTCAATGGGTTCCCATGCTTCAAAATGAAAGGTTTTGTTTAGGGTGCCTACAAAAACATCCTGTTTGGTTTTGCTGACAATATAAGACCGGGTTTCTCCGCTCATAGGGTTGTAAACCTCCCAATGTTTAAACTGGTCTATATTAAAATCTCCCTGCATTTCCCGATTGATGCGGGTTAGCAAATTCAGGTTAAAGGCAGCAGTAATTCCAGCAGGATCATTATAGGCACTTAAAATAATTTCAGGATCTTTTTTCAAATCAAAGCCTATAAGCACCATATCATCGAGGGCCAGTGCATCCCGCAATTCGAATAGGAATCTGCGTGCATCAGCTTGTTTTAGATTTCCGATGTTTGCTCCCAGAAACAGCACCACTTTGGGCCGGCTGACCAGGTCTTTTAATCCGGCAAGTACCCGGAAGTATTCTCCCTGTTGGGGCGCTACATCTAATTGGGGCATTTCCCGATGCAGGGAATCCTGTAAAGTGTTTAAAACATTGCCGGATATATCTATTGGCATATATCTAAACTGCCTTCCCTGATCCAGAAAATGTTGGAGCAGTACTTTTGTTTTTAATCCATCCCCGGCACCTAATTCGATGAGGTCGAAGGGAGTCCGGGGTAAGGCATTTAATATTTCTGCCCGCTGAGTTTGGAAAATTTCGAATTCGCAATCAGTCAGGTAATACTCAGGCATACGCATGATATCCTGAAAAAGCTTGTCGCCTGCGGCATCGTAAAAAAATCGAGAGGAAAGGCGTTTGGGAACGCCTGACAGCCCTTCTAAAACCTCCTTTTCAAATAGGGTCATTTGGCGGAAATAAAGAATTATTAATGATTGTCTTTTACTAACCGGATACCTGAAAATTGCCAACGCATATTGGCGTGGAAGAAATTTCGATAGGTTGACCGAATATGAGAAATTGGTGTAGCGGCAGAGCCTCCACGCAGAATCATCTGGTTGACCATAAATTTGCCATTATACTCTCCCAGTGCACCTTTAAATCTGGGGAAATTGGGGTACGGTAAATAGGCACTGGCTGTCCATTCCCATAGATGACCCAATAATTGATTGTCCTCGGCTGTCTCACTTGCAAGCGGATGTGCAAAACCACTTTCCAGAAAAGCATTCAGGGTTGGAGCTTTTCCGTGTATTTGAAAGGCAGCTTCCCATTCAAACTCAGTTGGAAGTCGCAGACCTTTCCACCTGGCATAGGCTTCGGCTTCAAAGTAGCTGATGTGGGCTACAGGTTTATTTAGGTCAATCGGACCGATTCCGGCCATGGTGTATTCATACCATTTGTCGGCACGAGGATACCAGTAGAGTGGTACCTTTAATTCCAGTGTTTTTAGCCATTCCCAGCCTTCAGAGAGCCAAAATTCATGATTTTCATAGCCTCCATCCTGTATAAATTCGAGGTATTCGCCATTAGTGACCAGGCGATCCTGTATTTCAAAATCAGGCAGATAGACCTTGTGTCGGCCTAACTCATTATCCCAACAGAAGTCGGTTCCCTGGTGGCCGATTTCATAGATGCCTTCAGAAACAGGAAGATAATTTACCGGACGATTCCCAGATTCGGGCATTTTTTTTTCGGCGAAAGCCGGAAAGAGGGGATTATTTCCAAGGATGTATTTAATATCCATCAATAACAATTCCTGATGCTGCTGTTCGTGTTGCAGGCCAACAGAAATCATATATTTCAGCTCCTCGGGGAGCTGTGCCTCCCGGCTGTCCAGAAAGGCCTGCATGTGTTGGTCAACATAGCGGCGGTATTCCAGAATGCGCTCCAGATTGGGGCGGGTCATATTGCCGCGTTTGGTGCGCAGAATTCTGGGACCCTGGCTTTCGTAATAACTATTGAAAAACCAGTTTAATCGTTCATCAAAAAGTTGGTAGGAGGCCAGGTGTGGAGCCAGAATGAAATTCTCGAAAAACCAGGTAGTATGTCCCAAATGCCATTTAGGAGGACTGACAAAATCAATTGGTTGCACTACATAATCTTCTGGATGTAATGGTTTACAAATTGCCAGAGTTTGCTTTCGAATAAGATTAAAACGGGTTATTAAACTGGAAGAAGTTGAGACTGTTGCCGATGGATCGGATAATTTCATGGTACAGATTGACCTGTTACTTAAAATAAATAAATGTAATATTTCCGCTGAATCCATGCAAACTAGGCATCCACTACTTCTACTCCTTTCCAGAATGCTACCCGATCCTGGATATTGCTTGCCGCTGATTTTGGTTCGGGATAATACCAGGCGGCATCCTTATTTATCTCATTATTGACTTTTACAGAATAATAAGATGCAGTGCCTTTCCAGGGACAGATGGTAGTGGTGTTACTCTCCTGGAAATAATCTTTGTTTAAACTTGTTTTAGGAAAATAATAGTTTCCTTCGACTCGTACCAGGTCTTCGCTTTCGGCTAATACAGTGCCGTTCCAAATTGCTTTCTTTTTCACGTTTTGTTGTTTTTAGAGTAAACAACAAAAAGCATCATGCGGTTTTGGCGTTTAAGGATGTCTCCTTTGAACGTCTGCTTGCCGACTTTCCTAATGGGCTCTGTTCCTGTTTTACAGCCTCAAATGTTTGTTCGTAATCCGGAAAATTTGTGCCCATGATCCGATCCCAGAAATTAAAATAGAGTCCATAATTCCCCCGACTTCTGGTATGGTGCATATTATGATGCGTGGAGGTATTAAACCATTTAAATACAGGGTGATTTGAAAATCCACTGGGGAATAATTCATAACCAGCATGTCCGATCACATTCCAAATTAAAGACCAGGAAGCGAAAGCCAGTAGCACCAGAGGATGAAAAGGAATAATAAAGGCGGCAATGGGTACAATGGCTATTTCCAGGAATGCCTCCAGCGGGTGAAAGGAGAGCGCAGCCCAGGGCGTAGGGTTATGCGATTGGTGGTGTACTTTATGCAGTATTCGAAATAAGGGTGGCCGGTGGATTAGCCGGTGTACCCAATAAAAGTAAGTGTCGTGTAATAACACCAGCAGGACAAAGGAAACTGGTATCCAGGCCAGGCCGTAGCCTGTGATATCCTGGTAAATAAGCGTATAACCGTGTTGCCGCAAAAATGCAAGTCCGATGCCAATCAGGGCAAAAATGAAAGCAGTGGAGAGTGAGTGCCCGATTTCCGAGAATATTCGTGTGGCACCCGGCGTCGATTTTTGAATCTTCCATTTCCGGATTCGCACAGGACGGATATAATAAAGTACCAGGAAAAGTAAACCAGCCATAATAAGGTATCTCATGAAAATGAAAAAAGTACCAAAGAGCCAGGCTGGCAGGTATCCAAATTTTTCAGCAAGAATAAGCATGGCAGGAGATTTGAGGTGGTTTGAGTTTGCCCCGATAACTATCGGGGGAGTTTGAGTTTCTCGCGGAGCCGCGGAGAATCTCCACGAGCAGCGCAGCTGATCATTCCACGCAAGCCGAAGGCGAGCACTCCACACGACGCGCAGCGGAGTATCAACGAGTTAGTTTGAGTTTGCCCCGATAGCTATCGGGGGAGTTTGGGTTTGAGTTAAAAAAAGGGGATTCCGATTTTAGAATCCCCTGTAAAGGCACGTTTTATAATTCAATAGTATAGACGGTTCCATTGATGATGAGGTTGGCAGAAAGGTCCCCTAAAAAGATTATATCTCCTTCAAAGGAAAATGATTCTCCGCCTTCAACTTCACCTGTAAGGGTGAATGAAGCAATGCCGCTTTCAATGTGTTTGTCGTCTTTGTCGATTACGAGGTCATCCACTTCGATGAGGATATTGCTGGAGAACGCATTTTGGTCCCGAATAAGTGATTGCTGAGTACCATTGCGTTCATATACGCCATTGATCAGATACGGGTTTCCGCCAAACAGATTGTCAACGGTCCAGGTGCTGTTGGCCTGATCATCCGATTCCAGGCGGTTTGTTGCATAGGTTCCGGCTGTGGTGCGGGCGTAGTTCATGGTTGTTGGAATGTCCAGATTGTTGCAGAAAACCTCCCATTCCCAGGTGCTGGAGTACAGCGCAGTGATATAGGGGTTGTTTAAAGAACGATCAACAGTAGAATCATAGGTCATTCCGCAAGGGCTTCCACCTACTATTTTTTCGGCGTATTCATCGGCAACATAAGCTGCATCGAGGGTTTCTGTGGCGATTCCTTCCGATTGACTGGCTAATGCGCCTTCTACAATCTCTGCCGCTTCCTCTTCAGAAATAGTTTTGAGCTCCGGTTGTGGATCCTCATCCTTTTGGCAGGCGATAAAATTTAAGGAGAATAGAGCAAGAATAAAAAGCGATTGAATTTTCATGATAAAATCATTTAATGGGTGAATGTTTGTGAATATGAACACAAAAGAAGGCCCCATTTACCTGGTTGAAAAGTATATTCAATGAGTTGCGATATAAATTCAATCAACTGTTTTTATGCCGCATATTGAGAGCTTTCTGCACTTCATGTAGTGATCCGTTCCTTTTGTTGAAGAATGATCCCCGTTTATATACAATTATGTAGTTTCGTTAGGTGGAAAGGACAAATCCAAATAAGATTTTGCTACCCCCGAATCGCTACCTGAGTATGTGGTTACAGGGTAGTTTTTGGTTTTTTTTACTATTGGCATTCGTGCTGGTTGTCTGGAATTCTATTCCCTTTAATCTGGCCTTGACCAGAGGAGTAGTCAATTTGTTGCCCTTAATGGTGCTCTTTTATGTGAATGCCTGGTTTGTTGACCGTTTTTTTGAGCGTGGACAAATTGTTTTGTATCTGTTGATTGCCGTGTTGTGGATTCTGGTGATTGGATTTATTCGCATTCAGATCAATTTGCAATTTCCCGGCATCGGACAGAATGTATTTCTGCTTGGCAAAAGGGAAACCATCCGGATAGGGGCTATATTGACCAATACAGCGATCTTGCTGCTTAGTACCTTTTACAGGCTCATTGAAAACCGGAATTCCCGGGAACGGCAAAACCAGGAGATTCGCGAACAGCAACAAGCGGCTCAACTACAGTTTTTGCGGTCGCAGATTAATCCGCATTTCTTATTTAATACACTTAATAATATCTATTCGCTGGCAGTAGTGGGGTCTGAAAAAACGGCTCCTATGGTTTTGCAATTGAGTAAACTCCTGCGTTATGTGCTGTATGACAGCCAGCTGGAGAAGGTACCTCTTGACCGTGAAGTGGCGCAATTAGATAAATTTATCGAGCTTTTTCAGATGCGCAGCGAAGAGGAATTGGACATTCAATTTGAAAAGAGGGGCCTGATCAGCGATATTATGATCGAACCCATGATCCTGATTCCCCTGCTAGAAAACTGTTTTAAACATTGTGATTTTGATACCAACCCAAATGCCTTTGTACGTATTTTACTTGAAGTTGAAGCATCCGGTTGGGTATTTCAGACCATAAATAGCCATAATCCGGATGATCGGCAAAAGGATAAAACCGGCGGCGTGGGTTTAGTGAATATTCAGAGCCGTTTGGCGCTTAAATATCCGGGTCAGTTTGAATTGAAGACGGAGGCGCAATCAGATCGTTTTAGGGTTGTGTTGCGTTTTAATCCCGAAAAGGTATGAGTCAAAAGTTAAGAACCTATTGCGTAGATGATGAATACCTGGCACTCCAGTTATTGGAAAGGTATATTGGCCAGGTTCCGGATCTGGAATTAGCCGGGACCTCCAAATCTCCAATGGAGGCTTTGAGTTTCCTCAAGAGCAATCCGGTGGATTTGCTTTTTCTGGATATTCAGATGCCGACCTTAAGCGGCAATAATTTACTGAAAGTCATTTCAAATCCACCTCTAACTATTTTTACTACAGCGTATTCAGAATACGCCACTGAGGCCTTTGACCTTAATGTGGTAGATTATCTGCTTAAGCCATTTTCATTTGAGCGCTTTTTGCAGGGCGTTGAAAAAGCACAGGCAAGATATAGACAAGTTGCAATCCGTCCGGAAAAAGTGCCTGATGTCGATGCTCCGGCTCCTTTTATAGTAGTAAAAGTAGATGGCCGGTCTCAAAAGATTTTTCTCAAAGACATTCTCTTTATAGAAGGTTTAAAGGAGTATGTGCGTATTCATACACCTGGTAAACGTTTTGTAACGCTGGAGCGTCTCCAAAAACTGGAGGAAACCCTGCCTTTTCCCCGTTTTATCCGGATTCATAAATCGTACATTGTGGCCCGCGATCAGGTCGCATCCATTGAAGGCAACCTGCTGGAAGTTGGTTCCGAGCGGATTCCGGTCAGCAGAACCCGTCGGGAAGAAGTTTATGCACTTATTTTTGGATAGTTTCAGATGTCTTATTGTTGCGTCAGTTCGCGGAAGCGGGCACTGATCTCCTCCAGTCTGCTCATTCCCTGGCGATTCACAATTTTCCGTCCGTCGATTTGAGATACCCGGGTGAGCTCGCCCATCGTGCCGGTGGTAAATACCTCATCGGCAGTATAAAACTCCGTAATAGAGAGGTTGACTTCCCGACATGGGATTTTCAGGTGTTCACAAATTTCGATCACATGAGCCCGGGTGATACCCGGGAGGCAGGCATGGGCATGTGGTGTTAAAACCACGCCTTTTCTGACACAAAAAAGATTTACTCCATTCGCTTCAGCGACAAAGCCATCTTTATCCAGCATGATTCCGGCATCGGCGTTGGCATAATTGGCTTCGATCTTTGCAAGAATGTTGTTGAGTAAATTGTTGTGGTGAATCTTGCTATCCAGAAACATCGGATTATTACGTCTGACAGAACTGGTGATTAAAGTAATTTCCGGTGGATAAACCGGGGGTTTCCATTCTGCCAGTACAATGAGGGTGCATCCAAATTGGTTGAGCCGGGGATCCATACCGGAAGTAATTTTTTCGCCTCTGGTGAGGGTGAGCCGGATATGCACCCCATCTTCCATCTTATTTGCCTCCAGCGTTTGGTAGATGGCGGCTGTCACGGTCTCCTTGCTCGGAATTTCTTTAAAGTTTAGGGCATGTGCTGATTGCCAAAGTCGCTCCAGGTGGCGATCAAGTGAGAATACCTTTCCCTTATACACCCGCAAACCTTCCCAGACAGCGTCTCCACCCTGGACAACGCTGTCAAATACTGATACTTTGGCAGCCTCCCGGGGTAGGAGTGTACCATTGATATAAACGAGGATGTTTTTATTTTTTTCGTCAAATTGCTGCAACATAGCGTAATTAATTATCCGCCTTTATGGCGAAATCAAATAAAAAGGAATAATACTTTTCGGCTTGTATGGCAAGCGGTTTGAGGTTTTCGTTTAATTCAAATTGGCGTTCTTTAAAGGGCTGAAACCCCGTTGATTGATGCACATTTTCATACCAGTAAGGAGCCCATACACCGTCTTCCGGTCGCTGGCCTTTTTTCCATTTTAGCATTTCAGGAAACCAGGGTATAAGCAGTTCACGGCAGAGTTCCTGTAGCACTTTCTCCGGATTTTTTAGCAGTTCATTGGCATCCACTACGGCTGGCTGCCTGCCCTTGGCCTGTAATTCCCTGAAAAGGGCATATTGCATTTCAATGCCGATATCCTGCATGCCCGGATTGTCGATCACCTTTGAATAGGAGTGGAGGATCAGGCGTGGATCCCGAATGAGTACAATGTTTTCCATCTGGTCCAGAAATGCCCGATCAATATCTATGAGGTGATGGGTCATTTGTTTGAAAAAAACAATGGGGCTCTCGTACTCTCCCTGTAAGACCTTTTGCACGACTACCTTTCCGTCGGAGGACTGGCTGGCGAGTATATTTTCCCTTCCGGGATGAATGGTGCCGGAGGAGGTATGGCTGAGGTAATGCGCATACAAGGGCTCATCGACCACCACCGTATCGGGTCTTTGCGCGAAGGAATACATTAGTGCAGTAGAAATATTCCGGGGGCTTGACCAGGCATTTATTCTCCATGCTGCCATAAAAAAAGGGGGACAAGATTTGTCTTGCCCCCCGAAAGGTAAATGATTTTCAAAAATTAATTCGATTTGACGAATCGTTCTGTTTGTATCTGACCGAAGGTGTTTTGTACGCTTAGCAGGTATATGCCCGCAGGTAGTTGCGATACCTCAATGGTTTCGGTTGTATCGCTTACTTGCCGCTGCAAAATGACTTTTCCGGTGCAATCCCGAATAAGCAATCGTTGGGGCGTGTCCATAACAATTCGAACTTCCAGAATATCCCGTACCGGGTTTGGTATCAGGGTCAGGGAATGTTCCATCGTTTGGGTTTCACCCGGATATCCTATGAGCAGAGTCGGATTTGTTGCGAAGGTACCTGAAGCAGACCAGTCGCTCCATCCGCCCGGACAAAGAGACCTGCTTTGGTACTCGTATGTGGTACCTGGTATCAAACCTGTCAGCGAAAAGTTGGTCGCCGCCGTTTGCAGACGTACCCATGGTCCGCCCGTAGTTGGCCGGTAAATAATTCGGTAGAGCGTGGCACCGGGCTCTGCTGTCCAGCTAATATCAGCTGTTGTTGGTGTAGTAGTGATTATATCAGCTACCCAAGGGCCACAGACACCGCTATCGTCACCTGTCGTAAAGGTATAAACCGTAGTTGACCAGTCTGAATAGGTATCATCGGTACACCGTGTTTTGGTCTGATACTCATACGTCGTAAGTGGTAGTAGGTCTGTCAGAACCATCATATTTGCTGCGCTTGCAGCCGACTCTGCCATCCAGGGGTCAGAGCTTCCCGCAATACGGAAACGTACTTTATACTGTAGGTGATTTGCCAGGGGAACCCAGTTCAGAGTTGCATCAAATGGAGTGGTAACTACTGATGAAGCTTCCCATGGATCACAACCCATTGGAGGCGGTGGGCCATCAACCAGAATGGTAGCTGTTTCTAAACAGCCATTGGCATCTGTGACTGCTACAACATAGGTGCCTGCGCTAAGTCCGGAAATATCCTGAGTAGTAGCCCCATTTGACCAGTTGTATTCATAGTTAGGAGTGCCACCTGTTACAGTTAGATTGATCGCTCCGTTATTTCCGCTTGTGGCATCAGTGACCACAGAAGTCAGCACTATGGCGAAAGGCTCCATCAACGTAACCGAGCCGGTGGTCAGGTTTGCTCCATCAAATACGCTGACCGTGTAAGGACCCGCTGCTAAGCCCGAAATGAATGGGCCTGAACCACCGTTACTCCAGGTATAGGAATAGCTTCCGGAACCGCCGGCAGCCATCGCTGTAGCCGTACCATCCGTACCCCCGTTACAAGAAATATCTGTACCGCTAACAGAGACAGAAAGCGGGGTGTTGTTTAGTGTCGTAAAACTAAAAGTAGAAGAGTAGTTACCCGTACCACAACTATTATTACCACGAACACGCCAGAAATAGGTCGTCAGACTCTGGAGAACCACTGGAGATGCATAGGAGGTAGAATTGATTCCTGTCAGATCGATTACAGGATTCGTAAAGCTGGCATTATCTGCTACTTGCAAGTCGTAGTTACTGGCATTCGCGGAAGCAGCCCAATTGAAGACAGGTTGCAGGGATACCCCCGTTGCACCATTTGCCGGAGTGGAAAGTACGGTGGTACCAGGAGTACCTGCCAGAACTTCCAGACTAATAGACTGGCTATGTATTCCAGGTGTACCCGATCCACTAACCTGAATGTTGTATATCCCTGGTACTATGGCCTGGGTATTGCTTATTATCAAGGAACCGGAACCTGGCGCAATAACAGGGTTTGGAACGAAATTCACCACTGCTCCGGCTGGTACTCCGGTAGTATTTAGTGTAACCGGACCATTAAAGCCACCAATCGAGCCGATATTGACCTGGTAACTTGCAGGTACACCCGGACAAACGCTTACGGATGCAGGGGTAACTGCCAGCGTGAAGTCTTGTGGTTGTCCGATAATTGTGAAGTTCTGATTGGAGATATCGAAAAAGATATTTCCGGAACCTCTTACCATTACACGGGCTTGTGTCGTAGAGTTGTTTGGCACCACGATGGTGTGCGAACCGTCATTAGGAGTACCTGTAGCGAGTGTAATTGGATAAGTAAAGCCGCCATCAGTAGATAGGAAGATATCTACATTAGCCGCATTAACAGTACCGCCTGTGGTTCCGGCTACATTCCAGGTAATGGTTTCATTGTTGCCTGAATTCCAGGTCAGTGCTGTATTTGGAGAAGTAACCACGAATGGTCCGGTATTGCCATCTACGCTTACTGTAATTTGGTCATCATCTGTGCAGCCCGCTCCCGGATTATTATCCCGGACAGTGAGTTTCCAGGTATATGATCTGGTTACACTGGACAAGACCTCCCAGGTTGGAGTGGTATTAGTTACCAGGTCGGCCAAATTAGGTAAATACCGAACCGGAGTTACTGTTGGAGAGTTAGACCGGAAAGCCGGACCGGAACTATTAGACGATTGCGGTGGCTGTGTAGCCACTTGTTTGTCATATTGTTCCCAGCAATAGGTAAGCATATCCCCATCTGCATCCGTGCCTGAACCTTCCAAAACGAAGGGAGTTGATTTAGGGATGTTATAGCCGTTTCCAGCATTGGCTACTGGTGCATTATTTCCAGTAATGGTGGTGACAGCGCAACTATTTCCGGAGCCATTTGTAAAATTGGTCATCAGGATCACGCTGTTGATGTGGAAATGGTCATCACTATGAGGTTGCACATTGGGGCTGCAAACACCCGCATAGCCCATGATCGTGGATCCACTCCCCGGCTCGTATGAAGATTGAGAATCGCGATTACAGTTGTTGTTCTGAGTATGTCTGCCACCGAATTGGTGACCCATTTCGTGGGATACATAATCAATGTCAAACGGATCACCAACAGGCGTGTTTTGGCCTGTTACTCCGCCCGCTTTATTGGAGGAACAAACAGCATTCAGGTAAGCAACGCCACCGCCTCCGGTACTGAATACGTGGCCGATATCATAATTGGAAGAACCGATGACGCTATTACAGGTAGAGATATTTTGGCCAAGCATGGCACTTCCGTTTCCATTGCTGTATGGGTCTGTACTTGCATTCAGATAAATTAGTTGATCCGTATTAGGAACCAACTCCAGGGTAACTGTTATATCTGTTTCAAAAACGCCATTTACCCGGGTCATGGTAGTATTCATAGCGGCAAGTACGGAAGGTACCGTACCCCCGTGGAATTGCGCATATTCTCCGGTACAGGCTAATGCCAGGCGATATGTGTGTAGTTTACAATCTCCATTGACTCTGGTTTCCAGATTGTCGATCGGGAAATCCTCGGGCGTTTCTTTATTGACCTCGTCTGCGTGGCATTCGAAATCCGAGCCATCAATTTTTTGAAAATCTTTTCTGTAATAGGAAATGTAATCCAGGTTATTACCGGCTGCATATGGGTCGATATACACAGTTGAGTGATTGCCTGAGCGAATCATTGCATGGAAACCATGTGGTGTTAAGTCAAATCGAACCGTGGCCGAAGGGTCATCAATGCCCCTTCCGGAGAAGGAACGGATCTCCGGATATTTAGCGGCCAGGTCGGGGTGCATAATAGGTGCGTACCAGATTCGGAAAGTTTGGAATCCTTTATCCGGCATTGGCAGGCTGAGATACACTTCCTGATCATTCGTTTTGTCGCTGAAACGCAGGGGCGCTTCATCAAGGATATTAGTAACCTGAAGTAAATTTATCTGAAGTGTACGATAGGCGAGGGGAATAATGTGTCTGGTTTGGTTTGATTTCTGGATCGCAGATTCTGAGACGTCAACCCATGGATTGGTTTTTCCGGGCAGTCCTTGTGCGAAGATTCCTGAGCTTAGGAACAATAGGCAAAGGAAAACCAGACTTCTGGTAAAATTGGTCTTCATTTTTTTGAATTGTATGGTTGCGGAATGAAAAAAATATGCTTTCAAGCGGAATTTGGGAGAGTCAATGTAAAAACGGCAGGTTGGGGAAAAGATACACCGGGTTCGTGCTTCAAGGTGTATGTTGGCCGACATTTATAATTGCCAAAAAAAACCCTTCACAATTATATTGAGAAGGGCCTGGTAATATCGCCAAAAAATCACCAAATTAATTTTTGACAAACCGACCGAACCACTTAGCAACCCCCCGGTGCATTGTGGTCCGGCCAATTATTGTCGTTTTATTTGTTTGGATCCAGGCATTGCCAAATTTTTGGAATGCTTTAGACTGCAAATAAAGGGTTTTTAGTTGCCTCAGGACAATTAAACAAGCTCTACAATCCCTCTACAAAAGCTTAAAATGACTGAATAAAGGCATTGAGATCCATGTTTTGTTCCAATTCCAGCTTTTTTCGCAAGCGATAGCGGGCCATTTCGATCGTCTTTGTGCTCACATTACGGATTACAGAAATCTCTTTATTACTCAGGTTGAGCCGAATGAGTCCGCAAAGGTGTCTTTCACCAGAGGTCATTCCCGGGAATTGATCAATTAATCGTTGAAAGAATTCCTGATTTACCTGCTCTACATTTTCCTGAAATTGCCTGATGTCCTCATTTATTTGAAGATGATTGGATGTTGCAGCAAGTAATTCCCGTGCTTTTTTTCTGGATTGATCGGGTGGGGTATCAATAATTTGCTTGATACTTTCCAGAACTTTATTTGAAAAAGCATTTTTCCGGGCGATATCCAAAGCGAAGTTAGTGAGGTCCTGTTTGCTGGCAAGGAGTTCTTTTTCTAATAAAGCGCTTTGTTTAACCTGGTTTTGGAATTCCAGTTCAACGAGCTTTTTCCAGGCGCGATTACGAGAATACCACAAATAAACAATGAGGGCGAGGATAAGTCCGGTGATCAAAAATAGAATATTGAGCACCTGATTAATCAGTTTACTTGAACGCAATGCCTGTATGAGGTCTTTTAAATCTTCGAGTTCGCGCTGGGTCTGCTCGGTTCGGTGTACCACACTTAATTCGGCAACTTGTCGCCCGATTTCTTCATTGAGTAGCGAATCTTCCAACCAATGGTATTTTTGAAAATAATCCAGGGCGGATTTTGTTTCTCCCTGTACCTCATAAAACTCTGACAAGTCTTTGTAAACGGCGCTTTTTATCTGCCTCAGCTGAAAGGATTCTGCTAAACGAAGGGCTTCTTCGAAATAGGGCAGGGCAAGGTCGTATTGTTTAAGATCTTCATATGCCAGGCCCAGATTAGCAAGCGTTAGTATTTGGCCTGATTGCTTATTGTACTTTTTATCCAGTTCCAGTGATTTTTGGAGATAGGGAATGGCTTCCTCCGGCTTTTTCATATCGAGGAGATAGGACCCAATATTGTTGAGTGGAATGCGGAGGTCTTTTTCCAGTCCTTTAGACTCCAGCAATTTTATGGCCAGGCTCAAAGAATCGAGTCCTGCTTCCATTTCTTCGGCCTGAAAATGTAATACACCGATTCCTGTCAGGCAGATAGCCTGCCAGCGAACGTCGCCCAGCTTATAAAAGCTTTCCAACGATTGTTACATCCATTTTTTAGCTTCTTCGGGATGGTTCATTCGGAGATGTGTGTTTCCGATTTTATAAGCTGTTTTGGCAAACAGGCTCAGACTATCCATTTGGTCGGCCAGGCGAATCGCATGGAGCTGCGTTTTGAGACAATCTTCAAACTGCCCCATATTCAGTTCAATTATTCCCAATTCTGACATTGCCCGGTACATATTTAAGGTATCACCAGAGAGAGTGGCCAATGCGAGTGCCTCTTTGGCATATTCCATTTTTTCAGGAAGAGGTATGGATTGAGAAGCAGTCCGCTGGAGGAGGCTGTCAAAAGAAATGGATCCAATTTGAGCTGCTGCCTTGACAGACAGAATCAGACAAAAAAGGGTGCCAATTTTTATAATTCGTTGAATCATCAATACTAAATACTATTTATGCCAACCAGAATGGGGGAGTCTGGCAAAAATGAGTTAAAAGTATCGGCCTTTGGGGGGAGGTTAAACAGTTTCCAGTACAGCTCTGGCAGGCGCACCTTCCACGCCGAGAATACGAACAGGGAGGCACCAGAGCCGATAAGGGCCTGATTGAATTGACTTTAAATTCAATCCTTCCAGAATGACCACTTTATTTTTCAACAAAGTGACATGCGTATCAATTGGATCTGAAAAACGTTGGATAGAATGGTAATCAATTCCAATAAGTTCAATGCCTTGATCTACAACCCATTGAGCTGCTTCCTGACTAATTGCTGCATAATCCTTATCGAAAGTGTGCCGCAGGTCAGTCCATTTTTCAGAATTATCAGTTTTCAATAACAACTTACGGGTATTTGACGGAAGTCGCAATGCTTCAAGATGTCGGTGGGTAATTATTGGGATCCCGCGAAGATCTGCCACCCGACAGGGGCCGTTTAATTTATCCAGTGGAATTTCCTCTGTGGTGGCTCCGTTTTTTACAAAATGTAGCGGGGCATCAATATGGGTGCCTGAGTGGATATCAATATCCAGTCTGCTGACTGTTGCGGCATCACCTTTCTCCTGATCAAGGATTCGATGGATGTGAATACCGTGGCTTCCGGGCCAGACCGGAAGATCCGGGTGCAGTGGATTGGATATATCAATAAGTTGGCCCATAATCCTGGAGTTAGTCGAACGTTAATGATCTAGTTGTTGGTAATCGATCCGCCTGTCCGGATCCTGTTCGTTGCGGTTCTTTTGAATGTATCCTTTGGGATAATAGAATCGTTCCCGCACGGCATTGTCCAACAAATAGGATTGTTTATAACCGCGGTAGGTACCCCAGAACTGCATCAGTCTAAACATGAAAATACTGCCAAATTCGCGCAGGAATACGCCATTGTGGGCAGCTTGTTTCCAATCATTCCACCAGTTTTTAATCAAGAGGTTTAAAAAGGTCAGAAAATTAAAGGTTTCATGTTTCATGATCAATCGGAGGGCAATAGCTTCCCGCCTGTAACGGTTGTACACGTTTTTCCACTTTTCCTCATGTACATGTACGATAGTTGCATCAGCCTGGTAGGCAATTTTCCAGCCTTCCTGCTGAATTTGTTTGGCCCAGGCGAGGTCTTCTAAGCCGGTAAGGGTTTCGTCATAGGGATAAGTTTCCCATAAACTTTTTCGAATGGCGCAATTGGCATTATTACAAAAGGGGTGTTTTTGATCTGCTACCGAAATATCCGGAAACCACTTGGCAAAGATCTGATGTTCGGAGAATCGGGTGCGTTCATCACCCTGCTGTTTTCCGTAAACCAAGGCCACTTTTTCATCCGAAAAGGGAGCCAGTATTTGGGTGAGCCAGTCTTTAAAAACCGGATAAACATGGGCGCTGGCAAAAAGCAAAATGTCGCCGGTAGCCGCCTCACAGCCTTTGTTGAGTGCAAAGCCAAATGAAAATTCTTCGGGTTTAATATGAATGATCCGAATTGGGAAACGACTGGCAATAGATAAAGTAGCATCAGATGAACCACTATCCACTACAATTATCTCTACCAGCTTATGATCCTGCTCCAGAATCCCGGCAAGCAAACGACCAATGTGTTTTTCTTCGTTTAAGCAACGTATAATAATAGAGACCTTCATGTGCCATCAAAGTTAGTGAATGAGCGCATTTTCTATAAACATTTTGCAATTTAGCAGCTCAAATACTGAAATGGGAATCATTCAACGTCAAGGAATCAAGCAAAGTCTCATTACCTACTTCGGGGTGCTGATCGGAGCAGTTAATGTTATCCTGATCTATACGAGCACCCTGACTCCCGATGAGTACGGCCTGATTCAGGTAATGTTATCGACCTCAAAGATCGTATTGCCTTTTGTCTTGCTTGGCAGCCAGTCGATGATTGTCCGGTTTTTTCCAAGATTTGATGATTCTGCCAGAGGACATAACGGCTATTTATTGTTCCTGTTGCTCATTCCAACTATCGGGGTTTTTATACTTTATTTGGTCGATTGGTGGGTCCAGCCCAATTTGATAAGTCTGTTTTTTGAGCCCACACCATTGATCGAAATGTATGGCGCATACCTGATTCCCTTGCTGTTGTTTTTGGCCTATGCCCAGGTGTTTACCCGCTATGAAATGAATTTTCACCGGATTGCAATTCCGGCAATCTTCAATGATCTTTTTGTAAAAATCGGACTGCCGCTTTGCTGTATTGCGTATTATTTTGGCTGGTTGGATTTTGAAGGTGCTCTAATTGGGATCGTCTTGTTGCACCTGGTTATCCTGCTGGCACATATAATCTACACCAAAAAACTTGGACAACTATTTCTCAAACCCAACTTCAGTCGGATTAACAAACCGCTCATAAAGGAAATGGGGACCTATGCCGGTTTTGGCGTACTGGGAAATTTGGGCTCGGCCATTGTACCTCAGATTGATACGTTTATGGTGGGATCCCTAATCGGACTGAGCAGCGCGGCTATTTACACGATTCCCAATTTTGTCACCAATGTAATTGATATTCCCAGAAAGGCACTCGCCAATATCAGCGGGCCAATCATAACAAAAGCCTGGGAGGAAAATGACCGGGAGGAATTGCAGGGGCTTTATTCCAAGAGTTCGATCAATCAATTTATCGTGGGTTTATTTATGCTGATTGGCCTGTGGATTTCAATTGATGACCTGTATGCCTTAATCCCGAATAACGGAAATAAGGAGATTTACGAAACCGGGAAGACCGTCGTATTAATCTTAGGCGCCTCAAAAGTATTTGACATGCTCACCGGTATGAATAGCGAGTTGATTATGTATTCCAAATATTTCCGGATCAACTTTTATGCAATTTTCGTTTTAGCCGGAGTAGCTATACTCCTGAATTATATACTAATCCCAATATATGGTATTGACGGTGCTGCCTATGCAACCTTAATTTCCTTTGCTATTTTTAATCTGTTGAAATTCCTGTTTTTACTATTCAAGGAAAACCTGCAGCCTTTTAGTTTGAAAACGATTTGGGTGGCGCTGCTGGGATTGGTATCCTATCTGCTCATTTGTTTGATGCCTGATTTAGGAAATCCGATTTTGAATATTTTAATTCGCTCCAGCTTATTTACAATTATTTATGTTTTAGCCGTTTGGCAATGGCGGCTTTCGCCGGAATTAAGTAACATGGCAGATGATGCCTGGACTCGCATAAAGGGCTTTTTCAACTCTTAACGGCCAATTTGATTGAGCATGTCATAAGTATGGCCACGCACTAAAAATGCCCGATCACGTTTATTGAAAAAGTCGAATTTAACGATCACTCTGCGTCCGGTACGGATATCAAATAACATGCCGTACAGAACTGTTTTTTTGCGCTTTTGGAATGTAAATACGCCGGTCCAGAGAAAATAATCTGTGCCATAGTGATCGGCAATTTCATTTAATTCATTTTGTCGATACCCGGCAGTCAGGCTAAGGTCATCCTGTTGGAGTTGTTGACTAAACCAATCATTAAGTATCCGGATTTCATTAAAGGCATCAGTCTGACTTTTATTCAATCGACATACGTCGAGCAACTCAATTTCTACCGGTGTCAGAAGCGCCAATTCCTCCAATGTATTAGCAAAAGTCTTTTGTGCCAATTCAGTTTCCAGATATTTTACTCCTCCGGGAATGCGTTGATCCATCTTTAAATATCCGGGATTTACAATTACAATTTTATCCAGCCCCAGATTTAATCCTTTTTTCTTTATTTTTATTAAATGTTTACGCCATTCTGTCCGGCCGGCTGAACTATAAAAATAATCCCGTCTTTCTGCCCGATTTCGGGATTCTTCCAAACCTTTTTCAAATTCATGTAAGAAGGACTCTGTGCCGATTTGATCAATAAAGGCCAATTTCCAATAGTCCGATTTCCTGCTTGTTGTTTTTAGGGAATCACCTGCCAGTGTGTCCATTTCTACCGGAGCCGAGATTATAAATTCATCAAGATCATCAAACTGCATGCATAATTCGATAAATAAGTCCTCCACGATTTGGGTTAATTCGGGGTCATCCCGGTGGTTTTGCCATGTTTCCCAATTGTATCGAAGGGCCAGAATCGTAGCTTCTTTGTTGCGTAATTTTTTTAGGAAATAATGTACTTGCTGTAACTCCCCTTCAATTAATTTATAATTGCCCTCAAAAAAATAGTCGTCATCGTTAGCGTATTTGGCATGTACATAAAGTGCCTTGCCCAGGGTTTTTCGCAGATAAAAATTATTGGGGTACTTCTGAAGTAATAAGTGGCAACAATAAATTACTTCTGCAAAAGATTCGGCATGCAGGTGTAGAAGCGGTATTTCAAACCGGGCTAATTCCCGGACCCTTATAAACGTTTCTTCAGAAACCAGGAATTCCTGACGGCCTTCGTTTGACAAGTCTTTAATTGCTCCCTGCATGGCCATTCGGCGCGTTCCAATATTGGGGTGGGAGCTTTCACTGTCATCTGCATCCTCATCTTCTCCGGTGATTTCATTTAATTCTTCCAGGAAAAAATTTTCAGGAAAGATATAGTGGTTGCCCTCGAAAACAGCCCGATCAAATGGTACCTCGGCAAAAGGCAGGTAGGCATATTTAAAAATATCAAACACTGAATTCAGTGTGGCAAAGCTGTAATTTGTTTTTAATAACCGCTCCAATCCAAGGTTATCGGCTTCTGTTTCTACTTCCTTGGAATAATGATTTTCAGAAAGTAAGGATTCACTAATTCCGGTCTCTTCGATCAGATCACTATCCTTCCCCCCTTTTTGGAGGGTGGCCGTTTTTAAATATAAATTTAGCGCATGTTTTTCTTTTACATGTACAAGCTCATGTGAAAGGATATATGCCAATTGAGCTTCATTTTCCAGCATGCTGATTAAACCGAGGGTCACAAATATCGCTCCCTGATTTGTTGCAAAGGCATTGACGCTTTCTGTACGAAGCGTATAAACGGTTACATATTTTTGCAATTCCGGTTCGTCCCATAATAATTTTTGCATGACCTCATTGAGATAATTACTTACCTCATCATTAAACAGCACCAGTCCGCTTTGCAGCAGATCATCAATTACAAAATTAGTTTCAAGGGTAAATTGATCCAGTGTTGCAAAATCCTGTTCTACCGGACCGGATTGCAAAATTGCCTCAATTTCACGCTGGTATTTCTCAGTGGACGAGGTCGTGAATATTGCAGGAATCTCTCCCTGGCAGCTTAATGGCGTATATTGATCAAAACCGGGCAATTGCCCAAAAGAAATAGCTGGGCCAAAAAGATAAATACCTGTTACTACCCAAAGCAGGATTTTTTTGTTCCCGATTTTATAATCTTGAACAAATCTTAAAAATGGTATTATTCCGAACATTTTATCCACTTTAATTTCGTTTCGCTCCGGTTTAATGCGCTTCGCTCATATTTAAAGCGTTTAACCCGTTTGAATCGTTAAGTTACCTACAATAGACCAGGGCGAAGCCCCCAGACCGCAAAGCTGACAGGCCAGCCAGACCGGGCCAAAAGCCCTAGCCCCCCTCAACCACCAACATCCCTATCCCCTTTAAAATCAAACCGACATTTAATTTAACAAAATAAATTCCAGCTGGCAAATCTCGACGTTGCAATATGACTTCTGTCTGTCCAAACCCGCTAAATGAATCTACCTGTACCCCCATTTGATTTATGACCAGTAACTCCCATTTTCCCGGCTCGGGAATTTTGATAGTGGCCTGATCCATAAACGGATTGGGATAAATTTCAAGTTTATTAATACGGTCAGGTGCAGCTTTTGTTGGGGATAGTACATATTCAGAACAGGCGACCTCTTTTTTACCCAATCGCAAAAAGAGGTCATCAAAATAGCTGTCGTTATCGTTGCCTGCATTCCGTGTGCCTCTCAAGGTAAAGTTGATTAAACGGCAGGAAGCCGGAATATCTGCCCATTCATTAAATTCGGTCCAACCGGAATTTAGTGTGGATAATACCGGGGTGGAATCTAATACCACACCAGACTCATCCATAAAATATAATTGCATCTCCGGTAAATCGGAACCGGCGTAATCCGACATAAATCCACCATAATTTACCTGGATTTCTGCATTGTCAATCTCGTTGGCAAAGGATACCACATTTGTAAGCTGCGTACATTCGCCGAAAGGCCCATCGGTGCAAACACCTCCCACAGCAAAATAATAATCGCCGCTGTTTGGACTTATTCCGTCGCACTCGCCATCCTGTAAAGCCTCCAGGATGCCAACAGTCGGGGTCCATCCAAAAACGCCGGCTTCTGCCCCCGGATTTACCAACAGGTTTTGACTGATTTCGGAAAGTCCGGTCGTAAAGTGTGTGCCCTCCGTCCAGGCACTCCAATTGAGTTGCCGATCCCGATAACGTACCCGCCAGCAATAGTCTGTATTTTCCAGCAGGTTGTTTACCTGCTCATTGTGGAGTGCATCATCTGCCTGAGTGTCTATTTCATTATACCAATTTTCATACTGTTTCCAGCTATCAAATATCGGATCTGCAAAGTCACAATTTAAAGCAACCTGCCACTGGCTGGCACCATGAACAGCCTCCGGACGAATGCTGCTGAAAGCTTGTGCTTCAAGCAAGACACAATCAGGAGATACGACTTCCTCAATCGGAAAAACAGGAACCGGGATCTCCGGACTAATATCATATCTGTGAATAGTCAGGCTATCCCGCAATTCATTATCCCGAAACTGGGCCTGATTTCCGCGACTTATGCGGCGGAGGGTAAAGGCAGGGTCATCTCCAGCGGCGACATCCACCAGCACAAACCCATATTCATCCTGTGATTTGCTAAATTCTGCATAATCGAAATTTGGAAATTCTCCCCAATTGTCGATTGCTCCGCCAGCTGTAGCCACATTTACCCACATGTGTTTGTGGTCCCGGGATTGCCCGCGGGAATAGGCATGGGTATGACCGAAAAAATGAATACTGGGTTTGCCGCAATTGGTACTAAATTCCTGTAGTAAGTTGACTACCTCTCCCGTAAAATCACTTTCGCCGGGCGTCCAGAGTTCGGATTTGTGCGGATGATGTAACTCAGCAAATACAAAATCAATAGAATCAATCTGACAGGCATCTGCGAGTACGGCTTCCAGCCAGGCTAATTGCCCGGGTGTATCATAGGGCGGATTGGAGTTTAATCCGATTACCCGCACATTGGAATAGTCTGCGTACCACCAGTGTTCTTCAAAGCCTGGACTGCCATTCGCCGGAAGGTGGAAATAATTAAAATAATAGGCCGTATTGTTTTCATGATTTCCTAAAACCGGATAGACCGGAACCTGCCGAAAAAGCGTCTGAGCAGGATCAAAAAAATCACTTTTCCAGCTGCCGTAATCATTGCCGGTAGCGACCAGGTCACCGGGGATAAGCACGAGGTTTAGGGCTTCGATCAACGGATCGGGGTACTGCTGATCTATATAGGGAAGAACGCCGTCCTGGATGATTTCCGCAAATTTTGTTGGCTCCGCACCGTCTTTCTGCATATCACTCATTGCGAGGAGGCTGATGGATTGTTCGTCGGAGGCAAAGGGAGGCGTTTTGAAGGAGTAAATGGCCGACTGAGCTGCTCCGGTCTGCACTCGATAATAATACACCGTAAAGCGTTCGAGTCCGGTGAGGTGGACATCGTGTATCCTGGTGCTGCCATTATTTGGAGCAGCAGTACCATTTGCCACAAGCCCCAGGTCGCTGCTTAGCCCATATTCAACGAGGCTTTCATCTCCTGTACTTGTTTCCCAAAGGATTCGGATCGCATTTGGCGATACATCCTGCAAATAGGGTTGAACGAGGATAGTCTGCCCTTGTATCTGTCCGGATATCCAGCATAGGAAAAATGGAAAAAGCAGTTTTAGTTTCATGGGAACAATTTAATCAATACGCACAAATTTCTTAATGACCCGGCTTCCGTTTTCCAGTTGGATGCTGATAAAATAGGTGCCTGGCGGAATGCCGGAGAGGTTGGCTGTAAACGAATCGCGTTTTCCGGCATTTTCGGTCCAGATCAGTTCGCCGGCACTAGTATAAACCTCAAAAGCGGTCATATTTCCGTTTTGGCTCTTCACCAACACATAGTTAGATCCTGGATTAGGAGAAAGGGAAATCAGCTTGTCTGTTTCATCTACCTGAGTCAGGTTGGAAATAACGGGTAGCTCATCGGATCGATATACTTCGGTGCCATCCACCCAGGTGCACAGTACTTTTGTCAGGGCGATTTGGTTTTGGGGGATGGTGAAAATATCCTGGTTGACGCAAATAAAATCGGCCCATTTGCCAACTTCCAGGCTGCCTGTGAATTGGTCCTGGCGCATTAGATAAGCCCCATGAATGGTATAGGCTTTGACCACAGCTTCCACACTCGGCATTTCCTGGGGGGCACGGGTAAGCGCATTTTGCATGCCATGAAAGGGGTTAAGCGTACTTACATCCCAGTCGCTACTCAGCGTTACACGGGCGTTATTATCGTAAATAAATTTTAGCGGAATAAAATTTTCAGAGCGCTCCGCTCCAACAAAATCCTCGTTTAGACCCCAGTATTGTGGCTCTGTCCAGTAGCCGGCAACCTGCATATCAGCAGTTACATTTAATTCCTCAAAGCGGGGAAAATCGGCAGGGTCCACAAATTCCAGGTGGGTGATTCGGTGTCGGGCACCAATATCGCCGTTTTGATTTCGGGCAAATTCGATGGCATTTAGTCCTTCCGTGACGCCCCGGTCGCCAATGGCGTGGATATGAAAATCGTAGCCTGTTGTTTCGAGGGTGCTGATCAGGGTGGACAAACGGTTTACCTCAATATAATTCAGACCTGTGTCAAACGGCAGGCCCCAGTTAAAGTCATAAGGCTCCAGAAGTGCGGCAGTGGCATTGATAGAAATGCCGTCTGAATAGACTTTCAACTGGTTGATGCGTAAAAAATTATCGTCTGCCTGGTACATGGATTGCAGAATCGGAACCATCTCGGCATCTTCATCTTCCGGGTAAACCCAGGGTGTGAGCACCATCCGGCAGGTTAGCAGGCCATTGTCTTGTACATCCTGCCAGATTTGGAGGTAATTTCGTTTCCAGTAGGTTCGGGCTTCGCAGGCAGAGGTGATGCCATTGCGTGCCATTAAGGGCAGACTGTATTCAATCAGTCCGTTATAATTAAGCGCATCGATCACCGGATTGGATGCCAGCGCCTGATGCAACACCAGGTCTCCTGCATTATCAAGTAAAACCCCGATAATGGTGCCATTGCCCAGCTTCATTATGTGTCCGCCAACCGGATCGGGCGTATTCGCATCAATGCCGGCCATTTCAAGGCCTTTGGAATTCACCCAAACAGAATGGGAGGTTTCTTCCAGTACAGCCACCGGCACATCCGGAAAAGCCTGATCCAAGGCAAAGCGCGGAATGACGCCGCCTTCCAGAAGCGTGAAAATGGAATGTCCGTAAGCCAGAATCCAGCCATTTTCGTTCGGTTCTAAATTACAATTGGCCAGGGTCGTGACCAGGTCCTGCGTGTACCACTCGTATGGATCCAGCAGGCAATCGCCATATACCAGAGAGCCGGCTTCCAGTGGGTGCATGTGTACATCGTGGATGCCGGGCAGGATTAAACGGCCATCGAGGTCTTCTACTACAGTGGAACTGCCTATATGTTGGTTTATATCGGTATTTGAGCCGACAAAGAGGATGAGGTTATCTTTTATCGCCAGCGCTTCCGCGAATGGCTGTGCGTCATTGGCGGTATAAATTTTACCATTAATAAATACGCGGTCGGCCTGTTGAGCCGAAAGCAGGTGGCTAAAAAATAGGAACAGGAAGAAAAAAATTCTGGATTTCATTGGGTTGAATTATGTTGGGCGAAAGTGGATTCAGAATATTAAGGAAAATTAGCTTTTATATTTATCATTTAACCCGATGCCTTGCAGGATTAGGGGAATGATTTTTTCCAGTCGTTTAAGCCGGGTTTCGGATCGCTTGGCTTCCGAGATATATTCGGCAAATTCGCGTTGTTTGCCGGGAGTGAATGTATCGAAATTTGTTTTTAATTCGGGCTGATTCATAAATGCCTGATCTAATTCTTGCGGAATTTCGATCTTTTTTGCGCTGTTTATTTTAATTTCTTTGCCCGCTTTTTGATTTTGTATAGCTTCCTGTACATAAGACAGAATGATTTGATCATCTATTTCTTCCGGGGAATTAAAACGCATTTGACGAAGCCCTCTTGTTTTTCCTTCCTGGGCATTGAGTAATAACTTATTGGGGTCTTTGAGAAAAACGCCCTGGTAAAACCAAATACCGACATAGGATTTAAAGGCCGCTATGCCCACCACGTTTTTATTGTCGAGGGTATAAACCGGAACACCCCATTTAATGGTTTCGCTCAGTTCTGAAGCTTGTATTAAGCTACGAAGTTGTTTTAGGGCAGCTTCCCATTCCGGATGCGCCTTAATATATCCTTCCACCGTCTTTTTTCTTTCCATGGCAAAAATTTAGAACGTGTATGGGATTTACACTTCGGCGTATTAGTAGCAAATTTTAAACTGCTCTTTGTTATTTTTTACAGCCGGGTTGCACCGCCCTATGGTCGGGATTTGCAACCCGCATCCTCCGCTAGCTATCGGAGCGAAAAATGCCCCTGCCCGCTCTTTAGAGCGCTGGCAGGCAAGTCGATCAGAACAAAATTTGTTCACTTCTGCATCCAAAAGCAATTCCCAAACACGTGATTAGTTTATCATATCATAAACCTGGTTGCGCAGATTGAGTGCTGATTTTGTAAATAGAGCACGTACTAATTCCCAATTGGCTCCAAAACGCAATTTCAGCTGATTCATCGGGTTGCGTGGCGAAAGCCCCATGCGCGGCAGCCGATAGGGGTCATCCCCCTGCTTCAGATGCCGGGGATCGGTTGAAAAGGCCAGGCGGATATTTTGGGCTTTTAAAAAGTTGATTTCGCGATCGCTAAAATCCATTTTTGAGTGGCCGTTGGGATAGGCAAAATAATGTATGGGTTGGTTCAGTAATTTGGCAAGTTCCTGGATAGATGCACTAATCTCTTCCTCACTGGATTGATCGGGTTCATTTTTTAAAATGGGGTGATTCATGGTATGCGCTCCAATTGTTACCAGGCCGGATGCGTTTACTTCCTTTAACTCCTCCAGGCTCATATTTTGTGGTGGCTTGGGCGGGGTATTGGTTTGCTCCTGATAAATTCGGATCAGCTCGTGGATCTGCTTAATAGTCAGGCATTTCAAAATGATGCTAAACGGGATTTTGGCAACTTTTTCCGGATTTAGATTCAATTCTTTCAGCACTATTTTTCGCATGGTTTGCTGATCGTAATCTTCCGTTTCCTGAAACCAGAAATTGGAGCGCTCCGAAATTATCTTGGGCGAAACAAAGTGCGATACCGGAACCTGGTGTTTGACCAGAATCGGATAGGCGATTTTATAAAAGGTTTGATCTCCGTCATCGAATGTAATATGACATAGGTTTTTTGGTTTTTTCCCGGTACTTTGAATTTCTTCCAATTCTTGAATAGCAATTAGTCGATACCTTGATTTAAGTGCAAGAATCTCCTGCTCAAACCAATGTTGATCATCTACTTTATGAAAATTTACGATGACACTTTTTCGCATAATTTATCGGGGAAATTTGTTTTTATACCCGAAGCGAAATGATTTGAGTCGTTTTCACTTGCCACTGCGGCTGTCCACTTTGTTGCACCCTCGATAGCTATCGGGGCGCCGACGCTAAGGCGTCGCCTACGTTTTGCACCTAGTTGAAAACCACATTGGCTTCGCGCTAACTTTCCCAACTGAGCGAAGCGAACTCACAACCGAAGGGCGTAAACCACTTCGTTTCGGGTATAGTTATCGAAGGTGGGTGAAAAAAAATCAATTCTCAAACACATCTTTAAACAACTTCATAATTTTCAAAGTCACTATCTATTAATTGCCAATTCCAATTGACCGTTTTCATTTTCGCGTAAAGAGCTTCATTCTTTGAAAAATAGGCGAAGCGCACATTACGGACTTTCCCGGGTATATCTTTTTTACAAAATGCAGACAGATCCCGGGAGGAAGTATAAAACCGCAAATAGGTCGCGCCATTTTTTAGGCCGTAAAGCGACAGCGAGGCGATCAATCGTTTTACCAATTTTGGATCGGATAAATCAGATATCCATAAGATATCCAGGTACTTTCCATTATTCGACTTCTCTGCAAAAACGGCTTGAATCCCCGGTATATGGAAAATCCGGTAGGAAGCTCGATCCGGCGATTGTAATAAACGCCAATTGATAAAATCTGCATCTCGAAGGACCTCGCAGGTGTTTTCTGCTTCTGTTTTTCCGGCCTGATAGGCTTTTACAAATTTGGTCAAATTCTGTTCATTCAGCGCTTGAACATCCCAGTCGGATCCGGGAGCAGCAAAGCGTCGATAGGTGAATTTCACAAAAGGCAAAGCTATCAGATCCATAAACCCGGATACCATGCCGGGCAATTTGGATGCTAATTGCGGAATAGAAAAAGGCTTCAGAATATTTACATGGAGGTAGGTCTGAAAAGATTCTGTCCAGCCCAGTTTTAGGAAAACCCCAATAGAGCGCTCGTTGCAAAAAGTGATTTGCATATCAGCGAAGCTCATCCATTTTTTTGTGAGGATGGTACCCAGGCCTTTCCGTTGAAAATCTTCGGTAACGGCAAAATCAATATACCAGGAGGCCGTTTTGATCTCCGAACCCATTTTTACCTTTACGGGAATCATGCCGGAGGCACCAATAGCCCGGTCTTTTCCACGGAGCACCAGGGGAATCTGCTGGTCAAAGAATGCGCTTCGATAATACCAACGCCAATGTTTCTTTAAAAATGGGGACCGATGCAAAAACACCTCATCATAAAGTGCATCCAGTAATGGAGGCGCTACTTCGGCTGCCGGGACCACTTCTAAGCCTGAAAGATTTACGTTTTTTGGGTTCATTTTAAAACTATTCGTGTAAAGGGGGTGGCGTACTTAAGGGGTCGTCGGGGTCCGCGGGTAAATCCCGAAAAATCTCCCCATTCGCGGAAAGCAGAATAGCCAGTCCGCGTGTTGACTCAAATTGCCCCAGAATAATAATGAGCATAACTGTAATAGGTACGCTGAGTATCATACCAACAATTCCCCAGATGGCCCCCCAGAGGATCAGCGATATGATTACCACCAGCGGACTAATATTTAGAGAATTGCCCATGACGCGGGGTTCGATGACATTGCCGACCAGTAATTGGATCGACCCGACCCCGATCAAAACCCATAAACCAGGCATTACCTCACCCGATTGCAACATGGCAATGAGAACAGGAAATGCTGTGGCGATTATAGAACCAATACTTGGAATGAAATTAAACAGAAATATCAGGATAGCCCAGAGTCCGGGGGAATCTACCCCAAGCGCCCACAGCAACATATAACTCAAAAAACCTGTCAGAAAGCTCACCAGCGTTTTAAGCACCAGATATTGACTAAAGGAATGGTCAATTTTTTTAATTAGATGCCCGATTAATTCTTTCTGTTCCGGATCATTTAAAATCAACTGCATCTTTTTGCGGAGAATCGACTCCTCCAGCAACAAAAAGACGGTATATAAAATGATCATAAACCCATCTCCGATAATGGAAGTTAAGCCATTGAGGATGCCTTGTATCAATCCGGGTATGTTAAAATCCTCAGTAAATGTTTCCAGGTATTTTACCAGATCCACATTAAACCGTTCTAAAACGATCTGGTTGATCTGTAAAATATTGTCCTCATAAACGCCAATGGATTTTGAAAACTCCTGGATGTTGGAAGACAACAACATCGATAAGCCGCCCAACGCTGAAAAGATCAACAGATAAACCAGGGTGTTTTGAAGCCAACGGGGAATACGGTCCCGGATGAAGCTGTTTCGCCGCAAGGCGGATTTAATTGTTTTAGTAACATACCAAATCAGAAGCGCCAGCACAAAAGGAATCAGGTAGCTCTTTGACACCGTTAGAATGAAAACGATCGCAATGAGTAAAAACAAGGTGGCTGTTGCACGGTATAGTGACAATGGTATGAATTTTATTATTGCTGTTAAATTAATCTTTTTCAGTAAAATAACTCACTCCTGTCTGTAGTGGTTAAAGTTTTTTGTAACTTTAGATAGAGCCGGTTTGGAGGGTATTCCCCGGCGCCTTAGTGGCGAATTTTATCTTTTTTTTTCGAAAAGGCACGTAAATTCAAATAGTGCATCAACCAGAACAAAGCATTGGGCTTGAAACTACATATACGATCGCTTTTATTTATTTTGATTCCATTTTTGGGAAATGCTCAGGTAAACTCCGAAAAGCTGGATGGCCCCTATTTTGGTGTTTACCAGCAGGATAATGGTCCCTGTTTGAGCATAGAGCAAAGAACGCAAATTCAGCACCGACTGGCTGAAAACAGAAAAATTTTACTTTCAGAAGGTAAGCTGCCGGTTTCCCGGAATGCGATCGTGAGTTTTAATTGGCCACTTAAACAGGCAGTCGGATTTGATTATAATGCCATCTATGGTATTTCTAATTTTGTAGATCAGGATCCTGCATTCCCCAATCAATTGGAGGATTATTTTTGTGGGCAACGTACCTATGATCTGGCTTCCGGATATAACCACCAGGGCGTAGATATCTTTTTATGGCCCTTCCCCTGGCATATGGTCAACAATGAGCAGGCGGAGGTGGTGGCAGCAGCAGCAGGTACAATTATCGGGAAAGACGATGGAAATGTAGATACCAACTGTGATTTTTCCAGCCCGAACTGGAATGCAGTATATGTTCAACATGTTGACGGATCGACTACCTGGTATGGACATATGAAAAACGGATCTCTGACCACCAAAGGAGTCGGAGCCACGGTGCAACAAGGTGAGTATCTTGGTATCGCTGCCAGTTCAGGAAGCTCTACCGGTCCTCACCTTCATTTTGAAACCTATGACAGCGGTAGCAATCTGATCGATCCCTATTTTGTTGCCGGCGGATGTAATAATTTGAATGCCAGTTCCTGGTGGGCAAGCCAAAAGGACTATTACGATTCTCAGATAAACACCATCCTAATACACCATGCACCACCCGTCTTTAATGCTTGTCCGACGCCGGCAACGACAAATATTGCAGAGTGTTACCAACCAGGAAGTCAGGTGTTTTTTGCTGCATATTACCACGATCAGCTAGCCGGACAACTATCTTCCTATAAGGTTTATCGACCAAATGGTACTGTATATTCCAGTTGGACCCACGCTTCTACTGCGGCGCATTACCAGGCGAGTTATTGGTATTGGTTTACCACCTTACCCTTATCTGCAGCAACAGGTACCTGGACCTTTGAAGTTACTTACGCAGGCGAAACCGTTTCCCGGAATTTTTTGGTACAAAACAGCTGTGTGTTACCAGTTGCCTTAAAATCATTTACGGCCCGTAAAGTGAACAAAACAAATGCGCGCCTGGAATGGGTAACAGAAAGCGAACAAGAAAACCTCGGGTTTGAGATAGAAAGAAGCCAGGATGGCAAGTTGTGGGAGTCTATCGCATGGATAGAAGGACTGGGCAACAGCTGGGGGGAGGTATATTATAGATACGACGATAGCGCACCCTTAACCGGGCTTAATTATTACAGGCTTCGGCAGGAGGATTTTTCCGGTAAGGCCTTTTTTTCGGAAACACGTAGTGTCGAATTCTATTTGGATATTTCTGGAATTCGCATTTTCCCCAACCCGGTGGCCGGTGAATTAAACCTGGATGTTGGAGGTGCCGAAAAACTGGATAGCGAGATCGCTATTTTTAATGCATCGGGCGAACTGGTTTATCTGGCCATGCCGGATCAGCGGGAAATTTTGGTATCTCAACTCAGTCCCGGTGTGTATTTTCTGGAAACCCGTATTGGAAACCAGCGTATTATCAAACGCTTTGTGCGTTATTGATGGATAAAGACCTTTTGACTGTGTGTGCTATCTGATTGGGTTAGCCGAAAGAAATAAATGCCGTCTGGCAGGTTTTGAGTTTCGATTGTCCGTTCGTTTAGTCCGGCTGGTAACAGTTTCCAATGCTGGCTATTCACAATCTTCCCTGTTTTATCAAGAAGTTCCAGTGTCACATCCTGACTTTGAATCAGGGTAAACGAAACAGTACATTGACTGGAAGCCGGGTTCGGACTAATTCGAAACGCTGCTGAATTTGGAGGGCAACAGGCTGTTGCCAAACTGGTCATCCAATCATTTGCCCCATAAATCGTACAAATTCCATAGCCCGGAATACTTGTTTCTGCCTGTCCGTTCTGAAAGGATAGGGGAGCGGCCTGCCAGAAATTGTTTTCGCTGGAGGTATAGGACTCATAAAGCGCATTTGGATCGCTCATCCCGGGGATTTTGATTTTTACATCCTGCGCTGTTTCGGACGTATTGATCAATACAAGGGTTATAGTGCCATCCGTTTCATGGATATACGCACTGGCCTCTATAAATTCATTTTCGCTGATGTTGGCCTGTACCCGAAAGGCATTGGGGCGGATGTATCGAAAGAAGTGTTTGGCCGCTACATACTTTGGAGATTGGTTTCCAAGTGCCTGATTAGTGAGGGCAAAAGAACTGGGATCTCCATTATCTCCATTTTCGGTGAATGTCCAATATATCCAGGCACTTTCCATCCCCGTGGTCAGGGCTTGGTGGATGCGCAGTCCGAGACTCCAGCCACCATCGGATGGATACCCGCTTTGAGGCCAGATCCAGGCTGGGTTTTCACCGGATGTTTCGGTCATCCAGGATTTTTTGCCAAATGCGGAGAACCCCGCTACATTGCCGGGAATGCCAGCTGCCGGACTGTTTTGCCAGCCATTTACCCACCAATCCCACAAGACAGAATTTGCACCGGCTACCGACACGCCATCACTTCCATATCCGTGGATGCAGAAAAAATCGACGGCATCAACTGCTTCCGGGTCTGCGGCAATGTTTTGGAGGTATTGTAAATTTTTATGGGTAGGATCGGAAGCACCACCATATTGCCACATGCCATATGCATCGCCTCCAAGCAGGTCTTCGGGGCCCATGATCAGGA
>JAGQWR010000024.1 GCA_020437105.1 Saprospiraceae bacterium
TAGATTTAGGTCCAGGTGAAAACAGTGGATTTAAGATTACTTCATATATTCTATTAATTGTTTATTATTTATTAGAATCAGATTTTGAAAAATGTATAAATAAAATTAACTCCTTAAATATATTTTCAAACCGAAATTTATTTCCCCAATCTCGTAATGAACGTGACATTAAAATGTCAATAAAACTAAAGACAATATGTCAATCTGAATTTAATTCAAATGTTATTTCAAAAACCATTGACCTACCTTCTCGCAGCGAGATATACAAATACCACCAATATAAATTTGGAATTTTCCAACACGAAATAATCCCCTACGAAGATTTATGGGAAATGATTCTCGAAATCCTGCCAAACAAACCTTACTACGCATAAAAAAGGGATTTAACCAGCATTGATCCATCTAAAAAGCAGTTAAAAAATGAACTGTTTTCTGAACAAGCGATGTATCGATCAAATTTGGTTAAACCCCGCAATTTAGACTGACTTATGCCCCTCCCCTAGCTAATAGAAGTCCTTGGAAGCTGCATTAAGTGGTCCTGCTGTTTTCATAGCCTCTAAATGTATCAGTTGGTGTTCCGTTTTGTTTTCGTGTTCTGAAAAAACATGCTCGTAATAATAAGTCTGTCGGATTTTACAATATCTTAAGGCAATCCCCCTGGAACGAATCAACTGAATATCCCTGTAAATGGTCGCCTCAGATACTCGCAGCCTGCTGGCCAAAGCCATTGGACTCCCAGTCGCCTTCCTATTGATTAATAATTGAATCCGCTCTATCCGCTCCGCTCTTCTACTCCTTTCCATTTCCGCGCTCTTTGATGAGACTAAATTATTAATACCGAAACCGAAAGGCAAAGAAACCTGATATCATTTTTCCAGCTACTTTTTAGAGTAAAATCAATCAAAATTTATCACAAATTATTGTTATTCAATTGTTTATAAAATTCAAAAAGGGCATAAAAAAAGCCAGATAGCATTTGAATGCAATCCGGCTCTGGCTGTGAGGGTAGGACTCGAACCTACAAAGGGCAGTTAGTCCACATGTTCATGGGATTTATCCTGGCTTCCCTACCCCCGAGACAAGGGGGCATGGCTTCCGGTTTCATCACCTCACAATATCATTGTAATACCACAAACATAAAGTATTGGCCGTTTTATAGCAAATATTTCAAAGAAATAATTTAAAATTTATAGTAACAATAATTTTTCATACAAAAAATTACGAATGACTACATTTCAACTATGTTGCGCTTGCCTAATTTTCGTAATTTCACAATTGCGGAAAAAACAAATCCGCCCCCAACAATATGATCCATTCTAATCCTCCATTTCCGGTACTGGGAAACAGCTTAAATCCGGAACATTTTCAGCTTTTAGACCTTAGCTCCGCAAACAAGCAACTCACTCAAATAGGCTTAGTAAAGTATATTGACGAATACTTGTCTAAAAACAAGATCGGATACGGAGGATATCTGGAAAACCGAACGTTCTACCTGGATAGCAAACTTTTTTCAGAGAACCTAAGAACACTACACCTGGGAATAGACCTTTGGACAAATGCCGGAACTCCTATGTATTGTCCGTGGGATGGCGTCGTACATAGCTTTGCAGATAATGGAAACTACCTGGATTACGGTCCTACGATCATTTTGGAACACAATTCCATTTTCGGGCGAATCTATTCCCTATATGGGCATCTCTCCAGAGAAAGCCTGATAGGTTTATACGAAGGAAAACCCTTTTCAAGAGGTAGCCAAATTGCCACTCTTGGTCATGTTGGCGAAAACGGAAACTGGCCTCCCCACCTGCATCTGCAACTGATTCGGGATATGGAAGCAAACTATGGCGACTTTCCAGGCGTTGTAGAGCCAGATAAAAAGGACATTTACACTAAACTTTGTCCCAACCCATTAGCACTAATCGGATTGTCATGAAATTAATTCGTTTGCTCCAATTTATTCTGGTACTGATACTACTGCCGGAAATGGCCTGTACCCCGGCCAATAGTTCGCCCGTTTTAATAGATACGAAAGTATGCGGACTCAGCCTCGTAGCCCCTCCGAACCCTTTTTCGGAGGATCCTATCCCGCCTATTCAACACGTAGGAGCAAACTGGATCGCAGTCTGCCCCTTTGCTTTTACCCGGGAAGGCACAAATTGGGTTAGATATAACTCCCAATGGCAGTGGTGGGGAGAAAAACCGGAAGGCGTAAAAAAATCAATTGAGCTTGCCCATGCCGCTAATATTAAGGTTATGCTCAAGCCTCATGTATATTTTCCAGGGAGCTGGCCGGGAGCACTGGAATTTGACAAGGAATCAGATTGGGAATCCTGGGAAAATGACTTTACTAATTATATTATGGACTTTGCCGCGATCGCTCAGGAAATGGACGTAGAACTCTTTTCCATCGGTGTGGAATTCAAAAAAAGTGTAGTCGTTCGGGAAGCCTTCTGGCGGGGACTTATCCAAAAAGTAAAAACTGTTTATAATGGTCCCCTCACCTATTCTGCCAATTGGGATGAGTTTCAATCTGTTCCGTTTTGGGATGCCCTTGATTATATTGGAATTGATGCCTATTTCCCCCTCCTGGATCATAAAACCCCGGATGTAAAAGCGCTGACCAAATCCTGGAGACCGCATCTGGAAAAAATTCGGACAGTATATAAAAAAACGAATAAACCCGTCTTATTCACTGAGTTTGGCTACCTCAGTGTAGATGGTTGTGCTTATAATACTTGGGAACTCGAAGCTCAAATACATAGCCTGGAACTAAACGAACAAGCCCAGGCAAATGCCTTTGATGCCCTCTTTACGGTTTTTTGGAATGAACCCTGGTGGCATGGCGGATTCGTCTGGAAATGGTTTCCAAACATGGAAGGACATGAAGGATACCCGGCAAAGGATTACACCCCACAAGGTAAAACCTGCGAATCTATTTTACGGGAATGGTATTCAAACAATCGTTAACCTACTACACCCTGCATTAAATAAGCACAAACCAAGGCCATATAGGTGCCAAGCGCATAGCCTAACACAGCCATAAGTACGCCTACCGGCGCCAAAGCCGGACTAAAAGCCGAGGCTACAATCGGAGCAGAAGCGGCGCCTCCTACGTTTGCCTGACTACCAACTGCTACAAAGAAAAAGGGTGCCTTGATGAGCCAGGCCACAAAGAGTAAAATGGTTACATGAACAGCCATCCAGATTATTCCGATCGCAAAGAGGCTTAAGTTTTCCCAAACTTCGCCCAGGTTCATTTTCATTCCGATGGTAGCCACCAGGATATAAATAAATACACTCCCCCAACGCGAAGCGCCAACACCTTCCAGTTTACGTAGTTTGGTAAATGAAATCAACAAGCCTATACTGGTAGCAATAACAATCAACCAGAAAAAACCCGACATCAGTGAGGTCAATCGAGTGCGTATAAGCCATTCAGCATGCTGCTCCATAAAAGGCGTAATAACATCCGCCCCCCAATGAGACAATGCCACCGCACCAAAGGCAACTGCCAACAAAATAAACATGCTATTAGTATCCGGAATTCGCTTAACAGATGCACTATAATTCAACACCCGCTCCTTCAGGTCTTCAATAGCTGAATTATCAGCTTTCAAGCGCCTGTCTAATTTATCAGAGATACTGGCTCCGTACAGCAGGAAGCCCATCCAAATATTAGCTACCACCACATCAACGATAATCATGGTCCCGAAGAGGGTATCCCCTACTTCAAATATCTCCTTCATCGCGGTTTGGTTGGCGCCTCCGCCAATCCAACTACCGGCCACGGTTGATAATCCGCGCCAGAGCTCATCCGGAGAAATATCAATTAAATTCGGAAACAGGTTGGTTACGATCAACAAAGCAATAGGACCGCCCAGAACAATCCCAATGGTTGCGGCAAAAAACATAATCAATGCTTTAGGCCCCAAATTGAGTACGCCTTTCATATCAATGCTCAGACACAGCAATACCAAACTTGCCGGTAATAAATAACGGGAGGCAACAAAATACAAGGAACTATGCCCCTGAAATGGCTTCAATACATCCGAGGCTATTTCGTGTTGCTCAATCCAGGCTTTAAGTTCCAGTGCCGATAATCCTTCCGGTACCATATGCCCTAAAGTTCTCAGATGCTCTACCAATCCCGGTTCGTACCAATCAGGTGCAATTAAACCCAAAGGCCAATTCAAAAGTGCCGGAACGAAATAACATAATAACAGGGCAGGAACAAACTTATAGAAGCGACTCCAACCCGGACTCTTCAAACTGGATGTGTAGAAGATCAGGGCCAAAACGACCATCAATAACCCGAAGGTTACCGCATCATTAGTAAAGAACGGGGTGTAAGAAGTTTCCATATCCTGGGTTTTCTATTTCGTATTAGAAAGCCAAGATAATTAATTCTAAATGTAGCGTTTTTAATGCTGAATTTTGTTCGCTTCGCGAAGATCTAAACCGTTTGAATCGTTTAACGCGTTTAAAACGTTAATTCCGGTAATTCGTCACAGACTAATTTATAGACCCTATGTTATAATTTTGAATGCTGAATTTTGAATGCTGGATGGAGAACTTTTAAATGAGAGACATACGCAATAGACCAAAGCCGAAGGCATAGACAATAATTCTTAAGTCATAATTTTTAATTTTTAATGGTACTAAACCACCTTAAACCGAGGCATAAACCATAAACCGGGCGCAGCCCTTAGACCGCAAAGCCGACAGGCAAGCCAGACCAAGCCAGTATAATTTTTAATGCATAATTTTGAATGCTGAATGGAGAACTTCCAAATGAGAGAAATCCGCAATAGACCCACCGGTGCAGCCGAATAGACCAAAAGGGCTAAAAGCCCTAATCGACCCTAGACCGGGCGCAGCCCCTAGACCGCAAAGCCGACAGGCAAGCTAGACCAAGCCAAAGGCATAGACCCTGATTTCACACCCAAACGCACTCTCAAACTACCCCGATAGCTATCGGGGCAAACTCAAACTACCTCCTCTTCCAGCTTCATTTCAATTCGGCGGCGAGCCAAGTCAACTTCTTCAATTTTAACCCGGATGATATCGCCCATTTTGATGACTTTTTTGGTACGCTTGCCTGTTGCGAATAATCGGCTGTCAGCAATTTCGTAGGATTCATCCATAGAATCAAAACCGACCATGCCTTCACATTTACTATCAGTCAATTCTACAAAGAAACCAAAATCAATCATGCCCGAAACCCGTCCTTCAAATACATCGCCAACATGTTTCTCCATGTACTCAGCTTGTTTATATTTGATCGATTCGCGCTCTGCCGACATGGCCCGGCGCTCCTGGCTGGAAATATGTTGACACTTTTCCTCCAAATCCGATTTCTTCATCCGATAGGTTTTTCCATCGAGATTTTTTTCGAGTATCCGGTGGACTAATACATCCGAATAGCGTCGAATAGGCGAAGTGAAGTGCGTGTAAAATTCAAATCCCAGTCCGTAGTGCCCAATATTATCACTCGAATAAGCAGCCTTGGCCATGGTGCGAATTGCCAATGGCTGGAGCAATGCCAATCCGGGATCATCCTGAGCGGCCTTGGTCATTCGATTATAGGATCGGCCAATGGCCTCTGGCGTACTGATATCCATTTCAAATCCCAATTCCTTAGCAAAACGAGCCAGTTCAGCAACCTTATCCGGATCCGGTTCGTCGTGAATACGATAGACAAAAGGAATTTCATGTCCCTCTCCTTTTTTGTGGATAAAAGTGGCGACTTCTTTATTCGCGAGAAGCATAAAATCTTCTACTAGCATATGGGCATCGAAGCGGTCTTTTACATAGACCTCAATCGGTACCCCGTCTTCATCCAGGCGGAAACGGACTTCTTCTGAATCAAAATCAATGGATCCTTTTTTGAAGCGGTCCTTGCGCAGTATTTTCGCCAGGCTATTGAGTTTTTGAAGTTCCTCCGCAAAATCACCTGCACCGCTAACAATACCTTCCTGCGCTTCTTCATAGGTAAAGCGTCGATCTGAGTGTATTAGCGTTTTGCCAAACCAGCGGCTTACGATTCGGTCGCTTTGGTCAAACTCAAATACAGCCGAGAAAGTGGCTTTATCTTCATTCGGACGCAAGGAACACAATTCGTTTGAAATCTTTTCCGGGAGCATGGGGAGCACCCGATCTACTAAATAGACGGAGGTAGAACGCTCTAAAGCTTCTTTGTCCAAGGCTGTATCCGGCAACACATAGTGGCTTACATCCGCAATGTGTACTCCAATTTCCAGGTTTCCGTTTTCGAGGTATTGAAAAGAAATAGCATCATCAAAATCTTTGGCATCCACCGGGTCAATGGTACAGGTCGGTACCTGCCGCATATCCCGACGCCGGGCAACTTCCTCCTCTGAGAGCTGATCATTCAGCAACTCCGATTCGGCTATAGCCGCCTCACTAAACTCCAGATTAAAGCCATTGTTTATCAGTATGGCTTTCATTTCGATATCGCTACCGCCCTCTTTACCCAGCACAGTAGTTACTACACCCTCCGGATTACGCGATTTGGTGCTCACCCAGTTGACGATACGCACAACTACTTTGTCGCCATCTGCTGCTCCTTTGGCATTCTTAGGTGCTACGAAGATATCGAAAGGCGAATTCAGGCGATCCGGTGTCACAAAACCATAATTGGTGGACAGGTGGATGGTACCGAGAAAATGATCGACTGAACGTCTGAGCACTTCCAGGACTTCTCCTTCCGGGCGCCCCCTTTTAGGGTTGCGCCACACACCTACTTTTACGCGATCCCCATTCAGGGCAGTGTTTAAATGGCGGGCAGAAACGAACACATCGTTTTCGATGCCTTCGCAGACGATAAATGCAGCTCCGGAGCGGGTCATATCCACATAACCTTCATAGGTTTCCAGTGGTTTACCTGCAACGGCCCTTGATTTTAGTTTGTATTTGAAATCTTCCAGGGCGAGGAGCTTGCCCTTTTCGACAAGTTTGTCGATCGCATATTGAATGCTGTCTTTGTTATTGTCTGTCGGTAATTTTTTACCGATTTGGCGTGGGTTCAGACGTTTTTTGGGATCGCTTTTAAAAATTTCCAGAATTTCAGTTTGCAATTGTGATGAACTGAACTTCTTTTCACGCTTCTTTTTGCGTTTTGTCATAAGTACTAAAAAATTAAAAAATGGTTGGTCTTACCTGTCCATAACTGCCAGGATGGTATCAGATATATGGAGGGTAAATTCAAAAAAGGTAGGTAATATTAATCTTCATGAATGATTTGGCCGTTTGCCAGAAGCTCCATGTTGAATGTTTTACTTTTAGAAGCATCATAGGATGATTCTTTTTCCAGGTCGGTTTGACCCGTAACCACATAAATGACCCAATCCTGATCTATTGTGGCTACTGAACGAGTTAACAAGTTGTTTTCCAAATAAGTTCCGGCGATGACTTCCCGATCCAAAACCAAACTCCCATCCAGGGTATAGGTAATGAGCACAAACTGGTAATCCATCAATCTGGCTCGCCAAAAAACAAGAGCATGAAAATCCTTGGTATTCGGAATACGGGCACAAGGCACATATTCGGTCATGTCGTCCACTTCATCGGGTTCTGTAGGAATGATAAATTGCTCAATGCCAACTGCGGGAAGTAGATCGTTTTCTTTACTGAAAATACTGAGGGTTTCGTCAGAGAAAATAGCTGGAAGGGCTACTTCCGGAAAAAACTCCAGAAACTGATCAAAACGAAGGGATAATTTATTACTTGAGGCCATGAGATATCATTCTGGTCATTCTTCTGACCGATACAAAGGTAGTATCTTTTCGTTCAAAAAACACCCACTCCGGGAACTCCTAATTTTGAATTATTCTAAATAAATCCGGTCACGGAGCGCGGATTAATCAAAAATTGGGCATCTGTGTTTTAATAGATACATTTGTTTTTGTCAATAATTGGACCTAATTAGGTGCTCCATTCCTAAAAAACAAAACGATAAAGTAAATCATATGAATTGGTTCCTTAAATTTCTAACCTCTTCGCTTGGCCAAAAGGTCATAATGAGTCTGACCGGCTTATTTTTGGTCCTTTTCCTGGTAGTACACCTTGCGGGTAATCTTCAGTTATTGTTAGATGATGGAGGAGAAGCGTTCAACGTATATACCAAGAAAATGACCACCAGTCCCATCATCAAGGTCATTTCATACGGCAACTATTTCTTCATCCTGCTGCATGCATTTCAGGGTATTCTGCTTTACTTTAAAAATCGCAAAGCCCGTGGATCGGAAGCTTATGCCGTCAAGGTGACCAAAGCAGTAAACACCAATTCGTTTGCTGCCAGTAACATGGCCTGGCTGGGACTCTTAATTCTCGTTTTCCTGGGCATCCATATGGGAGACTTTTGGTACCAGATGAAATGGGGTGAAGTGCCGACTGTGGTATATCACGGCGATACTTATGAGAATTTATATTTGAAGGTGGAGGCTTCCTTTTCAAATATATGGATTGTGTTGTTTTATTGCCTGTCTATGCTCGGACTGGCATTTCACCTGACACATGGATTTCAGAGTGCGTTTCAATCTTTGGGGTTAAACCACCCCAAGTACTCTCCTTTTATCCGGGGCGTAGGCAAAGTAATTGGTGTTATTATTCCGATCGGGTTTGCCATTATTCCACTTTATTATTTCTTTTTAAAGTAACACCCAAAATATAGAATTCGACATGAAATATGACGGAAAAGTACCTTCCGGGCCATTAGCTGAAAAATGGAAAAACTACCGCGGCACCATGCCGTTGGTTGCTCCAAATAATAAGCGTCGTCTGGATATCATTGTAGTAGGAACCGGATTAGCCGGAGCCTCTGCAGCTTCTACACTGGGTGAGCTTGGATATAATGTCAAATGCTTCACCTTTCACGATAGTCCGCGGCGGGCGCACTCGATTGCAGCGCAGGGGGGTATCAATGCTGCAAAGAACTACCAAAACGATGGCGATAGTGTATATCGCTTATTTTACGATACAATCAAAGGCGGTGATTACCGTTCGCGGGAAGCCAATGTTTACCGACTTGCGGAGGTAAGCACAAGCATCATTGACCAAGCTGTAGCCCAGGGCGTACCATTCGCGCGGGAATACGGCGGATTGCTCGCCAATCGCTCTTTTGGTGGGGTGCAGGTAAGCCGTACCTTTTATGCAAGGGGGCAAACCGGACAGCAATTATTGTTGGGTGCTTATGCTTCTCTTTCCCGTCAAATCACGCTGGGTTCGGTGCAAATGCACAACCGGCATGAAATGATGGATTTGGTCATAGAGGATGGAAAAGCACGGGGTATCATTGCACGAAACCTGCTCACTGGTGAGTTAGAACGCCATGCTGCCCATTGTGTCATTCTGGCTACCGGTGGTTATGGAAACGTATTTTACCTCTCCACCAATGCGATGATGTCGAATACATCTGCTGCCTGGAGAGCTGTCAGACGAGGCGCCTTAATGGCGAATCCCTGTTTCACCCAGATTCACCCGACCTGTATTCCCGTTTCCGGCGATTACCAGTCGAAACTGACTCTGATGTCGGAAAGCCTTCGAAATGATGGCCGGGTTTGGGTACCCAAAAAGATGGAAGACGTAGAAGCCCTGCGTGCAGGTAAAATTAAGGGCGTGGACATTGCAGAAGAAGACCGCGACTATTACCTCGAGCGCCGATACCCTGCATTTGGGAATCTGGTACCCCGGGATGTGGCATCCAGAGCTGCTAAACAAGTTTGCGATGAAGGACGTGGTGTAAATGTAGCGGGATTAGCCGTTTTCCTTGATTTTGAGGATGCGTTCGAGCGCTACGGAAAATCAGAAGCCAATGCACACGGCGACCACAATCCAAGCAGAGAAAAAGTACTGGAACTGGGTCGTAAAGTCGTCGAGAAAAAATACGGCAATCTCTTTGAGATGTACGAAAAGATTACTGGCCAAAATCCATATTTCACCCCGATGATGATTTATCCTGCGGTGCATTACACCATGGGCGGATTATGGGTTGACTATAATCTGGAAACCAATATTCCCGGCCTCTTTTCTCTGGGTGAAAGCAATTTCTCGGATCACGGTGCCAACCGCCTGGGTGCTTCTGCGCTTATGCAAGGCCTGGCAGACGGATACTTTGTCATACCCTATACTGTTGGAACCTTCTTATCAAAAGAAATTCGGACTCCTAAGATCGATCCAAATGGAGCAGCCTTCAAAGCCACAGAAAAAGCAGTAGCCGATCGCATTGGTCAGCTTTTAGGTGTTAATGGCACTCAATCTGTAGAAAGTTTCCACCGACGTCTGGGTAAAATTATGTGGGATTATTGCGGCATGTCCAGAAGTGCAGAAGGATTGAATAAAGCCCGGAAAATGGTTCAGGACCTGCGGGCAGAGTTTTACAAAGACGTCTTTATTCCCGGATCAGCAGACGAATACAATCCGGAATTGGAAAAAGCGCATCGGGTAGCCGATTTTATTGAATTGGGCGAACTCATGATCGTTGACGCACTGGATCGAAACGAAAGTTGCGGTGGTCATTTCCGGGAAGAATACCAGACAGAGGATGGGGAAGCGCTCCGAAGAGATGATGAGTACACGTATGTATCAGCCTGGGAATGGCCCAATCCTGATGCAGGAGACCCGACCCTTCACAAAGAAGAATTGGTCTTCGAAAACGTGGAACTGAAAACCCGGAGTTATAAATAAATAAGAATTCGTGTGAATGCCCGTCCGACAGGTATTCTATAAAAAAGAAACGGATGAAACTCAAGTTAAAAATCTGGCGCCAAAAAAATCAGGCATCGAAAGGCACTTTCGAAACCTATGATGTGGTTGCCAACGAACATATGTCTTTTCTCGAGATGCTGGATGTCTTAAATGAGGATCTGATCTCCCAGAAAAAAGAGCCGGTAGTTTTTGAGCATGATTGCCGGGAAGGCATCTGTGGAACCTGCAGTATGGTCATTAACGGCCACCCGCATGGCCCAAATGGCGGCACAACTGCTTGTCAGCTCCACATGCGCTTTTTTAAAGATGGCGATATCATTACGGTAGAACCTTTCCGTGCAAGTGCATTCCCGGTGTATAAAGATCTCGCGGTGGATCGCTCAGCCTTCGATCGCATTATACAGGCCGGAGGCTATATATCGGTTAATACCGGCCAGGCAGTTGACGCCAACTCCGTTCCGGTGGAGCAAAATGTGGCCGAGGCTGCATTTGATGCCGCTGCCTGTATCGGTTGTGGTGCCTGTGTGGCAGCCTGCCCGAATTCTTCTGCCATGTTATTTACTTCTGCAAAGGTGGCACACTTGTCGCTCCTTCCGCAAGGGCAGGTTGAGGAAAACCAGCGGGTGCTAAACATGGTCAACCAAATGGATGCAGAAGGATTTGGCCGTTGTTCAAATGTGACAGCCTGTGAAGCTGAATGTCCTAAAGAAATCTCTGTTGCAAATATTGCCATGTTGAACAGAAAATACTTCAAAGCATCCCTTGCTTCGGAGAAAAAGGTACAGTAATAATCAAGAATTTTTGATTGAGATCAGAGCCCGCTTTCCGTATGGAAGGAGGGCTTTTTTATTTTTGGAGTTGTTGCAACAACCATTGCCTGTCGGCCAAAGCTGAAACAGCCTGTATCTGCTGTATCAACTCTAAACGTTTCTCCTCTTGTTGCAAGTCTGGCTCCATTAATTTCCGAACAAATCGGAGAAAATTGAGATAATGGGTTTTGTGATAGCCCAGACCACGCTTCCGGTAGAGGTAGGCACGAAAACTGTCTAAAAGGGAAAGCAGAGCCTGAATTTCCTTTCGTTCATAAAAGATACGCACCATCATCCTTCGAACATCCAATCCGTGTAAAACATCATCCGTAACCATAGCCCGGAGTTCAAGCAATGCTTTTTCATAATCCTGAATCTGGTAATAATAAACAGCCAGGTTGTAGGAAAATGTTTGCCTTTGATAGGTGGGTTCAATAAGGGGGGCAAATTGATGGATAAACTGAAATGCCCAATCAAGCTCACCAAGTCCCAGCGCAGCGGTTGTAATATTGTTGTAGGTAAACCGGGAAAGCTTTCCCTGCTCCAAAAATACATCTTCCTCCAATCCGCGTTGATAAATCTCAAACACCTTTGCCAGATAGGCACTTTTACCGGCATTTAATTGGCCGATACAATAGTTGATGGCAAGCAGATAAAGATTTCGCCATTCATCATGAGGAAAAAGCCCCTTAAAGCGAATTATTGAGTCTTTCAGCCCCTCAAACCAAACTGGCTCAGCAAGATTTGTCAAGGCCCGATAACCATAATAATACGCAGCGACAGCGGGATATTTCAGATATCCCCGTTTCTCTACCTGGTTTAGAATATCTGGCAGCATATCCTGTTGAAACTCATATTCTGAAACTTGTTTATGTGTCAGGGATGAACAGGCATGTCGAAGCTTTTGGCTGAAAAACAGGATATTTAGTTCTTCATCCAAACGTGCCAGCTGCCCTGCCTCGGAGCGGGATTGAAGTACTGTTTTCGAATAATCTTCAGACAAATTTCCATATAACCACTGGTGGTATTGGTGGTTCCGGAGTGGCTGAATTTCAATTTGCTTTTGATTTTTTTTTGTTTCAATTCTCAGGGATCTAGTATCACCTATTCTGCGATATGCCCGACTCAAAAGTAAACTGGCCGCTATGGCATCCTCCTTAAATTCCTGGTCTATTAAAAACGCCTGCGTTAATTGGTTTAACGAGCTGCTGAGATATCGGAGCGCTTTAGGATCAAAAGGTTTTCCCGGATACACCGCATTAAAAACATGTTCTGCTCCAAGTGTTCTGTTTTTCACAGTCAGGCTCTGCTGGCGAAGAAATAAAAAGAGTTGAAGGACATCTTTGCGATGATTGTGGTAAGGAGATTCCAGAAACTTATTCAATGCTTCCCACTCTTTCGGTGAAAAAAGTCGAAGGGTATTCCAGATTCTAGAGTTATTCATTTGACAAATTTATTACTAACTCTCTATATTTCAGTATATTAAATACATTTATATTCTGATAAATATATATAATTGATCTTGCAATCTGGTTG
>JAGQWR010000025.1 GCA_020437105.1 Saprospiraceae bacterium
TAAAAAGAAAAAGATAAAAAGCCCATACCACTTTCGTTTGGGTATATATACCCCGAAACAGATCAGAAACACATTCTAAAGGTAATCATCCTGTATAATTCCAGCAGATGAATCCAATTGTTAAAATCCCGTTAGAATCCAGGCATAGAGAATCTTTGGGGACTATCTTCACGTTCTAATTTTTGGAAAAGATATATTCGACCCGAGAATGTCGGAAATCTTATCAAATCGTTAATTTGGGTGACTCTGAATGATTTCTGTTGTCAAAAGAATAAATGCATCCATTAAAACATGAACACCATGAAAAACAAGCTTTATATACCGCTGATCAGCTTTCTGTTTTTGACAGGAATAATCCAGGCCCAGGAACGGGTTGAGGAAGTAATGATCGATGGTCACGTTCTACAACAACTGATTACAGAAGAAGGAGATACCATTCTGATTGCCAATCTCGATGATGTTTCGATCACCTCTCCACGCGAATTTGAAAACAGAGAGGATTACTTGCTTTACATGAAGTATCGCAAGTATGCCAACATTGTTTTCCCCTACGCCAAAGAGGCAATACGCATCTTCCGGGAAACGGAGTATGCCACGACTACTATGAAAAAACGGGCGCGAAATAAATATATCAAACAACTTCAAAAAGAATTGAAGGAAGAGTTTGAAGATCCGCTCAAGGACCTGACCCGTACTCAGGGCATGATCCTGACCAAAATGATCGAGCGGGAACTTGACACCCCAATGTATGACCTCCTTAAAAGCCTCCGTGGTGGGATGACAGCATCTTACTGGAGCTCTATCAGCCGCTTTTATGGGTACAATCTGAAAGAGGGTTATATTATCGGTGAGGACCCTATTTTAGATGCGGTACTCGAAGATTTTGATGTTTCCTATAGACTGCTAAACTAAACAGCCTGCAATGTAGGAAGCGGCTGGTTCTTTGATAAGAGCCAGCCGCTTTTTATTTTACAAAATGCGTAATTTGTCCATTCTACAAATAACTTAACCTTACGCTCATGTCTTTTACGATTGGCCGTCCCACAGCCTCAGAATCTGCCTCTTTTTATCATGCCTATATTGCTAATGTACCGGGTGATGATCCCATCGCACAGTTGAAACAAGCGAGCCGGGAAACGGTAACATCTTTCCAGGAAATACCTAATCCTAAATGGGATTTTCGATATGCTCCGGGAAAATGGACAGTAAAAGAATTAGTGCTACACATGATTGATGCAGAACGGATATTTGCATACCGGGCTTTGCGCTTTGGCCGAAATGATATGACGCCTTTACCAGGATTTGATCAGGATATTTTTGTGCCAAACTCCGGAGCCAATACCCGGAGTCCGGAATCCTTAATTAAAGAATACCAGCATGTGCGCGATACCTCTATCCAACTTTTCAAACACCTGCCGAACGAAGCCTGGGATCGGGTAGGTATTGCCAGTGACAACCCCGTGAGCGTCCGCGCAATTGCTTTTATTATCGCCGGCCATGAGTTGCATCACCTCAGGATACTAAAGGAGCGCTACTTACAGGATGGATCGCATCTAGCCTAAATAGCGAAACAAGCGATTGGTAAAGATCCGGCAGGGTGGACTCAAATTTCTCCGGATAGGAAAAAAAGCAGGTGAGCATAACCAGATAGGGGTCCACTTGGGGTAATCCAATCCATTCCAGGAGTTTTTCTTTTGAAAACCCGCTGATCTGTGTGATCGCTTCCCAGCTATTGGCAGGCAGTTCCGGATATTCCAATGCCGGGTATTTAATCATAAATACATGGGCATATTCGTGTATCGCACTGGGGTAATATTTTTGTGGGTCCATAAACCCATGCGCTACATGCCGGGCAGAGACAAGGATAACGCCATCCTCCGCAAAGGTTTCTGAGCTGTGCCGATGGCGTGGGTATTGCGGAGAAGGGAAGGCTTCCGGATAAACTACGATTTTGTCAAAAGGCTCTAATACAAAATCAACCTGCCCAAAGGTTACCTGAACTGCCGCCGCAGCAATCATGATTTTAATATCCTCCGGAACCAATTCGAATGCCTGTGGCATAAATTCTTTGTTCATAAGAAAATAAACCAGGCGGCGCCGGAAGTAGGTCTTATCTTCCGCCGAAAGGCGCTTATAAAAACCGGAATGTTTGTGTATTAATAAACGTGCCTGGTCATCCAGCTCCGGCGGATTGCGCTTTGCCCACCACCATTCAATTTGCGGACTCATGATGTAAATGACCGCCAGAATAATCACACAAGGGATGATATAAAACGCATAAGACGGATTGACATCCCAGGTTAGGTATAAAAAGCCGATGGCCAAAACCAGGAAAGGAGCAGAAATGATGCGGGAAAACATAGAAAAAATTTTAGCTAAAATACATGCCTTATTCTAATACAACGTATAATCTTGGATGCCGACTTATTCAGTCCGTGTTAAACTTTAAATGCGCCAAAAACAGTTTATGATGAATCCTTGTATATTAGACTTGTCCAACTGGGCATGAATGAGCGAAAGCGAAGCATCCGCCAAAGGCGGATTGAACAAGGCAAAAAACCTGCCTGCCTTGCTGGCGCAAGCCGAAAGCAGGCAGGCGTACACGATGCCTTAGCATGAAGTGCAAGATAAAATTTGTCGCTTGCAGCCATTTGAGGCTCCAGTTGGACAAGTCTATTAAAGTGTTCTTTCGAACTAATTGAAATTTAAAAAACGACAGCTATGGCTTTATTCAATATTTTCCGGGCAAAGAAGCCACAAAAGTATAACTATGTACCAAGGTACTATGATCCGGCAAAAGAAGACCTTGAAAGCCGACTTCGACAGTTGGAAGGCAGTAAAAAAGACGACATTGCAGAAGTTCGAAACAGATTGGAAGGTGGTTTTATGCGAAAAAGCGGCGGCTATGTTCCTGATGCGAATCGAATACGGGCAGGGAGCTCAAAACGAACAAATTTTCGCCTGATCCTGGTCTTGGGTGTGCTCCTGTTGCTGGCGTATTATTTTCTGTCCGTATATTTACCAGATATTGTTAAAGCGCTTGAATAAAACACGCTCTTTGAAGCAGTTTTTGTATCCAAAGGAAATTTTTTTCCGGAAAAGAAAGCAGACTAATTTTTATGGCTGATATTATTCAGCTCTTACCCGACGCCATTGCCAATCAAATTGCCGCTGGCGAAGTGATTCAACGTCCGGCTTCGGTTGTGAAAGAGCTAATGGAAAATGCGGTAGATGCCGGAGCAACAGAGGTCAAACTGATCGTCAAGGAGGCCGGCAAAAATCTAATCCAGGTTATTGACAATGGCTGCGGCATGTCTGAAACCGATGCCAGAATGAGCTTCGAACGGCACGCTACTTCCAAAATTCGGGAAGCAGAAGACCTGTTTTCCATACGTACTATGGGCTTTCGGGGAGAAGCCATGGCCTCCATTGCAGCTATTTCGCATGTAGAAATGCGTACGCGGCCGCATAATCAGGAACTCGGAAGCCGACTCGTGATAGAAGCCACGGAAGTGAAAAGTCAGGAAGCCTGCCAATGTGTTGCCGGTACCAGCATTTCTGTCAAAAACCTGTTTTTCAATGTGCCGGCCCGGCGAAATTTCCTGAAATCCAATGCCGCAGAAATGCGCCATATTATCGAAGAATTTCAGCGTATCGCCCTGGCTAATCCCGAATTGTTTTTCAGCCTGCACCACAACAATAACCAGGTATTTCACCTGCCACCGTCCAACCTCCGACAACGAATTGTCGCTATTTTCGGACCGGGAACCAATAAAAAACTGGTGCCCGTTGAAGAGGATACAGATGTACTTAAGTTACATGGCTTTGTAGGGAAACCGGAGTTTTCGAAAAAAACCCGGGGCGAACAGTATTTCTTTGTCAATGACCGCTTTATTAAAAGTCCGTACCTCAATCATGCGGTCATGAATGCTTATGAAGACCTGCTTCCCAAGGAGGTTTATCCCTTATACATCATCTTCATTGATATTGATCCGATGCGAATCGATATCAATGTGCATCCAACTAAACAGGAAATCAAATTTGAGGACGAACGGCTTGTTTACAATTATCTGAAAGTAACGATCCGGCACGCACTTGGCCAGTTTAGTATTATGCCGTCCATGGATTTTGATCAGGAAACGGCTTTTTCTAAAGTACAGCCCCCTCCCAATTATCAGGCGGATGAGCAGACTATCGAAATTCGATCTTCGGCAGCTAATGCAAAAGGAAACGAACACTCCTGGAGCCAACCCGGAAGTGGCAAAAAAAATACAGGCGACTGGCAAAAACTCTACGAAGGATTAGACCAGTTTGTACCGGAAAACAATCCGGTCGATAGCGAACCGCTTACCTTTGAAAGCAAAGCCAATACCGGGGGGAGTGAAGATCAGGGCTTTCAAAATCAACAACGGGAACCCTACCAGATTCATGCAACTTATATTGTTAGTCCGATAAAATCTGGCTTTTTGCTCATCGATCAACAAGCTGCACATGAGCGGATTCTCTACGAGAAATATTACCAGATGATGCAAACACAAAACAGCCTGGTACAAAAGGCGCTTTTTCCGCAAACCCTGCAACTAAGTCCGGCTGACACCGATCTGTTTCGGGAAATTTTGCCTCAGGTGAATCAACTTGGATTTGATATTCAGGAATTTGGAGGAAATACGTTTGTGGTACACGGGATCCCCGCTGAGGCTGCCGGTCAGACAGATGAGCAACGCATGATTGAAACCCTGCTGGATCAATACAAGAAAAACCTGGATCTGAAACTGGAGGTGGGAGACAATCTGGCGCGTTCAATGGCCAAAAGTGCAGCTATCAAAAAAGGTCAAATGCTTTCTACAGCTGAAATGGAAAGCTTGATTGACCAGCTTTTTGCCTGTAGCATCCCGTATAAAAATCCGGCTGGAAAGTTTTGTTTTATTACCATGGAACTCGACGAACTGGAGCGTCGATTTGCAGGTTAGACCCGCATTTAATACCGTTTATCGAAAAATAGTCGAAAAATCGCCATTCATAAATCCGGAGCGCTTCTTTTTTGTTTACTTTAAGATTAGTCCGACCGGAAAAAAATCCGGCATTCGAAATACCGAACATACCGCATGTACAGAGTTACCGACGTAGTAAAACATATCCTTATCCTCAATGTCTTGATGTTTCTGGGGACAAAATTAATGGGCGAACCAACAGCTTATCCCACTCAGTTTAGCGAATTTGGGCGCTTGCAGTTGGCCATGTTTTTTCCAACATCTGACTATTTTCGTCCCTACCAGATCATTACCCACATGTTTATGCACGGGAATATTTCCCACCTGTTCTTTAATATGTTTGCGGTTTTCATGTTTGGTCCGCCACTCGAGCAGGCCTGGGGGCCGAAGCGTTTTCTGATCTACTATTTTGTAGCCGGATTTGGCGCCTTGTTGCTTCACCTGGGCGTAAGTTATCTGGAAATGCAACAACCCGGTATGGCCGGATTGGAAAACGTACCGATGCTGGGGGCATCGGGTGCCGTATTTGGTTTGCTCGTTGGTTTTGGCATGCTCTTTCCGGATGCCCGGATTATGCTGTTAATTCCCCCCATTCCTTTAAAGGCAAAATATTTTGTACTGATTTATGCCGGCCTGGAATTGTTTCTCGGACTCGGTAAATTTGCGCCGGGAGTCGCCCACTTTGCACACCTGGGAGGCGCCTTATTTGGGTTTTTATTGATTCTCTACTGGCGACGGACATAATTCGTTAAAAAATCCTTTCATTCCGCGTATTTTTGAATTTAATCTAGTGAACAGGTAAAAAAATATGTTTAGTTCGATTTGGGAAGATATTAAACGGCAGTATAGCTACGGGAACATGGTTACCCGACTAATCATAGTCAACCTGATCGTCGTACTTATTTTTGGGGTTCTCCTGCGGGTCATTTTGACTATCTCTGCCGGCGAGGCAAATCCGGCCAGCTTCACATCTGTCGTCAAATTCTTTTCGCTTTCTTCTGATATTGTATTTAATATAACCCACCCCTGGGTCTTTATAACCAGCATGTTTCTGCATATTGGATTTTTGCACTTCCTTTTCAATATGCTTTTTCTGTATTTTTTCGGACGAATTGTCAGCGATTTATTGGGTAACCAGCGTATTCTTCCTTTGTATTTACTCGGTGGATTAGCCGGTGGATTAGCTTATTTACTGACGGCAAACTTTGTATTCGGTTCTCCCGGATATGCTTTCGGGGCTTCCGCTGCTGTCATGGCTATTGTCATGGCCGCCGGTGTAACGGCACCTGATTATCGCCTGCACCTGATCTTGTTAGGCCCGGTGAAACTCATGTACATCGTTGGCGTGCTGCTGCTCATTGATATTGTAGGAGTAGCCAATATGGACAATACAGGTGGACGTATCGCGCACCTGGGAGGTGCCTTTTTCGGATGGCTGTTTGTTTATCAACTCCGCCAGGGAAACGACTGGTCAGGTTGGGTCAACAGGCTGTTGGATCGACTGTCAGAGTTTTTCAATAACCTGATTACCGGAAGGAGAAAACCAAAAGTTGTTTACCGTAATCCGGAAGCAGGAGCACAGAGGAGGACAAAAAGACCAAAAGGCCGCGCCGCTTCAGATCCTGAATCTCATCAGGCAAAACTGGATGCTATTCTGGATAAGATAAAACAAAGCGGATATGATAGCCTGACAACAGAGGAAAAAGAATTCCTCTTTAATGCCAGCAAAAAATAGTGCCTTACTTTATCGCTCAAAACAAGCTATCATGTTTTACCGTCTTTTTCGCTGGTTAAACATATTCCTGATTGTCGTTACTCTTTTGGGGTATTTGGCACCCTATGTCAACCCGAATGTTGTCTGGCCTGTTTCCCTGCTTGGTCTGGCTTATCCCTGGCTCCTATTGTTTAATCTTCTTTTTATAGTCGCTTGGTTGATAGCCAGAAACCGCTATTTCCTGATGTCACTTACCTGTGTTTTATTGGGATTTTCGCACCTGACTAATTTTGTGGGAATAGAATTTGCCACGCCGGCGGTTCTTCCGGGAAGCATACGGGTCATGTCATATAATATTTATGACTTGCGGGGCTTACCCAAAACAGAAGGTGAACGGAGTGAAGAAAAAGCGCTTTCTCCATTTTGGGAATTTCTAACAGAAGCCGGGCCTTTTGATATTCTTTGTACGCAGGAATCTGGTATAAAAAGCACTAAAAAAATCGCAGAACACCTTAAAATGCCCTACTTCCATCAGTTTCCTGACCGTGGTACAGGTATTATCTCCCGATATCCAATCATCAACAAGGGACAGATTGACTTCGAAAAGACAAACAACTCCTGTATTTGGGCAGATATTGAAATCGATGGGAAAGTGTTGCGCGTGTATAGCCTCCACTTACAATCCAACTTTATAAGCAGCCAGGCCAGTCAAATTGCAAAAGAAGGAGACCTTCAGGAAAAAGAAACCTGGGTCGGGATCAAGGGCATCCTAGGAAAATACAAACATTTTGCCGGTTTGCGTGTCCAACAGGCTACAAGGGTTGAAGCCCATATAAAAGGCTCTCCACATCCCGTCATTCTGTGTGGCGATTTTAATGATACCCCACTTTCCAAAGCCTATCACATACTCTCAGAAAACATGGTGGATGGTTTCCAGGAAAAAGGACATGGCATCGGCACGACCTATGGCGGCCTGATCCCAACCCTCCGAATCGATTACATTCTGCATGACCCGCGATTTACCGTTCTGGAATACCGAACTTTCCGGGAAGACTACTCGGATCATTATCCGGTATATGCCAGACTCAAATTATACGAATAAACTCCCGCGGATTGCTTCTTCCGCTGGTCAATTAATTAAAATACTCCTAACTTTGCGACTTCTTCCGGGTACCGGAAATGAAATGATATTCCATGCAGCAAGAATTGAAGATACAAAACAGCCTAAGTCGGCAAAAAGAAGTATTTAAACCCATCCATGAAGGACGAGTCGGGATGTATGTATGTGGCCCAACAGTTTACAGCGATGTACACCTGGGAAACTGCCGGACTTTTGTGAGTTTTGATGTGATTTATCGCTACCTCACTTATCTGGGATACAAGGTTCGATATGTGCGAAACATTACGGATGTGGGACACCTGGAAGGAGATACGGATATTGGCGGCGAGGATAAAATCTCAAAAAAAGCACGACTGGAACAACTGGAACCCATGGAGGTCGTGCAACGCTACACCGTTGGTTTTCACGATGTCATGCAGGTCCTGAATGCGCTTCCTCCAAGTATAGAACCCCGTGCTACTCAACATATCATCGAACAGATCGATATGGTTCAGTCGATTCTGGATAATGGCTATGGCTACGTGGAAAATGGATCTGTTTATTTTGATACCAACAAATTTGTAAAAGAAACCGATTATTACGGTAAACTATCGGGCCGGAAGGTAGAAGACCTAATGACCGAAACCCGGGATGATCTGAAAAATCAAAGCGAAAAAAGACATCCTTCTGATTTCGCTATCTGGATAAAAGCTTCTCCTGAACATATCATGCGTTGGCAATCACCCTGGTCTGTCGGATTTCCGGGCTGGCACTTGGAATGTTCTGCCATGAGTACCAAATACCTGGGGCAAACATTTGATATTCATGGCGGTGGAAATGATTTGAAATTTCCGCACCACGAAAATGAAGTAGCCCAAAATATCGGCTCCTGCGGCCATGCGCCTGCCAATTACTGGCTGCACACCAATATGCTTCTGATGAATGGCAAAAAAATGTCAAAATCAGATGGCAACTCAATCACACCTGAAGAGTTATTCACCGGAAACAATCCGAATGTTTCTAAAGGATATAGCCCGATGGTGCTCCGCTTTTTTATGCTGCAATCGCATTACGGCAGTACCCTCGACCTGACAGATGTGGCCTTGCTGGCGGCAGAAAAAGGATATAAAAGAATCATGGAGGCTAACCAAACTCTGCAAGGCCTCCAACACTCTGGCAATGGCTCCGCATCCGAATTGGATCAGCGAATCCAAGGTCAGATTGCTCAGGTGCATATTGAAATGAATGATGATTTCAATACACCGAAGGCATTGGCTGTATTGTTTGACCTGGCTACCACCATCAATCGCCTGCAGGGCGGACAAGACAAACTCAGTGATGTGCAGCCTGAAACACTGGCACAACTGCAACAGGTCTTCCAGGATTTCCTTTTTGATGTTTTCGGACTGAAGGATGAAACGGCCACCGGTGGCGGACAAGGAAATGCGGATTTGATGAATGGCCTGATGGACATTATCATCGAAGTTCGAAAAGGTGCCAAAGAAACCAAAGATTGGCCTACGGCTGACCTCATTCGAAATAAACTGGGTGAAATGGGTGTCCAACTCAAAGATGGACCGGAAGGTACCAGCTGGACACGGGATATTTAATTGGCTATAATGCAGGTGCTGCATTTATTTGACCGCTATTTAAATAGCACGATGAACTGGGCATTCCAGTTGCTGCAGCACTGTCCGGATATTGAGCACCTAATTGCTGCTCCGATATTTGTAGAGAATGAATTTCTTCGGGGAGCATTTGAATTCTGGCCTTCCCCTTACCAGCAAACGCTCCCTAAAAATGAGTGGGAAATATCCGGCGTTCAACAATCAATGGCTCGGTTGGGAATGCGTAGCGGCCATTTTCACCGGCAGTTAATTAGAAAAATTCGGCGAAAGCCACCACAGCTCCTGCATGCACATTTCGCAAGTATGGGCTGGCAGGCACTCGGACCAGCACAAAAGACCGGCCTTCCATTAGTCGTCAGTTTTTATGGCTACGATTACGAACAACTTCCTTTTCGAAAACCCGTTTACAAAAAACGGTACCGGCAACTTTTTGAGAAGGCAACGGCCTTTGTTGTTGAAGGGCCACATGGTGCAGGCATCTTACAAGGGATGGGCTGTCCGGATGAAAAGATTCATATTATTCCGCTGGGTGTTGATGTGCAAAAGATTTCCTTTTGGCCACGAAAGAAAGCTAGTGGCCAATTGAAAATGCTACAAGCCGCCACGTTTACCCAAAAAAAAGGCCACCTCTATGCGATCCAGGCAGTAGAAAAAGCACTAAAAGATTGCCCGGGATTGCATTTGACTTTGCTTGGGGAGGCACAGGATAAAGGCTTACATCAGGAGTTGAAAGAATACGTCCGACGCCATAAGCTTTCCGCGAATATCGTCTTTGAAGACTTTGTACCCACCGCTAAGTTTCAGGAATTTTTGCTGCAATTTGATCTGTTCATTCACCCAAGTTGTTATGCAGAAGATCACGATTGCGAAGGAGGCGCTCCAATCGTTTTGTTGGATGCTCAGGCATCCGGTTTGCCGGTTATATCTACCACGCACTGTGATATTCCTGCCGAGGTGATACACCTGAAAACCGGGTGGTTGGCGGAGGAAAAAGATGTGGAGGAATTAGCCGCCGGAATTCGCAATTTTTTCCAAATGCCTGCCGGCGAATTTGAGGCATATTCCCGGGCAGCACGAGCCCATGTTGTTGAACACTTCGACATTGAAACAAGCGGACGTAACTTAAGGAATCTTTATACCCAAATCTTAAGGTCCTGACCCTATGCGTATCCTGCTTATCGCGCCATATTATCCACCCTACAATAATCCACGTGCGGCACGTTGGGGGATGATTGTACAGGAGTGGATGAAGCGAGGATGGGAAATTGATGTCATTACCGGGAAGCATCCTGCCAATCCGGATGATACAGATGCCGGCGGCCTACGAATCTTTCGACCTGCATTTCCGGCTCCGGGAGATCGCATTCGACAGCAGATTGACCAGTCTGGAAAAAATTTGCGCCTTGTACGCTGGGTTTATCGATTAGTATTAAAAAGCTGGTACTGGCCCGATCAATCCTGGCAATGGAAAAAGCAGGCTATTAAGCTGGCAAAAACTCTTTGTGCATCAAATCGCTACGATGCCCTCCTTTCCGTTTCACTTCCATTTAGTGCCCAGGAAGTTGCCCGGAATCTTCATACCCAATATCCGGAAATGGTCTGGCTCGCAGACATGGGCGATCCCTTTTCACTCCAGGCAAAACACCCACTCAACAATAGGTTCCTGTATAAGCGTAAAAACAGAAAAGCAGAAAAAAGAATCCTCGAGGAGGCTGACGGGATCATCGTGACCTGTGCCGAAACAAAGTTTAAATTTGAGGAATTGGTGGGCGAAAAGCTCTTGAAAAAGATTCATATTATTCCGCCTATATCGAGAGTCAGGGCCTTGCCCAAAGTACCGGAGTACGAAGAAAAAATTCAGATTGGCTATTTCGGTCGTTTTTTTCCCGGCGTTCGGGAAGCGCAGGTGTTTATAGCGCCTTTACTGGCTTTTGCCCGAAAATATCCAGTACACTTTCATTTCTTTGGCGATACATCCGGACTCCTGATCCAGGCGCTGAATCGCAGTCCGGAAGCTTATTCCTACATGGATATTCATGGACAGGTCGGAGACGAAACGGTGGCTAAGCAGATGAGTCGAATGCATTTTCTACTAAGTCTTGGGAACGCCACTAATTACCAATTACCGTCTAAAACAGCAGATTATTTGTGCAGTGCGGTGCCCATTATCCATCTTCAGCAATTGGATCCAGACGCCATTTCTACTTTTTTAGAAGGTTATGAGGCCTGTCTGTGTTTGAAAATTGACAAATTGGCAGATTCGACAAAAGTCGGCCCCTTCCTGGAAAAATGGAAATCAAATACCGGACAATCTGAATGGTGGGAAATGAAGACAAAAGCACTAAGCGCTGAAGCTGTCGCTTCCGGATATGCCGCCTGTCTTCTTCCGGAGGATTAACAGGAAATCAGAACTAAAAAAGGGAAGTAAAAAGCCGGGTAGGATTCTTTTGCGGATTTTAGCAAAGAATACGGATAGCCGAGGGAGCAAGCGGTTGATAAAAGGAACGGTCTGATTTAGCCAGTGGGTTTTTTCTGGAAGCAAGGTGGGTGGAACGGGTACTTGCTTCAGGGAATAGGCCGCTATTTTTAGGCCACTGCCAAGTACCCCGATTTTTATCCAACGGGTAGGAACCAACTGGCGAAGTCGAAAATCGAGCGATTTTCGATGCGTAAAAGAAACGGCAATAAATCCGCCGGGGTTTAATTTTCCACTACAAAACTCAAGCAGATTTTGCAGCTCTGACAGGCTGAGATAGGTGCTCAGACCGAGCATAAAAATACCGTCAAAACCCGGGGCAGTTTCAAATAATTCGGATGCCCGGCCCAGGTGTCGTCGATTTGGAGGGATGCGGCTATGAGCCAACATCTGACCGGAAATATCACAGGCCTGGTAATCGGCTTGTATTCCTTCCTGTTGCAAAAAATCATATAAAATGCCGGTTCCGGCACCGATATCGAGTAGCCGTTTACCTTCCAGCAGTTGGCCTTCTATCGCTGATTCCAGTCGTTGATAATGAAAATAATGGAGAAAGGGATCTGATGAAACAGATTCCCGATAACCAGGAGCACGGGCATCAAAAAATTGTGCTGGTTTGTTTGCTTTGGTCTTCGACATCCTCCGACAGGTTCAATAACTTTCTGACAAGCTCAAGATATAGGAGATTTACCAAACGAATATCGAATCGTTTTCGACATATTTCCCTGGACTGATATCCCATCTCTTCGATAACACTTTCATCCAGCTGGTACATTTGCACCATTGCTTCTGCAAGTGCATCCGAATCTCTTGGGGTCACCAGAAAACCATTTACCCCTTCTTCGACCGTTTCGCGGCAACCGGGAACATCTGTCGCAATGATTGGTTTCTGCATTGCCATTCCTTCGAGTATGGCACGTGGCAAACCTTCCCGGTAGGATGGCAAAACCAGTACGTCTGCTTGTTCCAGGTATTTCCGAATATCGTTGGTGTGGCCAAAATAGCGAATCGATTTTTCGCTCACCCAGTTCAAAACCTGGTATTTTGAAACAGCCGAAGGGTTACTGTTATTGAGCTCTCCGACCACCCAGCATTCTGCCCCTTTGGCAAGCTGAAGCAATTGTTTGGCGGCCGCTGTAAATTCTAAAATGCCTTTATCCCGGAGTAATCTTCCAACAAAGAGAAAAATAAATTTTTCTCTTTTAGGTACCTGCTGGGGAGCAAAAAAGCCCATATCTACTCCTGAGCCACCAACAATCATGGCTTGATTTTCCCGGATGATCTTTTTTGATACAAATAATTTCGAGTCATCGTGATTATGAAAAATCACTTTCGGGAGTTGGAGAAAAGCCCTGCGGTAAAGCGGACGAACCAGCCCATTTAAGATCCCCTTATTTAAAAATGCATATCCTAATCCGGTAACCGTAGGTACAGACTGCACTTTTGCAAAGGACGCAGCCATGCTACCAAATATATTGGGCTTAACGGTAAAATGAAGGACCAGATCCGGGCGCTCGCGTTTGTAAATTCGGTATAGCTCCCAGAAGAGCTGTACATTTTTCAAGGGGCTCCTGCGTTGGGCACGCATGTTGCGAAGGGGGATGTGTTTGGTAAAAAAGCTATCGCTCAGGTAATGGATATACTCATCAACAGGTGCAATCACAACAACACGAAAGCCAGCAGCCTTCAATGTTTTTATCAGGGACTGACGGAAGTTGTAAATATTCCAGGTACTATTGGTTACAATTGCAATTTTTGGCCGATCTCCCATTCACTATAAGAATTGATCACCGCTTTCTTTTTCGATTTGTTGGGTAATAGCTTTTATCTCCTGCTCGCTTGATTTTGGATAGATCAATAACACATCCGATTCGTCAACAACGATAAAATCTTTCAGGCCTTTTATGACCACCAACTTTCCTTCAGGCGTGCGAAGGAGGCAGTTTTCGGTATCCTCCAGAATCATGTTACCTCCTTGTACTACATTTTGTCTGTTGTCTTTTTCAGATTCCGCGTGGAGAGAAGCCCAGGTTCCTAAATCAGACCAACCTATATCAGCGGGCAACGTATATATATTAGTGGCATGCTCCATGATCGCATAATCGACGGAAACACTCGGTGTTTTTGGATAATGTTCATCAATGAATCGCTGCTCTTCGGGCCCATTGTAAAAAGCATTTCCACCGGAAAGGATTTCATAAATTTCCGGTTGATAGGTTTTAAAGGCTTCGAGAATAGAGGCTGCCCGCCAGATAAAGATTCCGGCATTCCAGAGGTATTCGCCACTGGCTACAAACTCTTTGGCTTTTTCTAGGGGTGGTTTTTCGGTAAACTGACGGACCTTGTGTACGCCTTCGGTAGCGTTTGTATCAAAATGAATGTACCCATAGCCGGTATCCGGACGGGTAGGTTGGATGCCCAGGGTAAGCAGCGCATTATGAGATGCAGCATACCGTAGTGCTTCGCGAATGGCATCCAGGAAAACAGCCTCTTTTTTGATCAGGGAATCGGAGGGTGCAATAATAAAATTAGCATCCGGATCCAGTGCATGCAGCTTGAAGGCCGTATATGCGACACAGGGTCCGGTATTGTTTCTGCTCGGTTCGCAGAGAATCTGATTGTCCGAAATCTCCGGCAGATGCTCCTTGACTAACGCTTTATAAATCCCGTTTGTAACGATAAATATATTGCTGGCAGGAACCAGGCTCAAAAAACGCTCAAAGGTTTCGCGAATCAATGACTTTCCGCTTCCGCTGATATTCAAAAATTGTTTGGGCCTGGAAACCCGGCTGGCCGGCCAAAATCGGCTGCCAACACCTCCTGCCATAATCGCGACGTATGTATGCGTTGAATCCATATCAAATTCCTTGTTTTGTATTTTTTACCACCAGGGTTCGTTTTTTAGTCCCTGATAGACCATTCGAACGCCCTCTTCCAGTCCGATTTTGGCTTGCCAGCCAGCGGTTTTCAGCTTATTGACATTCATTAATTTTCTGGGAGTTCCGTCGGGTTTGCTCAGGTCATGGGTAATCTTGCCCGAATAACCCACAACCTCTTTAACCAGGTAAGCTAATTCGACAATGGGAATATCTTCTCCGGTTCCGATATTTACCAGCCCGGGTTCATTGTAGGTTTCCATCAGAAAAAAACAGGCATCAGCCAGGTCATCAACATGCAGGAATTCGCGTTGCGGTTTACCGGTGCCCCACATGACCACCTCCGGCAAATTTTGTTTTTTGGACTCGTGAAATTTTCGGATTAAAGCCGGTAGCACGTGCGAGGTTTCGAGATTGTAGTTATCGTTTGGGCCGTATAAATTAGTCGGCATAACTGATATAAAATTGCAGCCGTATTGATCCCGATACGCATCACATAATTTGATGCCGGCAATCTTGGCTATCGCATAAGGCTCGTTGGTGGGTTCCAGCACACCGGTAAGCAGGTAATCTTCCAGTAAAGGTTGGGGAGCCATTTTTGGGTAAATGCAAGAGGAGCCGAGAAACATCAATTTTTTCACGCCGACCAGATAGGCCGAGTGAATGATATTACTTTCAATCAGAAGATTGTCGTAAATAAAATCGGCGCGGTAGGTATTATTGGCCAGAATACCACCCACTTTGGCGGCAGCTAAAAAAACATAATCGGGTTTTTCTTCCTGAAAGAAAGCTTCTACATCTGCCTGTCGGCGAAGGTCCAGCTGGGCGGAAGTACGGAATACGAGATTATGAAACCCTTCTGCTTCCAGTTTTCGCACAATAGCCGAGCCAACCATTCCGCGATGGCCTGCTACGAATATTTTTTCCTGCTTATTCATACACTTATTCGTATTCGTTTTTTATATCAAATCCGGCTTGTCTCAAGACCGTATCCTTCCGAAACAGTTTGATATCAGATTTTACCATTTCGTTGACCAGGTCATTCAGGCTGTATTTGGGAGACCAATTGAGTGCGGCTTTGGCTTTACTGGCATCGCCAATCAACATCTCCACCTCTGTAGGGCGATAATAGCGCGGATCAATGGCCACAACCTCCTTGCCTACTTCCAGCTTAAACTCCGGGTTATCGCTTGATTTGACGATTCCGACTTCTGCTTCACCGGTACCCATGAATTCCAATTCGATCCCGATATACCGGAAAGCTGATAACAGGAAGTCGCGCACGGTCGTTGTAACGCCCGTGGCGATGACCAAATCCTGCGGCTCATCCTGCTGAAGCATTAGCCACATCGCCTCTACATAGTCTTTGGTATGGCCCCAGTCGCGCTTTGCATCCATGTTGCCCAGGTAAATTTTATCCTGGAGCCCCAGTCCGATTTTAGCAACTGCCCGGGTAATTTTTCGGGTTACGAATGTTTCTCCGCGGAGTGGCGATTCGTGGTTGAACAGGATGCCATTTACCGCATACATATTATAGGCTTCCCGGTAATTTACCGTAATCCAGTAAGCGTATAATTTGGCAACTGCATACGGGGAACGCGGGTAAAAAGGTGTTGTTTCTTTTTGAGGAATTTCCTGCACCTTTCCGTAAAGTTCGGAAGTGGATGCCTGATAAAACCGGGTCTTTTCGCCTAATCCTAAAATCCGGATAGCCTCCAACAAGCGGAGCGTACCCAGGGCATCGGTGTCGGCAGTATATTCCGGCATTTCGAAACTCACTTTTACATGAGACATCGCCCCGAGGTTATAGATCTCATCCGGTTGCACTTCCTGAATGATACGGATCAAATTGGTACTATCGGTTAAATCGCCGTAATGCAGGATAAAGCGCCGGTGATCAATATGCGGGTCTTCATAAATCTGGTCGATCCGACCGGTATTAAAGAGAGAAGAACGCCTTTTTATACCATGTACTTCGTATCCTTTTTGTAGGAGAAGATGAGATAAGTATGCGCCATCCTGACCTGTAACTCCAGTAATGAGTGCCTTTTTCTTCATGCTAGCTTAAATAGATTGGGGTAATGTGGAAAATAGCATTTCCTTCCCATCAGAATAGAACGAAGGGATGGAAAACTAAATGCCCCGACAGGGCAAAAATGCAGTTTTTTTTCCACAGGTCGGGCATAGAAAGCAGGTGGGATTCCTGCTTTCAGCAATTTAAGATGGAATTTCTTTTTCGTTAAAACAGTCCGGCCAACTGGTGTCGGTATTGCTCCAGTTTACGTACGGGTTTGAGAATAGGCGTATAGAACTTATACTCCAAATCATTCATTTCCCAGGCCAGGCGATCTTCTTTGTTTGCTTTGATTCTGGTTTTCCAACCGTAATTGCTGGCACCACCATTTCGCATGCGTACCACCACTTCCGGAAGATAGGAAGTAGATACGCCATGTCGGAACAAAAAGCGGAGCATCAACTCATAATCGCCACTAATATCAAAGCCGGCGTCAAATGCGCCCAGGCTTTCGTAGATTTTTCGTTTGACAAAAAAGGTAGGGTGTGGCGGCATCCAGCCTAATAAAAACTTTTTAGGATGGAATTTGCCGGACTTCCAGAACCGAACAACCCGCTGCGCATCTTCCGCGTCAACATATTGAAGGTCGGCATATACTGAATCCGATTGAGCCGCTTCCATGGTGTCCATCAGGCGTTTTACAACCATGGTGTGGGTATAAAAATCATCGGAATTCAGAATTCCGACTACTTCGCCCTGAGCCAGGGCAACGCCTTTATTCATGGCATCATAGATACCATTATCTGGTTCTGAGATAACCTTGGTAACCCGGCTTCCGTATTTTTTTACCAGGTCAAGTGTTTCGTCTGTGGAGCCCCCATCAATGATGATATGTTCGATGTTGGGGTGGGTTTGTTTACTTACACTTTCCAGTGTGGACTGTATAGTCTTAGCACTGTTGTAAGTAGGTGTAATGATGGATACGTTCATGAGATTAATCGGTTTTTTATCCTTTCTGCTGGATTCCCCTGATAAATCGTGTATGGGTCCAGGTCTTTTGTTGCTACAGCATATAAACTTAAGACGGCATGCGAGGCACAGGTAACTCCCGGAGCAACAATTGATTTTGCACCGAGCCAAACACCATCTTCCAAAATGATGGGTTTAACCATCAAGTCGAAACTGGTTTTGGAATAATCGTGGTTGCCTGTCAGCAGCATCGCACCTTGCGAAAGGCAGCAATGCTTGCCTATACGCACATCCGCCAAATTGTCAATCCAAACCCGCTCACCAATCCAGCTATGATCACCGATCTGCAAGCGCCAGGGATATTTAATATTTACCCCGGGTTTGATTATTACGCCGACCCCAATTTTAGCACCAAATAATCGAAGGAGCCAACGCTTGGGTCGAACAAGGGGGTTGAGGGGGTTTATAAAAAAGAGGACATTGACAAAGTACCAGCAAAATCGCCGGATGCTTCCGCCTCCCGGAGTAAACCAACTGTTGTCAAACCGTGTGTTGTCAACCTGCTCTTTATCAACCTCCATATAACCGGAACATTTGATTGTATTGGTTCGGGAGATCGGCGTTTCTTAAAAAGTCATTTGCATAATCCCAAGCACCTTTTGCCCATACTGTATAGGAAATATCTTCCTGAACAGCAAAATGTTCAATCTGTTTGGCAAGATCCCGAGCGTCATCCAGAACACAAAGGAGTCCTGCATGCCTTTCTTGTAAATCCTGCCAGGGGGTGAGATGACTAATTACAACTGGTTTGCCAACAACCAAGGATTCAAAAATTCCGTGACCAAAATTTTCACCATGTGTTGGGAGCACAAAAATATGATTCTTTTTCAAAATATGCACCACTTCCTGCTGGTCTGCAGCTCCCAGGTAGCTTGTTTTAATGTTTGTCGGCAACTTATCAATTAACTCCTGGCAGTTTTTCCAATATGCTTCTGATTCAATCGGACCGGCAATTTCCAGGAATATGCTTGATTTTACAGATTGTAAGGCTCGGAGTAAATAGTCCAGATTCTTTTTGGGCGAGATTCTGGATATAAAGGCAATGCGCAACAGCCCTTTTTCTTTTTTCAAGGATTCGAATGGCGCCTGCTCCGAAACCGGTAAATTTGAAATTAGGGAAATGTTTGCGGCTTTCGGAAAAACGCGTTTAATATCCTGCATTTCCTGCTGGTCGGTCGCATGCCAGTGAATCCTTTTTTCAATGGCAAATATCCGAAACAGCAACAGGAAAGCCTTTTTCTTTATCGACTTGTATTGTAAAGCGCCAGCGTGTAACATCCCTCTTGGTGCCAGAAAGAGCTTACCGCTAATCTGGTGCCGCAGATGTAATAAAAGCGGTTTAAGGGTGAAATTTACGGAGTACATTGAGTTGAGGTACAGGATGTCCGGTGTTGCCAAAAGAATTGCCTCTTTTATTCCTTTAAAAGTCTGACGCTCCTCCGACAGGTAAAAGACTTTTACGCCGGGCTGAAATTCGATCCATTGATCAAATACGATGTTTTGGAAGGGCTGGGAATCTCCAAAATCCCGGTCACCGGTCAGTACAAATACCTCGTATGTATCGCTCATAGCTTGCGCGAGGTTGGTGCAGGATCGCACAGGACCGCCAGCTTTAAAGGCAGGTTCAAACCAGTCTGTTAGAATGAGGAGACGTTTCATTTTTGAAGGCGCTCTTTACTCTGCTAAAATTACACTTAGTTGCTGCTTTAACCAATGGCTGTAAAGCTCCGCCCCCTGACCAAGCAGGTGATGGTTGTCATAAAACAAGGCCGAATCAATTGGTGCCTCTTGTGCATTCAATATCCGGGTACCCGGTTTAAATGGGTTTTCGTATTTGGTTGGATAAACTTCCGGCGGAATTAACACGACCAGCTTTATTCCCTGCTTTTCACAGAGCATTTTTATGCGATTAAAAAAACGCCACTCCCGAGCAGTCATACGCGTTGTGTTCGGAAAAGGTGTAGGGGATTTCTTTTTCGGATCATGGGTATAGACAAAGCCATTTCCCCGGTATTCATCTTCAGCTGGCGGGTTTACCCGAATGGCATCCCGATTATATATTCCGCGTTTGATGGCATAAAAGGCGGCCAGGAAAACATTGCGTACATCCAGGGAAGCAAAGGCCATTCGCGCAAAAGCGCTGGCCGGATATTCCGGATTATTGACCAACAAATCCCGGGCAGATTCTACGCCCGTGCCCTTCCCCCAAAGCATGGGGAATACGTCGAGCACCAGGATGTCTGTATGCCCTAAATCTTCTACATAGCGCAGCAGGAAATAGGCATTAACCATTCGCTGGCCGGATGAGCCGCCATTAAACGCCACTATGCCGGCATCGGACAAAATACCGGGATCCACTCCCCGATACAGGGTGCTTGGCCCTAAAAACAACATTTTTTCTCGGCCATCATCCAGTAGCGCCCAGGCTTTCAGGTCGGGCATACGCAGGCTTGTAGCGCCATGAAAGGAGGGCGTTGAAAACACCTTCTTCTCCAGTCCCGGATTGAAACTGGCAAAGGTGGCTACGCCAAAAAAGACCAGACTAAAAAGAGCCAGAAAACGCGCGGTATGGATTAAAAATTTACGCACTAAAATTGAAAGTATATGAAGGATTCGGCCGAAGAAAAATTGGCTAAAATCATTAAGAGCTGGATGGTATAAAAGATATAACGTATTGCCACATTCGCCGAAAGGCGGATATTGCGCTCATCTTTGCGAATAATCCATTCTAATAGCAACAAGGCCAAAATATAATATAAACCAGCACTGTAACCCGCTGGAAATTGGAGGAATCCCTTTGGAATATGCGCTAAATAATCCAGCGCAACGGAGACCGAATCTGCCCGAAAAAAGATCCAGGCGAAAGTGACTACCGCAAAGGTGCCCAGCATAGCCAGACATTCCCGGAAGGAAGGAAATAAACGGTCTTCTGCTATAATAGCCTGCCCGTGTTTTCGATTACGGTCCAACAGTAAGAGGGGTAAAAAGAGCAGCGCGTGAATACCACCCCAGCAAATGAAGGTCCAGTTGGCACCGTGCCAAAATCCGCTTACCAGGAAGATGATAAATACATTGCGGACTACCTTCGCTCGCCCGACTCTGGACCCGCCCAACGGAATGTAGAGGTAGTCTCTAAACCAGGTCGATAGGGAAATATGCCAGCGACGCCAGAATTCTGCAATGTCGCGAGAGAAATACGGGAATTTGAAATTCGACATTAATTCCACCCCAAATAATTTGGCGACCCCGATGGCAATATCTGAATAGCCGCTGAAATCACAATAAATTTGAAAGGCAAAATAAATGGCTCCAAGCACCAATACGGAGCCGGGGTAGGTATCATAATTTGAAAAAATATCGTCAACGACCGGGGCCAAAAAATCGGCGATCACGACCTTTTTAAACATCCCCCAAAGGATGAGCCGAAGGCCTTCGAGTCCCTGCTGGTAGGAAAAGGACCTGGGGCGTTCTATTTGCGGGAGCAGATTTGCTGCCCGTTCGATCGGACCAGCCACCAATTGCGGAAAAAAACTTACGAAGGCGGCAAAATTGATGAAGCTCTTTGTCGGTATCAGCTTCCCGCGGTAAACATCAATGGAATAAGAAAGCGTTTGGAAGGTATAAAAGGAGATGCCGACAGGCAGGATTAATTTTAGGGATGCGACAGAGATTTCGATCCCAAAAAAAGCCCAGGCATCGACCCAGCTTTCCAGAAAAAAATTAAAATACTTGAAGACAGCGAGCAGTCCGAGGTTTACGATTATACTCGTGCCGAGAAGCAGTTTCTTTTTTGAAGAAGCAGCTGTTTTCTCCAGTCTGATACCAATAACAAAATCAACTACTGTGCTAAAGAGGATGAGTGTTAAAAAGCGATAATCCCACCAGCCATAAAACAGATAACTGGCCAGGAGCAGGAAGCTATTTTGCCCCTTTAGCTTTCCGCTGAATACACTCCAGTAAAGCGCAAAAACAAGGGGCAGAAAGAGGAAAAATATGAGGGAATTAAAAAGCAATACCTGGCAAGGTTTTAAGGCTTCAAAGTCGGCTTGACACTCAGCAAGGTAGCTGCCCATCTTGGATAATCCCATTGCATCGCCAGGTTTTTACTATTGGCTCCCATGCTTTGCAATTCAGAATCAGTGGATTCCATCAAATGTTTCAATTTTTCCTGAAGATCAGATTCATTTCCTGTTTGAAAGGTAAATCCATTGAAGCCGGGGATCAGAAAAGCATCAGCGGCTCCTACCGTATCCGACAGCAACAGGGGCATGCCCGCTGCAGCGGCTTCATGTACGACCACGCCCCAGTGCTCGTTTTGACTGGGGAGACAGAAAACCCCATATTCAGCGAGTGTGGCAGGCAGACGTTGGGGAGGGACAAAATCGTGTATGTAGAGATTCGGTCCGCCGATTTTTTTTAGTTCTGTTTCCAGTGGGCCTCGCCCGATAAAATGCAGGCTCCAATCGGAGGGTTTTTCCTGTTGTAATTGTTGGAATGTGCGGGCTAATTGCAGCGGCTGCTTATAATCCACAAATCGGCCAACGAACAGCAATTTTCGTGGATAGCTTTTTCTTTTTTTGCCCGCTTCCGCGAATGCCTGAATATTGGCGCAGTATAATCCGGTAAGGATTTGGGTCTGAGAAAATCCCAGACGGGAAGCAAAAGCATACTGTGGACTACCCGGCACCCATATATGGCTGGCCATTTTTTGAATACGATATTTTCCGATAAGGGCTCCAAAAGATTGCCGAAGCGTTCCTTTCCAGGGATTATCCATTCCTAAAACAACGGGAACTCCTTTTTGTCGGTAATCCCGGGCGAGCTTTCGGTAACGGGGATCCGCCCAGCCTGCCACATACAGGATATCCGGTTGAAAGGACAAAGCCAGTTGTTCTAAAGCCTTTAGGCTAAGCCCTGAGCCATCCTTGATCTGCAGTCTTTTTTGTTCTTCAAACTGAAACGGCGCATTTGGATCCGGACGTTGAGTGATAACCAATAGCTCTGCGTCTTTTTCAGCCGCCAGATAACGGAGGCCTTGATAGAAGTAGTCTGCCAGGCGAGTATAGAGGAAGAGGATTTTCATGGGATTAGGAAGGGGATTCAACAAAAGTTAAGGCCTCCTTGTACAAGGATTCATACATTTCGCCAATGTGCTCTAAGTCATAATTCCGGACATTCTCCAATCCAGTTTTTATCAAATCCTCTCGGAGCTTATCCTGTTCTAATATCGAAATAATACCGCTGCGAATAGACTGAATATCCAGGGGATTGACTAAAACCGCTCCACCACCAGCCACTTCCCGGGTTGGAGAAATATCGCTGGTCAAGATACATCGTCCGATAGCTTGTCCTTCCAAAATCGGCATACCAAATCCTTCGTGTGTACTCGGGAAGGCAACCAGGTCACAGGAGACATATTTTTCGATTAGCTCTATTCTCGTGAGTCCTTCAGATTGAACATAATCGATATCGTTTTCCATCAATTGGGTTTTATCATCCTGTGAAATTGCACCTACAATTTCAAGTATGACATTTAGACCTTGCAGTGCTTTAATGAGGCGATGTAAATTTTTGTGTCGAGCCGTTCCCACAAATAAAATTCGCGGCTTTTCTGCATTAAACGGTGCGGGAGTATATTCAATTCGGGGATCTACAAAGTTTGGAATTAAGCGAATTTTATCCGGGTTGGTATTTTTTAGTTCGAGCAATTGATTTTGGGTTTTTGCCGAAATCGTCGTAATATAATCTGCCCGTTTCATGGGCCAATCAAACCAAAGTTTTTTGAACACCAGGTAACGAACACTTCCTTTCGGGTAATGTCCCAGTAAGCCGGTATCGTGAATTGTCAGAATATTTTTATTGGCCTTTGAAAAAAACAGGATAAGATAATGTACATCGCCTGTTACATGGTTTATGTTTCCCTGGTTTTGGCGGCCAAATCGTCCATTTTTCCAAACTGATTTGAAGCCACTGGTAACAAAAGGAACCTCTACACAGGAAACTTCCTGCCTTTTCTGAATCCAACTGATTAAGGCTCCGAATAACGCCTCAATACTAAATCGCTTAGTTTTCTTGCTTCGAAAGAAATAATGAATATGCATAATTAAATCCGCGCTTTTAAAACGTATCGAAAACCTGCATAAACAAGCCAGGCAAAAAAAGCTCCCTTAACGAGTGCATTCATAACACTCAGGACATCCGTTTCTACTTTTACAGAATAATAAAATAAATAGGGAATCCACAATACTAAGGATGGGTTTTTCCAGCTTAATTTTAAAACTAAATTTACCGATACATTTAGGAACAAGCCAAAAAAGAACATAAAAACAATTCCTCCTGTCCTGCCAAAATTCCCATAAGCCTCTGCTACGGGAGATATATTCATACTATATCCTTCCACCGTTTTTCCGGCATAGCGCTTCATGTTGTATTTTCCGCCTGCCTCCGGCTTTCCGGGCCAAAAAACACGTGGAATAAAAACAGCCGCAAGGGATCGAGCCATATCCCTGCCATTTGAAAATGGCGCCTTTTCGGGAATGTAGTCCATTACCTGTGCAATCATTAAACCCTGATTGCCCCGTTGTGCAAATCCGAACAACAATTCAGAATCGGTAAAAATGGAAACGGGATCTGTAATTTTTTCAAATATTAACCCCCCAAATAACGCAATTTTATTCCCGCCATATCCGCCCCATATTTCACTTCTATAGGTATGTTTTATTGATTGCAGGAAAATCACACTCATTATACCCACAAGCATCAATAAAACCTTTAACATAGGTTTTATTCGCTTTTGAAAGCCCACAGAAGAAACTAAAAAAGTCAGGATGATTAAAAAAAGTAATTCTCCGAACATAGCCTGACTCAATGTGCGGAATAAAAGAATCCCTATGGCTATCGCCAGAATGGTCTTTTTATTTTGAAAGTCAGAATAAAAAGCATAAAAAGCAGCAACATAGAACAGGTCTGCTGAAAGTTTAAAAACAAAACCTAATCCACTGGGTGCAAAAGGGCTCAAAATGATGGAAAACGATCCAATTATTAGTAGAATCAAGGTAATCTTCCCCTTACCCTCTAAATAGGCTCTAGCTCTATCTAACCAGATTTTATGATCCGGATAACTTGAATATTTAAATGGAACAAATAACCCAAAAATCATCAAAAGGGTAGCCGGAAACACATAGGAATAATATTCTTCCGACGGTATCGGCATGAAAGACTTCCAAATATTAGCCAGTTCATTATCCTCTGTGTAAATATGGTAGAATATAATCGGCACCACCAACCAAAATATTACAGCCAAACTAGCAACGAGATCACAAATAGCAATCCGGTAACCAATATTGCCAATAAACCTTGGAAAGACTATTCCCAATAATGCAAGAGAAGCACTTTCCCATATTGTAAAATGCAAGAATTGCCAGGAAGCAAGAAATACTACAACTGGCAAGGAATATAGAAGTGTCCGTTTTAGCATTCTTATAATGCTCCCTTGATCAATGCTTCCATTATAGGAGTTAAACTCTTTTGACAGGTATAAGGATAATTGTTGTATGCCACAGATAACTTTTTTTTGTTCGGCATGACTGGCGCCATTTGATCCAACTTCTTAAAGTTAACACAGATTATCGGAGGTCCAAAATCGGTTGGGTCAACACTGTGACAACCTTCCATTTCTTCCGGATACCAAATACTTAAGCCGCAAATGTGGTATTCAAAAAGTTTATTTGGTGCATTATGAATATAATTTGGGATATGCCCTTTGTACAGGATGAGGCCGATATCATATTCTGGTAGCACTTTTGGAATTTCCGTATAATTAATTGGGCGGTGAAGTTTAATGGCCTGACCTCCTATTTCTCCTATATAACGCCTGACCTCCTCTTCCATTTGATAAGAATAAATATCGAGGCTATATCGACCGTCAGACCTTTGTACCCATTCACAAACTTCTCGTATATAGGTTGAATTAAATCCCAGTGAACCTACATATACCAATTTTACCGGTCTTACGGTTTCGGTTTTAGCCTGACGCATTTTCAACCAAGCTTCAGGTGGATAATTTGGCATTATTCGGGTAGATAAGTCTGAAGCGACAAGGTGTTCATCCTCCAGAAACAGTTGCATCCTTCTGCTATTGGTATGAGAAATCCATTGAGCGCGCGGGTATAACCATTTTTCAGATTTATGAATGAGTCGGGTTAAGACCATACCATTTACCTGTTCTTCCTGAGAAGTATATTCATGATAATGGATATACACTCTGGTTTTTGGAAAAAGCCATTTGTAGAAGATGGCTGGAAATGCAGATATGGTTTCAAAATAGATGATCTGTCCAGGCCTGAATCTTAACAACTTTATGATCGCACTCAAATTGAATGTGAAATACCGTAATAGTCGGCTTAAGCGACCTAAACTTCTTTCCTGAGTGATCAATCGGTTTATCCGCAGATTTACACCGTCGCCAAGAAAAAGCTTCAGGCCAATGCTTTTTTGACTAGTAAACACCTGCCACTTATAGTCTGGCATTTGGGCCGGCAAAAGCTGCAAAACATTCATCACCGGAGGATAGGCTTCCAGTGGTTGGAAATGAATTATGCTAATCCGTTTATTCGACGACATTAAAGCTGTTCTAATAAATGTTTTGAAAATTCCTGGATTCTATTTCGGTAACTATAATTTGAATTAATCGACCGCTTGTGTGCATTCAAACCGATAGCCCGTGCTTTCTCCGGATGCTTTTGATAAAAATCCAGTAAGGACTTCAATTCTTCCATTGTAGAAAAATAGACAGCCTCTTTTCCCTCCTCAAAAAATTCAAGTTGCTCTTCTGTTCGGTCGGCAATAAGCATTCCTCCTGCAAAGGGAACCTCAAAGGTGCGCATGTTATGCGATTCTTCAATTAAATTTTGCTGACGTAGAAAATTGATGGAACCAAGCGCTTTTCCTTGTGCGAAATAATATGATTCGTTGTATAACGACTCTCCGGTGTAACTTTTTTTGATCCGTTCGCGTTTTGATTTACTTTCCCATTCCGACCCTCCGAATATTTTCAAATATTCGGATTGTAATTGATCTAAAGCCCTTTCTCTATCCCGATCAAAAGCTCCAATAAAAACAAAAAAATGTTCCAGATAATCCAATCTCGGATTAGACTGTATTGTTATTGTTTCATCATAGCCAAAGGGTAGAAAATAGGATTCAACTCCATGTATATCTTTTAAATCCCGACAGATACGTTTTGCATAACTACTATAAATATGATAATGAGAAATAGCATCCTTTACAAATTTATTGCCTGAACCTCTACTGTATATCTTTGTTGGGTGGTCTGGATTATAATTGACCAGAAGCCTACAATAAGTCCTTAATTCCAATACGCTTTCGGGTAATAATTCCATGCCTTTGAAAACAAGTATTACATCATACTTGATTTTTCCTTTTTCCAAATACTTAAATAAGCGCTTATTCAAAGGGCCTAAAAACTGTCGAGGCATTAAACGGTGTTGACTCTTCCGGAACAGGCTGTCTCCTCTGGCTTCATTAAATGTTTCTCGAAGGTCGTATGTGGAAACACCCCAGGAAACCTCAGAGAATACACGCAGGAACTGATGCTCAATAGCACCTTTCGAAAAGGAACCGATTAATAATATACGATTTTGCCTCACAGTGCGAAAACACGATTTATCCAATACCTCAGTGTTTGAACCGCGTATTGAAAATAAACAAAGTACTTAAACCTCGTTTTGATAATCCTTGGTCGAATAGAAAACAAAGAAAACGGCTTTTTTATTACGAGCGCCCGATTATAAAAACTAAGTTGAAGCAAAGTGGTATTGATTATAGACAAATACACTTTCTTATTGTGCAAATTCACCTTTTCCGACTGCTCAATAGTCGCCTTAAAGTTTTCAAATAAAAAAAACTTGGCCTGTACTTTATTCTGAAAGTTTAATTGCGAGACAGTTTCTGCACTCCACTTCGAATACGTAGAATACACTCCCGGCAAATAGCGAAACGTTACACCTGCAATGGCTAGTTTTATAAAGTACTCGGTGTCCTGGTGTACGGGCGTTTCCGGATTCCAGCCGTTTAATTTTGCTCCTAAATCGGCTGCCGATCGTTTTAAAAGATAGCTATTATTAGCTATCCAATGGTCCAGTAACAGGGTTTCCAGGTAATCCTGATCGGGACCGGCCCTTCTTGTTTCGGATCGTTTGAATTGATCGTTCTCATAAAAATTCTGGACAATATCTGAGTAAACAATCTCTATATCCGGGTGTGCTGCAAATACGCTTAATTGATCAGCAAATTTATCCGGCAACAATTGATCATCTGCATCCAGCCATTGGATAAACAATCCGGTAGCCTGCTCTAATCCAAAATTGCGGGCATTATTGGCCCCTTTTTCCGGACTCGTAAACACCTTTAGCTTGTCTGTTTTTTGTTTCCAGGTGTTTAGTACAGCCAGACTATCATCATCCGATTGGTCGTCAATTACGATGATCTCTTTTAAATAGACACCCTGATCCAGGCACGACTGAATAGCCTTAGACAACCATTGTCCGTTATTATAATTGGGTATTATGACAGATACTGTTTCGTGCATTACAGTTTCCAGGCACCAAACGATTTATTTGTAAAGCTGCGAAGTTGCGCTACATCAGGAGCAAAGAGTGCCTGCAGGCGCTCCAGTTCTTTTTCGGATAATTCGAGTTTCTTACCACCAGGAAACACCCTGTTTCTTACCCGATCAATTAATAAAAACCGATCCAGGAAGTTGGGCATCAATCGGTGTAAAACCCGATACCACAATTGTTTTTTAACCCGAATAGGAATAGTTTTCGATTCGGAGGTATTACTGACAAAGTTGAATACCGATTCATCAGACAATTCGGAGACTCCTAAAAATCGGAAAATACGGTTCATTTCTTCCAAGCGTTTTTGATGAAGTTCTTCCAGACAAACAACCAATATCTGATCCGCATTAAAATGCTCCAAAAATGCGGAAAGCTGATAAAAATATAAGCTCGTCTTTTCCGGGTGTTGAATGGACTTATTAAACGCAATCCGCTCCGGACTGTCACCATAAAAATTTTCTACATAATGGGAGCGGTAACGCTCAACAGGATCCCGAACAATGTAGATTAGCTTTACATCGGGGATTATTTGCTTTATCCTTTCCGGAATACCCGTATAATCCGGGTGGTGTCGCTTTGTGTAATTTTGGGATGACTCTCCCCGTATAGTAGCTGGCCCAGGAAATTGACTTTTATACCAGTCGATTCCTTTTTCCAGATATTTTTTCTCCACAAAAAAATCCAACTCTTTTTCCTCCGACATAAAGATGTCCGGGTGTTGATCCAAATATGCATGTAAGCTGGTAGTCCCTGCTTTCATAGCCCCGATCACTAAAAGATTTGGAAGGATCATGTATAATTATCTGGTCAATTTTCTAATTACTCTTTTCAACAGGTCTTGTCCCTTTTCAAAAAGGGATGCTTTTTTATAGTTTAACAGTAGCTCAAAACGCGCTGGCGTCATTAATTCAAAATGTTCTTTGATCAATATACCTATTGCCATTGCCTGGTTTGCATCGGGGAGGCGGTGATACTCTTCGAGCATCTTTGCAAAATGCACTGAAAATTCATGTAGAAAATGCCCGGCAAGTTCGGTGTTATTTTTTCTGGAATAATATCTGGAGATCCAGCCAAAAGTTCTAACGACACCCACTTTTTGGTAAAAAACACTTTGTGAATTCCAAATGCTCCCGGCGTTCATCCGATAAGCGCCCTGGATGTCTGACATAAATTTGCCCGAACCATGAGCGCCCAACAAAGAAATTAAAAAGGTATCGGCATTAATGACCTTAAAAAATTCGTCTGGAAAGGAAATGAGCCCATTTCTAAAAAACATCGACAAGACCAGTATCCATTTCTTTTTTTGTAATTCTATTGCCGAATAATCCCGTAGCCCATTCTTGCTGATCCGTTGCTCGCTTAATGTCTTTCCCTCCTCATCTACAGTCACTGCATTGTGATAACAAACTGCATGAGTCGGGTTTGCCTCCATAAAGTCAAACTGCTTCTGGAGCTTCTGCGGATCTAACCAGTAATCGTCGCCATCGCAAAGGGCTATATATTTCCCCTTTGCCGCCAGGATGTTTTGGGTAAAATTGTAGCGTCCGGTAGGCCTGCCGGCAATATAGATCACATCAGCCCGATCCCTCAAAAACAGGCGAATGATATCGCGGTGTTTATCCGCATATTCCTGGCAGATCTCCCGGGTACCATCTGTGCTACCGTCTTCTCCAAGAATTATTTCAAATGGGAAGGTGGTTTGTTGCATCAACACAGAATCCAGACACTGCCGTATAAACCGAACATGTTGATAGGTCGGAATACATACGGAAACAAGCGGCTCTTTTTTCTGCTGGTCCATTTATTTTATTGAAGGTTTTCCGGATAAACTTCTACGCCATTGTTCTACTCGCTCAAACCCAAAGAGATCCAATAGCTTTTTATAGAGGCGTCCTTTCAAAAAGGTCTTGGGCCTAAAATCATCCGGGAGTAAACGATAATAGTGTGCCCCCAGCGGCAGGTCATAGGAAGAGATCATCAGGCATACCTCATACAACTTGTTGTACAGTTGGTTATAACTCTGTTTAAACAAGGTAGGCTGTTCAACTTTTAAATAGTCAATCATTTGTAAACGAAGGTCTATAAATCGAATTTTACCTTCCAACGATCCATCTGAAATTTGCCCGGACGGCCGTTCCCGAATAAGCGTATAGGGCTCATTATCGATTAACACCTTTTGCTGTGCCTGTAACAAACGAAACATCAAGTCTGCTTCCTGACTGCTTTTTTGGTCCTCATTCCAGCCACCAATTTCCAACAGGGCTTTTCTATTCCACAAATTGGCGCAGGTATTTCCGAGTTTGCCGAGAAAGAGATTTAAAAAATCCTCCCTTTCGGGAATTGTCGTTAAGACCTCCTGGCCGTTTAGTTTACGCTTGCGGCTCGCTGCAGCAATAAAGCCTATATCACCCATGTCCTGAAGGATTTTTGCCTGATGGGAAATCTTTTCGGGCAGTAAGAGATCGTCTGCATCCAAAAACTGTATCCAATCGCCACTGGCCTCCTGAAGGCCCTTGTTTCGGGTGGCCGGCGCACCCTTTTTGGACTCGCTCAGCACGATCAAATCCGGTTGTTTCTTTGCCTGATATGTTTTGAGGATAGATAAAGTAGTATCGGTCGAATGATTATCTATCGCTATTATTTCCAGTGGGCTATAGTCCTGGCTGTAAGCTGAATCCAGACACTCTTCGACATAATCTGCTACATTGTAACAGGGGATGACAAGCGTTATTTTTATTGCTTTTTGCACATGCATCCTGGCTTGTTTAGGATCGCCAGGAGAATAATTTATTTAATTGCCGGAATTCCGGATCGCCTAAAATACCTTGCACAATTTCGCTTGGTAACTGGTCTTCCCAACCATAGGCGTTGTGGTTTTTCCTAAACACACCATAAGGGTCTGTCGATTCTGTTGCGCTACTTTTATCCAGAAATATATCTGTCTGTTGAGAATATTCCAGATTGCAAAAGGAGAACAGTTCTTTTATTTTTTCCTTGGGCGACTCATGTAAATCTTCATATACTACAATGTGCACCCGTTCAGGAAAGAGTGCTTTCATTTTTATAAACTGAAAAGCCGCAGCCTTCCATTTTGTATATCCGTAAAATTCTTCTTCCCTACCTTTATTTTTTTTATCCGCAGCTTCCCACTCGCTTAACAGATCCCAGGAAGGGTCAAATTCTTTGGGTGCTTTAAACCAGGAATTTAGTACTGCCCCCGGGTGCCGCACAATTCCGATAATTTTGGTCTCGCTTTGCGCTATGAGGTTGGGAATTAAATTCAGATAACGAACCTCCTTCCAAACAAGGTGTGTTGGGGTCGCTTTCGCGAAAGCGAATAAATTTTTTGCGCCACTGACATTTGTTTTTTGCAACACAAAATCATCCGTGGTTTCTAATAAGTCTCTATGAAAATCAGCAATGTCTTTATTGGTAGAATGCTGATTCAGCCGATCCTTAAAAGCATAGGAAAATAGCGGTTGAAATCTATAGGCTACCTCAGGGTGGCTGTTAAATATCTGCCCCAGCCAGGATGTTCCGGATCGGGGAGCACCAAATATGGCAATAGCTTCCATTAAATTAAGGCATAATTTTTCAGATACTTAAACTGTACTTCCTCGGGCTGAATATGCATTAATAAATCAATGATCGATAAACCGGGCACAAATTCTTTGCTGCCTATTTGCGGATAGGGATTTATGGCAGCTTTTAAAAAATCCAGGCGAATATCATTTGAAGCGAAATAGGCTTTGTCATATAACTCCATTCCGCCCTGCGGATTAATATAATTTTCGGCAGCCATTTTTTTTGAAATAGCAATTAAACGATCTGCCCGGTCCATTCCTTTGGTTTCCGGAAAATCAACAGAAGAAATATTGAAGGAGGTGTTCTGTCCGATATAATCCGAACAAGCCCGGATGGAATTCATGGCTAATTCAGAAATCATTGATACTTCAGAAAAAATCAATTCTTCTACTACCGGAAAAAAAATATCGAAAAAAGGCGCTTTGGAATAGGCTTGCCGGATGCTTTTGATTAATTTTTCCCGCCACTTATTTTGTGCCTGTACTTCTATTTCGTTGATTTGTTTATTGGAGCTAATTCCCTGACAAGGGATCGTAAACAATTGCTCCCGACCGGAAGCCAGGGTTCTGTTTCGATTTATCCAGCCCCCTTTAATAAAATTTACATCGTCATAAAACACAAAAACATCTACAGCCTCTATTAATTGGAAATATCCAACATAGGGAAAAATATACGGCTGCATGATGGCTATTCGCTTCATTGATTTTTTTGGACTTGCAATATAAGTCTGCAAATCAGGCTCACTTCTTCTTTACTCAAACCGACATAAAATGGCAGGCACAGCGTTCTGCAGGCTACATCCCGGGAAACCGGTACCTGGCTTTTTTGAACATAGGGTAAGGTATCCAGGCTGGGATAAAAATATCTTCTTGGAAAAATTTCCCGACTATTTAATTTAGCAAAAACGGCTAGCAACAGGTCTTCACTTTCCAACACCAGGGGGTAATACCCGTAATTGAAATCTGAATTTTTAGTAAACCCAACTTTTCTGCCTTTCACCTCACTCAGATAAACATCGTAAGTTTCTGAGAGTTGCTTGCGGCTTTCGATGATGCCATTTACATATTTCAGGTTTACAAGTCCCATGGCCGCGTGAAATTCGGAGTTCTTTCCGTTGATGCCAATACCAGCAAATCGCTCGGGACCGTCATGGCCAAAGTTGCGCATATACTGCATACGTTTTAGTACTTCCGGATCGCGGGCAAAAACAGCACCGCCCTCTGTGGTGTGAAACAGCTTAGTCGCGTGAAAGCTGGCGGTGCTCACATCGCCATAAGCAAACACGCTTTGGCCTTTATATTTACTTCCGAAGCAGTGGGCTGCGTCGTAAATAACCTTTAGACCGTGGCGATCTGCAATTTCCTGAATGGCATCGATATCGCAGGGATTACCGTAAACATGGGTAGCCAGGATGGCACTTGTTTTGGGCGTAATGGCTGCTTCTATTTTAGTCGGATCGATATTTAATGTTTCGGGATCGATATCCGTAAATACCGGCTTGCAGCCCTCCCAAACAATACTACTGGTTGTCGCTACATAGGAGAATGGGGTGGTGATAATTTCGCCACTTAATCCGAGTGCTTTAATAGCAATTTGTAAAGCAATGGTTCCGTTGCCCACATAAAGCAAATTAGGCACTTGCAAATATTCTTTTAATTGCAGCTCCAATTCATTAACCAGCGGACCATTATTTGTCAGCCAATTTCGATCCCAGATACCTCGAATATAGGCTTCATATTCTTCTCTGGGTGGTAAAAATGGTTTAGTTACCGGTATCATGATTTTTTACGTTTCAATTTGAGGATTCCCCAAAATTCATCCAAGGCATCCAGGCGCAATAAATAAGCGCCACCAAAATAGATCAGCCCACCAATAATGGTTCCTGCAACCAGCACAAACAGATCAGACAAGGCTGGGGTATAAAGCAGGATTACATACAACACCGCTCCCATCAGGAAGCTGTTTAATATAGTGGGTGTTATATTTCGAATTTGCTCCCAAACCGGGTAATTTATAAATCTACCACTATAGTACGAGTTGATAAAATACGCAATTATTGACAAGCCGACCTGCGACCAAACCAGGCCGATCACTCCAAAGGGTAGGGCAATAAATATACTGGCGGTAACAATTGTTTTTTTAATAATCTCCAGGCGCAGAAAAAGATCAGAGCGCCCTTTTACTTTCAGAATATTGAGGTTATAGGAGTTGAGTGGATATAATATTCCGACCATACACAGAATCTGAAAATAAGGCACCGCCGGCAACCATTTTTCGGTGAATAAAAACCGAAATAAAGGCACTGCTAATACGGCCATCCCGATCAGCACCGGAGCGATCCAGAAAAGTACCTGCTGTAGAATTTTCCGATATGCTTCTTTTAGTCGCTCGTCTTCATCCTGTATTTTTGAAAACAGGGGATAGGTAACTTTATTCAGCGCATTGGATATATTCAGGACTGGCAGTTGTTTGGTATTATTGGCCCGGTTGTAAAAACCGACCTCCGCCGGTGAAAAGAATTTCCCGATGATGATGGTATAAATATTGGTGTAAATAGTATCCAGTAAACCAGACAGCATCAATCGGGAGCCAAAAGAAAACATGGCTTTAATGCGCTCCATACTAAAGACGCGCTTTGGATACCAGCCCGTGCGCAACCAAAGTTGTATCGTACTTAAGAATTGGGTACACAGCATTTGCATCACCAGACTCCAGTAACTATAGCCATGTAGTGCCGCCCAAATGCCCACAATGCCACCTGCCAGAAGAGAGGGTAAACGCACCGTCATCTGGGTTTTAAAATCCATCAGCTGAGACAATCGAGCTACCTGCACAAGGGAGAATGCACTCAGTATGGTGCCAATTCCAATAACCCGGGTCAGCAAAGTCAGACGGGGATCGGAATAAAAATTGGCAATCAGCGGCGCTGAAAAAAACAGGATTAGATAGACGATTATGGAGATGCTCAGGTTGACGTAAAACACGGAGGAGTAATCCAACTCATCTACATCTTTTTTACGGATCAACGCCTGGGCAAAACCACTACTCACCAGGCTATTGGAAATGGCGATAAAAACCATCAGGATAGCAATGATCCCAAATTCTTCGGGAAGCAGGATACGCGCCAGCACCACCGAGATCACAAAACTGATGATCTGGCCTCCAAATTGGTCCAGGTAAGTCCAGAACATGCCTTTGAGGGCTGTTTGGCGTAAGCTCATTTAATGGATAGGAATATTAGACTTGGAGTCAGGTACTTTTTTCGGTCATTATTTCAAAATAAATGCGTCGTCCCAGGACAAAGAAAACTCCAAGAACTACCCCAATTGCAATGCCTTTCGGTAATATGAAGTACCACTTGGGTTTAAGGTTCCAGAGTGGGGCATAAGGTCGGTCGATTGCCCGAATAAAAGGCGTATCATTTTTAAGGGCAAACGAACTTACTTCCATATTGCGGACGGTCTCCGTGTACATGACTGTCAGCATTTGCACTTCTCCCTGCAAGCGTTCTCGTTGAAGTGCTGCTTTCTGGTTTGCCAGTCCGCGGTTGGCATCAACAAAGGAAGCCAATTGGTATTGTTTGGATTCCAGCACACCGCGTACAGAGTCAACCTTTTCCTTCAGGCGATCATAGGTGTCCTTACTTTTTTCGATAGCTGTTTCGATGTAATATTGGCTCAGTTCATTAAACATGACATCCGCCAATGCGAGCGAAAATCCTTCTCCGGGGGTAGTCGTTTCGAGCTTCATGATGCCGGAAGTCTCTGAGTAGGAACTGCGCAGGCATCCTGGTTGGTTTGGTGTTCCCACTACTTGTAAATAGAGTGACTTTAAAACCGCTTTTTCTTTTCGGCTAAAAATCGCTACGCTATCATGTTCAAACACCAGGCCTTCCAGCCAGCCACCTTTCCACTTTTCGTGCAAATCAAACTCGCGGATCATGTGATTCGCCAGGTAATCTTCCTGCCCCCGGATAGTGTCCCATTTAAAAAGGACCCGTTGTATGATTAAATTGGATTTCGAAAGTTCAAGGATTTTATCCAAATTGTATTCGGAGGAAGCGCCGACTCCCAGTCCGAGATTGGTCAGGAAGTTACTATAGCCGGTTGTTTTAGAACTTTCGTCGTTCACCATAAAGGTGAGCTGTGCGGTATATTTATCGGGAGCTGAGAGTGCTTTGTAGAGGTAGAATACCACAAAAGGAAGTACAAAAAGGAGTATTAATTTCCAGTTACGCAGCAGCTCCCAGACATAGGATTGCGCCTGTAAGATTAATTCCCGGATAGAAATATCATTTCGGGAAGGAGTTTCTGGAAATTGGTCTGTCATATAATATTAAAAGTACCCAATTGTTACCTATAGACTTCCGTTTGTGTTTCTGGTCACTTGAATGACCCTCGTTGTTGGTATATCCGCTCAATGATTTCCACCACCTTCATTCCTTGCAGGGCATTGGTCGAAATTGCGCCATTTCCATGGATCACATCCACTAAATTAGCATAAACATGGTGATGATTAGCTGCGGAGCCTTTATAGTTTCCGTAATCGTTTGGCGCATTTGCCGGCGGCAGCTCGGGCATCACATAATCCCGGATGTGACAAAACTCCACCCGATCCATGTATTGACCTCCGATTTTTAAGGTGCCGTTTTCGGCTATGACGGTTATGCTGCTTTCAAAATTTTGGTCCCAAACTGCTGTAGAATATTGGATGGTGCCCAGGCCGCCTTGCTCCAATTTGAACTGCACCAGGCCGGAATCCTCAAACTCGGTGGAATGCTGATGATTGAAGTTTTCGAAGCGGGCGTTAATATCGGAGATATCCCCAAAGCACCAATAGAGTAAATCTACAAAATGAGAGAACTGGGTAAAGAGTGGTCCGCCGTCTAGCGCCAGTGTACCATGCCAGTCTTTTTTACTGTAATACCGATCGTCGCGATTCCAAAAGCAGTTCATCTGTACGAGGGCAATTTTTCCAAGTTTGCCGGAATGCAGCACCTCTTTTAGCCAGGTGACTGTTGGAGAGTACCGATTCTGCATCACACAGAATACCTTTCGGGAGGCATCCAGCGCTTTGGAGATGACTGCTTCACAACCTGACCGGGTTAAGGCCATCGGTTTTTCGCATAATACGTGGAGTTTGGCATCCAGCGCTCGGAGTGCATGGTCGGCATGCAGGCCATTGGGTGTACAGATACTCAAAACATCCATTTCCGGATGAGTCGCCAGCATTTGATCCAGGGATTCAAATGTGGGTACATGGCCTGTTTGCCTTTCGGCGAAAGCCGCCGGATCCTGATCGCAAATAGCTACCAATTTTGTAGAAGGGTGCCCTTCAATGATCGCTGCATGGCGTTTTCCAATACGGCCAAAACCTATTATTCCGATTTTTATTTGATCCAAGTTATTGTTGTTCAACTAGTGTAAAAAGGCTTACTTAGCTATGGCTATGCGCGCTTTTTGTGCCTTGCTCAGTACAAAATCTACTTCGGCTTAATATATTACAACTTACGAGTTAGTCCACTAGATAATCCATTCTAAAAATTGGCGCAGGCTCCAATAAAAAAGAAAAACGCCTGTAAAGATGAGGAAGGTTCTCAAAAGTATCTTAGCAACCGGCATTTTTAATAAGCTAAAAATGAGCAGCATATTGATCAGGCAAGCCATTGCTCCCGCCACACTAAACAATAAAATCGTGGTTTCCGGAGCAAAGAAACGTACACCGATAAACAAACTGACCACTCGGAAGATAAAGATGCTGCCGCTGCCCAGAAAATCATATTGCTCTTTGTGCAGTACCCGGAAAATCGGGAGAAGCGGAACAGATATAAATCGAAAGGCCAGGTAAATTGCCAGAGATCCGGCAAAAACGCCTGATGTCACCCACTTTTCGCCAAAAATGAATGGTAAAATCCAATCGCTAAAGAAAATAGCAGCACCAAATACAATCGCTCCCAGGGTTGTCAATCGACGGAATATCCGAAGGGCAAAATCCTGTAATTCGGGCAGGCCTTTTTGGTATAACTCGTTGGCACGTTGAAAAAAAACCGGCATTACCGAGGCGCTCAGCATCACATAAGGGTGATTTAGGAGGGCCTGAGCAAATGAAAAATGACCAACAGTTGTCGCATCATAATATATGGCCAACACGTAAATCGGTAAGCTCGCAGATACCGACTCGATAAGGGCAGAAGGAAAAATCCATCTTGGGTAACTTTGAAAAACTAAGGCGACTTTTTTTAATTCGGCAAAACGAATTCTAAACAGGAGCCGATAAAGTTCTTTCCATTGTCCATGCAATAATACCCAAAGACGTAAGATGTAAGCGGTTATATTTCCTGTTAATAAGCCAAACAAACCCGGTCCAACGAGGAAAGCATATATTATCTGGGCGACACGAATGCTTAAATTATTGGTTACCCCGGCATAGGCATTTGCGCGAAAGCGCTTTCGGCGCACATTCCAGTTTACGGCAATGCGGTTTAATTCGTTTAAAAAGACAAATAGGGGTAATAGGTAAATAAGCTTTCCCAGGGGGGTCATATTGAAAAGCTGCAGGAGAGATTCCCCTTTGAAAAGGATTGCCAACAATATAATTACTGTTGCCAGTGTCAGCAGTGCCAGACATAACCGAACCAATTGATAAAAGGTCGTTCGACTACGAGGCATAACCAGTGCCTGCGGAAAAGCCAGGGTAGCCAGAAGCCCTAGGTTGGTCGTAAGTGCAATTAAAAAGGCGACTTGCCCAAAGTCATCCGGATCAAATATGCGCGTAACAACCGGTGTAAGCAGCAAGCTTACAAGTGAGGCCGTGGCTGTACCAGAGAAGGTAATCAGGACATTCCTGAAAAAATCGGATCGTATGCGATCTTTTCTTAATCCCTGTAGCCAGTGTTTCGGGTTTTTCAAGGTTTATCCGATCGGAAAGTCAATTTTCATTAGATTGAATCTTCACGTAGATCCTAATTCATATTCTATCAAAAAAAGTCATATTTTGCGGAGACAGAAACAGAGAGAACTACAACCTTTTACCAGGCATTTTAATACTCAGCCTCCTTTATAGGAACGGTTCTGTTGTTTCTTTTTATAGTATGACCCCCAAAGGAAAAACACAGAATGTACCTCATAACAAAAAGAGCCTTTGACCTGATCTTTGCACTAATCGCACTGCTGATTCTTAGTCCGATCCTTATTTTGGTCATGATCATTTTACGCCTTACGGCGGAAGGAGAAGTCTTTTACTTTCAAGAGCGCATGGGCCAGAATAATAAGACTTTCCAGGTCTGGAAATTTGCGACCATGCTTAAGAACAGCGAAAAACTCGGAACCGGAACAATTACACTCCGAAATGATTTTCGGGTTACGCCGGTCGGCGGATTTTTGCGCATCTCAAAAATCAATGAACTGCCACAACTCGTCAATATCCTGAAAGGCGACATGAGTCTGGTCGGACCAAGACCCCTTGTTCCCAAAGATTTTGAGCATTATGCCCCGGAAATTAAGCGCGTAATCTATAAATCGAAACCCGGCCTGTCAGGGATCGGGTCAACAATTTTCAGAGACGAACAAGAATTCGTTTCCCAGTCAGAACTGGAGCCAAAAGAATTTTATATTCGCTATATCGTGCCGTATAAAGGAGCTGTTGAAGTGTGGTATTATGAGCATGCCTCTGCCCTCACCGACTTTCTCATTTTATTCCTGACAGGCTGGGTGATCTTTTTCCCTAAAAGTGAACTCGTCTATAAAACCTTCCCGAGTTTACCTCCACGGCCGGCAGAACTGGATCCCAAAACGCTTAGGAGTAAACCGATTTAATTGTCGCTACGATAGACTCCAATTGTTCATTGGTGATGTCCGTCGAGCAGGGAATACTCAGGCAATTTTGATAGATCGCATCTGAGTGATCGGCTGTCTGCACATATTTCACCTGCTTAAACATAGGCAGCTGGTTCATCGGCACCCAAAACGGCCGGGATTGCATCTTTTGGGCGTTCAGTGCACTCAGAATCTCTTTCTGGCGATCGGCCCGGAATGTAAACAACCAGCAATTGGGGTCCACTCTGGAATCAACTTCCTGAAAAGAAATACCCGGCAAATCGCCTAACTCCTGCATGTAATAAGCCGCAATTTCTTTCTTGCGTTGGATAAACCCGGGCAGCTGCTCCATTTGGGCAACACCCATAGCCGCAGAAACATTTACCAACCTGTAGTTATACCCGATGTGATCGTGGTAATATTCGAAGGCATCAGCTTTGGCCTGGGTGGTCAGGTGTTTGGCCATTTTGGCCAAATCTTCGTCATCGGTTACAATAACACCGCCCCCGCCACAGGTAATAATTTTATTGCCATTGAAACTAAAGCAGCCCATTTTTCCGAAGCTCCCTGCGTGTTTACCAGAGAAGTATGACCCGAGTGCTTCGGTAGCATCTTCTATGACCTCCAGCTGAAAGCGAGCTGCTATATCCATGAAACGATCCATGTCGCACATATTTCCTAAAACATGTACAGGCATGATCGCCCGAATCCGGCGGCCATCTGCTCTTAACCGGCAGGCGCCATCCCGGATTTCTGTATCGGAAGTCAGGAATTGTTCCAGCAAATTCAAATCCATTTGCCAGGTGCCGGGATCCACATCAATGAGGATGGGTTCGGCACCGGTATAGGCAATCGAGTTAAGGCTGGCAACAAAAGTTACATTCGGGGCGATCACATAATCTTCCCGCTCCACCCCGGCCAGAATGAGGGCGATGTGTAAAGCGGTAGTACCACTGGAGGTTGCTACCCCATATTTTGCACCGGCAAAACTGGCGACCATTTCTTCAAACTGATTCACATAAGAACCAACAGAAGACACCCAGCCTGTATCCAGGCAATCCTTGACGTATTTCCATTCATTACCGGAAATATTCGGACCAGACAGAAGAATCATAGGAAGATTATTAGTTAGGGGTTAGATATTCCGGAATTTTTGGGAATGTGAATCAACGATCAAACCAGACTGGATTAATTTATAGATCTCCCGGATTCCATCAGGAACCGTTTTGGTAATCGTAAAACCCAACTCGTTTTCGATCTTTGAGAAGTTTACGCGGTAATCACGTGGATCTTCATTGCTTTCCACATATTTGGCGCTGGCATTCGGAACGATCTTTAGAATCTCTTCCATGATCATACCTTTCTGGTAATTCTCTTCGGTGTTGCCTACATTGAAAACATTGGCGCGCACTTTTTCGGTTGGAGATTCCAATACCAGGATCGCTGATCTGGACAAATCTTCCACATGGCAATACGGCCGCCAGAATTGTGCCCCCCAGATTTCCTGTACTTCGCCTAAACCGACATTTCGGGTAAATTCATTCACCGTCAGGTCAAAACGGATACGTGGTGAAAAACCGTAAACGGTTGAAAAACGCAGGGACGTCGAACACATATTCGTGTCTTTGCGCTTGTTAAGGATGTAATCCTCAAACTTCACTTTCAATTCAGCGTAAAGCGAAACAGGTCTTAATTCTGAATCCTCATGCACAAATGCAGTCGGGTCAGTCATTTTGCCATAATTGGAGCAAGTAGATGCGAAGACAAATCGCTTAACTCCAGCAGCTTCTGCTTTTTCAAAAAGTTTGACAGAAGCATCCCAATTGGTTTCAAGTGCTTCATCCGAAAACTTTTTACAAGCCGGATCTCCGACAATTGCTGCCAGGTGCACGATTCCATCTATTCCAACCAGGGCTTTGTCAATAGCTGCTTCATCCCGAACATCTCCTTTGAGGAATTCAAAGTTGGGGTTTTGCACCACATCATAGAGTGCATCACCACCCCATTTCAACGAGTCGATAACGCGTACCTGGTAATCTTTTTCCAATAATTGGCGCACCAATACTGAACCAATGTAGCCGGCTCCGCCGGTAACTAAAATTTTCATCAATGTGTTTATTTAAGTTTTTTAGCCGGGAGACCAACGTAAACGCCAGGCTCCGTAATATCTTTTACCACTACCGCCGACATACCGATGACGACTTCCGGGCAAACTGTTAATCCTTGTCGTATGCTGGATCGGGTGCCCCAATAAGTGTGGCTCCCAATATGACAATTTCCGTTTATGGTCACATTGGATGTGGTGGTCACAAAATCCTCAATGACGGTATCGTGTCCTAAGGTTGTAAAACAATTCAGGTGCACGTGTTTGCCGATTTTTATATCAACTGTTGCCAAACACCCCGCACCGATAATAGCGCCTTCACCCACCTCAATCCAGGGTGTCCAGAATGCCTTCGGAGAAATCAATTTCTCATAAACGGTTTCCGGTGGCAATTGTTGGGTTACTTTTTCCCGAATTTTGGTGCTGGCAATCGCAATGGTAGCCGTATGTTTTGCCGGATCAAACTTACTTTGTGGCCAGACCGGGATGCCCATGATCGTACGCTCCTCCCACTCACTATCGGGTTCCATAAAACAGGCAACTTCGTCCATTCTTCCCAAATCATATATGATCACCATGACTTCTTTTGCGAAGCCCCCGGTGCCAATTACACATATTTTTTTCTTATCCATACTGAAATTATTTGCGGAGAAAATTAAGCCTTTTTAGCTATTACCCCGGCGAGGCATTCAAGATATTTTTCAGATAAAACCATCCGGTCAAAATGCTTCTTGGCATATACATATCCGGCCTCACCCTGCTCGGCCCATATGGCCCGATCCATGGCCAGGTATTCCCGGATTTTTTGGGCATAATCTGCCGGATCTTCCGGACGAACATACACGCCACAGCCCGCATCCTCTACCAATTGCCGGCTCACGCCGTCAATCACCATGAGAATAGGCAACTTGCAACTCATATAATCAAAGGTCTTATTGGAATAGACCGTTTTGAAGGTGTCAGCTTTCTTCAAAACGGAGGTTCCAAAATCAGATGCCCGGATGTATTCGAACACGACCCGCTTGGGTACGTAGTCAATGAATTCTACGTTTGTTAGTCCGCGTTTTTGAACTTCTTCCTTCAGCATGGGCTTTTGCATCCCGTCGCCTAATAGCACAAAATGCACTTCGGGTTTATCCCGCAGTAATTCGGCTGTTTCAACCATTTGGATCAGGTGATTTGCCACCCCATGCGCACCGACATAGGTAATAACCACCTTGTCGGTCCAGCCCATTTTTGCCCGGAAGGCATCCCGATCAAAGTCTTTGATCACCTCATCCGAAATAGAAAAATCCGCGGCATTCGGAATCATGACCACCTTTTTAGGGGCGATTCCTTTTTTCTCGATCAATTTTTGTTCGAATGCCGGTGTAAGCACGATGATAAGCTTGGCGCGCCGATACAAAAAACGCTCCAGCATATACATCAATTTGATCGCAATCTTATTGTTGAGGACGCCGGCGTCAATTGCTGACTCGGGCCAGAGGTCTCGTACTTCAAAAACCAGGGGCTTCCATTTTATGACTGATAATATCCAGGCACTAATTCCGACAAACAAAGGCGGTGAACTGGTTAAAACGACCTGATATTTGTCGCGGGCAACAAATATGCCGGCATAAATACTGGAAAAGACAAAGGAAAAATAGCCTAACAATCGTCCGAAAAAGCTTTTGGCATATCCACCACTCATGTGCGTACGGATGATCTTCCGGTCAACATGGTGCTTATCTACGTAAACATACTTGCCCTTATATTCTGGTTTGAATGGTTCGCCGGTATAGTGGTGTAGCATGCCGGCAATAACCGTTACATCCTGCCCGTCTGCTTCCCAAAGTCGGGTCATTTCATTCCAGCGGGACCCGCCCCCGCTATTTTCACCCAAAAAAGTTTGGTGAATTAATAAGATGTTCATCTATTCAGTCGGATTATCGTTCGAATAATTTTCTCATTGGTTTCAAAGTAAAAGGCATCCACTTCTTCCCGTAAACCATAAGTATTTGCATACCAGGCCTGGGTCTTTTGTAATTCAAGTGTTTTCAATCCACCATCTTTTGCCTCTATCTCGAAACCGAATTCCTCAAAAGCCGGCCCCGGATGCCAGTATTGTCTGATCGGAAATGGCGTACCGTGCGTTACCTCGTCATGTATAACCCAGAGCGGTTCGCGTTTGTATATTTCTACTGTCCGTTGGTGGGTATTATACTTACCGTATTGCTTAAAGGCATTGATCCGGCCGTTAAAAATCCAGCGATCTGTTTCCTCCTTCCATTCGGCAAACTGGGCTTGCGACCAATTTAGCCAAATAAAGCGAGGGCCCTTTTCCATTTGGTCAAACTTCTTTAAACTTATGGTATTGTGGGCCGGGGTACTGTTAAACCAGTGTTGCCAGAAAGGCTCGGTATTATAACGGAAGTTGCCGGCATCCCGGAGAATATTCCGCCCTTCATACCAAAGGTCCAGGTGTAAATTATCCGCATGCGCCGGCCGATCCCGAAAACTGGCACATCGAATAGTGGTCAGACTATCCTGTTTTCTCAAAACATAATAGCCCCCTTCCGGGAATGCATGGGTACCATAATTGCTGATAGCCTGCTTCTCGATAGAATGGGCCGTTCGCTGTGTGCCGGAATACCAAAATGCATCTTCCTGCCAGGGACCTTCCGGGTATAGGTGCTCCCCTTCCAGAAAGAAGTATAAAGCATTCAATGCCGGACGATAATCTCGATAAGCACAATTGTTGAGCGGGAAGAATAGTGCTCCATCATTCGCGCCATAATTTGGGAGTTTTCCGTTCTCCTTAATTTGGTTCAAATAAAGAAACTCCATGCTTTTGCGAATACGGTCCTCTGCCACTTCGCTCAGCATATCTTTATGGATATCTCCCAGGTATAGCGCCCAGGTTAATACCTGAATCACTACCCGGTGATAATTATGTGAATGTTGCAGGTAACTGCCATCCTCATATATCTGGTACCGAATTTCACCCTCCAGCCATCCTTTACCAGCTGCATTCCACGTATTTGATTCCGGAAAAAAAGGAAACAACAGGCCAGCCATAAAGAGAGAAGCTACCTCTGTCATGGCATGATTATTCCGGACACTGATCAGTGAGAATTCTATGTTGGAATAGATGTGCCGGAAATTCCAATAGAGGTAATGCAGCAGTCGCTGAAAACGTTCTTCTGTCCAGATTTCTGAATTCCGGTAATAGTACAGCGCAAATGTCCAGTTCAGACTGCGCAGGGCAATTTCCTGGCTACACTTATAATTGGGTCCGCAGTTTATCGGGTTGGCGTTCATCCAGGATTCGATCTGATTCCAGACCAGCTCAGACTGGTCTTCCTGATAATGATAATCGTATCGAATCAGGTCGTACAGAAAAACAAAGCGGGATTTCTCCCAAACGTATTTGATATCCCCGGCTTCCCGGCTGAGATCTTTTACATCAATCCAATGCTGATCCCGTTCGTATTGATATCCGCTAATCGGATTTGTCAGCCAGTCGTAATCTTTGCCAATATCGATTTGCTCTCCCTGAAAATACGTGAGCTTACCCTGCTTAAAATCGGCTACGCGTTGCGCCAGTTTTTCGTCTTCCTCACGGGGAATGTTTAAACTTTCGCGGCTGTTGAAGAAAAATGGAGGAGCTGTTTTTTGCCATAAACCTAAGGTTATAAAGGTCCACTCCGCAGGATTTACGGGGTATTGTTTTTTGACCAAACCCAGCTTTCGACTTAATTCAAAGCGGCCTCTGAACCAGGCATAACGCCCGCCCATTTGTTTATAAACCTGCCAGATATGTTTGGGTTTCAGCATCTAAATCAGGCGATATCTTCCCAGGTTCCGGTTTTCATTGATTCCAGTGCCCCAAATGCGGCCTTACTGACATTAAGCAATTCCTCCAATGGAATCAACCCGGTTTTGCCGGATTGCCAGTGATTTACCAATTCCTTGAATTGCGAGAGGTGGCCCTTATCTATTTGGGTTTTTAAGCCTTTGAATCCGGAAGTTCCGTAGCCTTTTGTCTGCCGGAAATTGTCAATGATCAGGCTTTTCCCCTGGCTGTGTACTTCTACACGTTCTTTGCCATATTGCGAGCTGCCGTTGGCAAAATAATTGACCACCCCGACATCGCCATTTGCAAATTTGAGCTGGATACAGGCGGTATCAGTCGATTCGGTAGGGTTATTTCCCAGGGCGCTCATAAAGACCCGGCGCACGGGGCTGCCACTCAAATGAGAAAGCAGGTCAATAAGGTGACAAGCTTCTCCGAGGATGCGGCCTCCTCCGATATTGCGATCGTGAATCCAAAGCTCGGGTGGAATAAACCCGGCGTTCATATTTGCGATCAGGTATTTTGGTGCGTTCGGATCAAGTTGTTTTTTAACGGCTTGCGTATGCGGACTAAAGCGGCGGTTGTATCCCACAGTAACCACATTGGAGGAGTTGGCTGCCGCTTTTTCAATCGCTTCCAATTCTTCCGGAAAGATCGCCAGGGGTTTTTCCACAAATACATCCTTCCCGGCTTTCAGACCTTCCAATACCATGGAGGCGTGAGAGTCTGGTCGGGTTGTAACAACCACCAGACCAATTTCCGGATCATTCAGAATGGTTTTATAATCGGAGGTACTTTCCGGAATGTTGTGCTTCCGGGCAAGCATCGTCGCATTTAAGCCGCCCGAACTGGCAATCGATTTGATCGGCGCATTTGCTTTTTTCATGAACGGCAACAAAGCCATTCGGGTGAAATTTCCGGCACCGATTATGCCAATCGATGATCCACCGGAATAGGAACGGGTACTCAGTTGTACTCTCCGGTCAGTACTTGCCGCATCCGAATATTTCAGGATACTGGCAATCGACCCTTTTTTCTTCATGTCCTCGTAGATCTGGTCAAATTGTTCCAGTCCTACGACTTCTGTGATCAGGGGTTTGACATCCAAATCGCCGGAGGCAAGGGCATGCAGTATCGCTTCAAAGTTTCGCTTTTCTGTCCAGCGCACATAAGGGAGCGGGTAGTCTTGTCCGCGCAGCTCATAGGCATCATCGTATCGGCCCGGGCCGTAGGAGCAGGAAACCTGGAAAGAAAGTTCTTTTTGGTAAAATTCGGCGCGATCCATTTCCAGGCCGACCACGCCAACCAGAATAATCCGGCCACGCTTGCGACACATATTTGCTGCCTGGGAAATAATGCTGCTATCTTTCGCGGAAGCGGTAATGATCACCCCATCCACTCCTGCGCCACCTGTTAATTCCTGTCCGAAAACGACGGGGTCTGTCTGACCAGCGTGAACCGGAATGACGCCAAATTTTTCGGCCAGAGCCAGTTTGTCCGGATCCAAATCAACACCGATCACCCGACACCCGTTGGCCCGAAGTAACTGGGCGGTAATTTGGCCGATCAATCCCAGTCCGATCACGCAAACGGTTTCCCCAAAAGAGGGTTCGAAGAGCCGGATACCCTGCAGGCCGATCGCCGAGATAACGGTAAACACCGCTTCGTCGTCTGTTACAGCTTCCGGAATTTTGGCCACCAGATTTTGCGGTACGCAATTGAATTCAGCATGTTGGCCATTGGAAGCCACCCGGTCTCCAATTTTGAAGCCCTGTACACCGGCCCCAATTTCTTCTACGATGCCCACATTGCAATAACCAAGCGGGAGTGGGGTATCCAGTTTATTAAATACGGCCTCCAAAGTTGGCATAATCCCGTCGGTACGCATTTTGTCGAGCACCTGTTTTACCCGATCCGGTTGTTGGCGGGCCTTGGCGATCAGGCTGGCCTTACCAAATTCGACGAGCATCCGTTCAGTACCCAGCGATACGAGCGAACGCGTGGAACGGATCAGTAAATGTCCGGGACGAATCATAGGCGTCGGAACATCTGCTAGTTCTGTCTGGCCGGTTTTGAGGTGTTGTATGATTTGCTTCAAGGGAAAAGTAGTTTTTTATTTCTGAGGACTTTATACGAGTCTTAATTTTGATACAATGTTTCGAGGATATCGGCAATACGTACAGAGGCCTGCCCATCCCAAAAAGGAGGGATTACGCCCTGTTTATACTGCCCGGAAAGCACAGCTTGAAAGTGTTTGATCGCTTCATCCGGATCCAGCGAATCCAGCAGGGTATTTGTGCCGAGCAAGGTCGTAATTGGCCGCTCGGTGGAGTCTCTAAATGTCAGGCAAGGTACTTGCAGAAAAGTGGTTTCTTCCTGGATGCCGCCGCTGTCTGTAAGGATCATTTTGGCGCGTTCCATCAGGTGTAGAAATTCCAGATAGCCTTGTGGCTCGAGGAGGTGCACGCCCGGCAGGCTGCTTAGTTTATCATATAAGCCAAATTCTTTCAGCTTATTTCCTGTTCTGGGGTGTAAGGGGAAAACGACCGGACAGTCCTGCACGATCCGTTCGATCATCTGCAGGATTTTTTCGAGTCCTGCCTGATTGTCCACATTGGCAGGGCGGTGCATGGTCATCAGCACATAAGACTGTGGAGCTAATCCCAGGTCTTTGAGTACTGTCGCTTCTGCTGCCTTTCGGCGAAAGCCTACCAATGAATCAATCATCACGTTGCCTACAAAATGGACAGACGCATCAGGCACTCCTTCTGCTGCCAAATGAACCAGTCCGCTTTGCTCGGTGACAAAGAGGTGATCTGAAATCCGGTCGGTTAAAATGCGGTTGATTTCCTCCGGCATTTGGCGATCTCCACTGCGCAGGCCGGCCTCGACATGTACGAGTGGAATATGATTTTTAACGGCTACCAAGGCACAGGCTATTGTCGAATTAACGTCTCCGACCACCAACACCACATCCGGTTTTTCTTTGTTGACGACCTCTTCAAATTTGAGCATGATACCGGCAGTCTGCATGGTATGTGTTCCGCCACCTACGCCAAGGTAATAATCCGGGGTGGGTAACTCCAGCTGCCGAAAAAACACGTCGCTCATCCGGGCATCATAATGTTGTCCGGTGTGGAGTACCAGCGATTCGATCTGAGGTCTTTTGGAAAACTCCCGGTGTAGGGGAGCCACCTTCATAAAATTGGGGCGTGCCCCTACTACATTAATAATCTTCATTTTCTTATTTAGTCAAGTCTGAAAACATCCGCTGCAGGTGTGTGGTAGCGTTTTCCAGACTATTGTTTGTCAGTACCCGTTCACGCCCGGCCTTGCCGACCTGTAATCGCTTTTCGGGATGCTGTGCTAATTCTGTAAAAATGGAAGCCATCTTTCCTGCATCTCCCGGCTCAAACAAATAGCCATTTACCCCATCGGTGATGAGGTCGGGGAGGGAGCTAATTGCCGAGACAATGACGGGAAGGCCCGAGGCCATCGCTTCCAGTGGCGCATTGGGGTAGCCCTCCCGATAAGAAGGAAGTACGAAGGCATCACATTCCCGCAACACATCCATTTTGTCGGTGCCTGTGATCCAGTTTCGCATATCAACTTTCCCTTCCAGCTTTCGATCCTTTATTTGTTTCAGCACCTCTTCGAAGTGTGTCCCGTTGCCACCAACGACAAATTGTATGGGCAAGTCCCGAACCATTTCTGCGGCATCCAGCAAATCGAAGATACCTTTATTTTGATTTATCCAGCCCAGGAAAAGGACTTTCATCTCCTTTCTGGATTGCCGAATGCTTAAATCCGGGACATTAGCCAGATAGGGATCGGAGGATATCCAGTTGTGGATCACCACATATTTTTCATCCGGGCCACCGGCCAGATTTTGATAAAATTCCTGCCAGGATTCTCCCTGACAAATTACCCGATCTACCAACGAAATGGTATTCCGAACGTAGTTGTGCATCCATTTTGAATTCTCCATGGAATCGAGGATCAATCCGGATCGCGGAGCAAACATAACGGGCTTATGATAGCGTTTAGCCATCCGGGCCATCAATCCTTTTTCTACAAAACTAAATCCGGCAGAAGAAAAGATTAGCACCTGATCGACCTCTCCTTTGCGGAGCACCCGGTACATTTCAGCAAATCGCTGAATTGCTTTTTTCAGCCTGTACAGAAAGCTCCTTTTTTGGTTGGTCTCGGCCATGGTATCCAGGAGATGCCAATTGATGGTTTTTCCCCAGTCACTTTCCACCAGACTGGTGCAGGCAAAAGCCTGTCCGCCAACATGGCCGCTTTTGCCAATTTTTTGGAAGCCTCCAACAAATAATACACGTAAACTCATAGGGTAATCCGGAATCTTTGTGCCCAGCCAAACAACTGCATGAGCGACCATAATTGGTGACTGGATCGGAATACACTCTGGCCACTTGTGTCGCCTTTTTGTATCAATCCGGATCGGATGATCTTTTTCAAATATTCGGGATCAAACAAGTCATATAGCACATTGCCCGGGTTCAGCAATTCCTGAACGAGCTTTTCAAAGGAAGCATTTTGATATTGGTGCAGCGGAATACTGAAGCCTGATTTGGGATGATTAAACACGCTATCAGGCAGTCTGCCTTCCATTATTTTCCGAATCAGGTGTTTGCCTTTACCGTCTTTTATCAGAAAGCGTTCGGGAAGTTTAGTGCTGGCCTCAAAGAGATCGGGATCCAAAAATGGAGCACGTACTTCCAGGGAGTTTGCCATGCTCATGCGATCTACCTTGATCAACATATCAAGCGGCAGATTATGGATCAGGCGATAATACATAGCTCTTCGCAAATCCGACCAATCATCTGCAGCGTCCGGGAATCGGGCCATTTCGTTTGGCACTGGCATTCGGAAACCGCCTTTTTTTAATTTGGCTAATTCCCTTAGGCTAAACATTTCCTGAATAGCGATTCCCAATTCGTCTTTTGGTACCGAAGCAGCCTCTAAAGCCCGACGCAGTTGTCGCAGTGTGGAGTTGTTTCCAGTGCCCGGAAAATTTCCTGCTATACCAACTCCAGCCTGAGCCATTGAACGGATCGGGGCAGGTATATTCTGGAGTCGCGCTATTTTTGGCCACCATTGAAAAATCGGATACCCTCCAAATAATTCATCCCCCCCATCCCCCGAAAGGGCAACCGTAACGTGTGTCCGGATTTCTTTGGTGATCAGATAGGTCGGGATCGCGGAGGAGTCCGGAAAAGGCAAACCTACATGGTCAATAACCGTCCAGAAAATTTCTTCGGAGAAATCCTGATTGGGAATGGTGATCTCTGTATGATCTGTGCCTAATAATTGAGAGACCTCTCTGGCTATCGGACTCTCATCGTAGCCAGACTCTTCAAATCTTACTGTAAAGGTTTTGATTGGGTCCGGGCTGTTTTTCTGCATCCAGGCAACCACCGTACTGGAATCAATTCCGCCCGATAAAAAGGCGCCAAGTGGCACATCGCTGATCATTTGCTGTTTGACTGCCTGTTCGAGAATAGGCTCGATGTATTCAATAGCGTCCTGCTCTGTTTTGATATTTGAATCTGCCTCGTATGACGGCACAAAGTAGGCCTCTTGGGTCCATTGGCCATCGATAAGATGTAGAAAATGTCCCGGTTTGAGGGAATGAACTTCCTGAAGCAGTGTTTGCGGCTCCGGCACGATAGTCATGCGGAGGTAATAAGGCAGCGCGTCCTGATTGAGTTTTCTGGGAACAGGCTCTGCTTCCAGGAGCGAAGCAATTTCGCTGGAGAAAAAAAGCTGGGTTTCTTTTTGGTAATAAAAGAGTGGTTTTTCGCCAAAGCGATCGCGGGCCAGGTAAAAGGCGCCCTTATGATCGTCTTGCAAAACCAGGGCAAACATCCCTTTTACCCGTTCCAGCATGCCCTGGAAACCAAACTCCTCGTATAAGTGCACCAGCACTTCCGTGTCAGAATAGGTATAAAAGCTATGTCCTTTTTCCAGGAGCCATTCACGTAGTTCCGGAAAATTATAGATCTCCCCGTTAAAGAAAACGGAGATTTTTTTGTCCTCGTTGTAGATTGGTTGTTGGCCGGATTTCAGGTCTATAATTGAAAGCCGGCGCATCGCCAGGGTTGCAGCGGGGGTGCTCCGGTAGCCTGCTTCATCCGGTCCGCGATGTGTAATTGCGGCATTCATTTGCCGAACCCAGTCATCTCGCCGGGATACATCGAGTTGTTGATTATGATCAATTATACCGCAGATACCACACATAGATTAGAGGTAATAGCTTTTATACCAGTTTACAAAATGGGCGAGGCCTGTTCGCAGGTCGGTTTTTGGTCTGAACCCGGTTAGCTGGTACAGGTCATCTATATCTGCGTAGGTTTTAACAATATCGCCGGCCTGCATATCTTCAAACTGCATGACCGCTTTTTTACCCAGAAGGTCTTCCAGTGTCTGGATGAACTCCATGAGTTCGACCGGTTTATTATTGCCGATATTATATAAGGCAAAAGGTGCCGAAGATTTATGTACAGCCATTTCGGTACCATTTGCGGCAGGCACCGGTGCTTCCAAGAGTTTAATAATGCCATTGACCACATCTTCCACATAGGTAAAATCGCGGCGCATTTTTCCGTGGTTAAAAACCCGGATAGGTTGTCCGGCCAGAATACGGCGTGTAAAATGGAAATAGGCCATATCCGGCCGGCCATAGGGGCCATATACGGTGAAAAACCGGAGGCCGGTCGTTGGGATATTGAATAAATGGCTATAGGTATGTGCCATTAACTCATTAGATCGCTTGCTGGCGGCATACAGGCTCACCGGGTGGTCAACCGGATCAGCCGTTGAAAAAGGCACTTTCGTATTTAATCCATACACACTGGAGCTACTTGCGTAAATCAGGTGTTTGACTCCGCTGGTTCTACAGCCTTCCAAAATATTTAGAAAGCCTGAAACATTGCTTTTTATATAAGAGCGGGGCGCTTCGAGGCTGTACCTGACACCTGCCTGTGCGGCCAGGTTTATCACCATATCCGGTTTTTCACTTTCAAACAGGCGGTCGATTGCTTCCGAAGATTCCATATCCATTCGGTAGAAAGCAAACCTGTTGCCAGCCTGTACTGGTCCGCGAACGGCTGTAAGCAAATCAACATCCAGGTTAAGTTCGCGTAAGCGATCTAATTTCAGGTTTGGGTCATAATAGCTATTCAGGTTATCGAGTCCCACAACCTGCCAGTCTGTTTTTGACAAGAGGCCTTGTATCAGGTGAAAACCAATAAAGCCGGCTGCACCAGTAACCAGAATTTTAGGTGGCTTACTCATATACTCTTGTCATCAAATGGGTGGTTGCTCTCGTCCAAACAGCAAAGGTTGCCAGACTTTACCAAGTAAAAAATTTGTCCCCTTTTGCTTAAGGTAAAGCAGGGGAGATACTTTATAAGATTTTAATTGCGCTAAAAAAACCTGTTCTTTCTCTGCCAAATTACCAGGAAATCGATTCAGGTACCGGGGCCATAATTCCTGTCTGACAAATTCAACTAACTTGATATCTTCCTGATTACATGCCCGGTAGCGCTCCTGTGTTTCAGGCGACAAAGACTCCCATGTTATCTCATTTGTACCGTAGTCCTTGACGTTGTCTTTTACATATCGAACATCCAGTTTTTTGCCTGGCCATTCATTTTGCAAAAGCAGTAAGGAGCGATTAAATTCTTCCATCAGACCAACGAAGGAATATTTCTCCAAAAGGATATCTCTGGCCTTTTCAAAAGAGCGTTCACCTGCGATTCGAAAACATTGAAAATTGTGGTAGTAGGGCTCCTCCACATAACTTTCGGGCGTCCAGGCCTGACTCATGATGTTTTTTTTCCAGTTAATACTAGACATATATCGTCGGATCGGATCACGCAAAAAAGTCATGTAGAATATGGGCCTTTGCAAAACAGCTTCATACTGAAGAAAGGCACCCATGCGGTGGCCTCCCACTCCACTTATTTTTAATGGCCAGCGCCTCAGAAGCAATTCCAGCTCATCTGCTTTCAAATGCTCTCCGAATCCTGGGTGTGGGGAGATATATCCCGGTAAAGCATGATGGAGCATCTGGTGCATAGTCATGCCCCCTGCTTTTTCTATGTGAATAAAACATAGAAATGGATTATCTACACTCATTCGGAAATGATTTCCTGATCTGGATAAAGGTCCTCCTCGTCGTAATACTCTTTTGAGCAAACGGTAATAACAAACCAAAACAAGGCACCTAGGAGTCCTTTACCTGTCATTGCAAAAAGGAGCAGACCAACGATACAAACAAACAACATCCGATGAAATGGCCGGTTTTTGTCGTTTAATCTGAATTTATCCCATTGAAACTTCGCTGTCAAGAACAAAAAATAGGTCCAGAGACCGATCCCGATTACGCCCGTTTCGACGGCAACTTCGATATACATATTATGGAGACTCAAACCCTTATCGCGTACTTCGATAGCATACACCAGGTTTCTGTCTACAGGGCCAATGTAATAAGCGAATGTGCCCCGGTCGAGCATTTGTGAAACCCCAAGCCCCATGCCATAAGTATCTACAAATGCCGCAAAACCGGCTTTGGCCAGGGGTACACGAATATCCTGGGTAGCACCTTGCAGGCGATTGAAGGTTGTGGTTTCTTCCGTTAAGGCTTGGAAATTCGTATTAAACAAAACCACCAAAAGTACAGCTCCAAAGATTGGGATTAGCCGCACTTTTGTCTGAGTATCTGAAAGCACAATGGTCATCAGAAACATACAGAATGCAAAGAGGATAAACCCGCCTCTGGATCCGGTAGCCAGAATAGTGAAAAACATGACCCCGACTAATCCGAAGTAAAACAGGTTTTTCAGTTTTAATAAACTAAACCTATTCTTCATAAGTAAATAGGTCAGGAAAACCGTCGCTATCGCCATGCCGTAGGCAGCATAATTCGGGTTATCCGAGAGGCCTTTTTCTCGTGAGGATATCTGCAGGATATAAAAATCGACCAAAATAATCAGGCCGTTTATGATGATCCCGGCACACATAAAAGCCAGAATTCTGTTAATCTGCTTATACGTTAAATCGAGTCTCTTAAACGTCAGAAAAATCAAAGTAAGGAAAGTCATCTGGATTTGGGAGTTCAGAAAACTCCCAAAACTTATATGGAACCCCAGGTTAAAGAGGAGAAACGTATAAAAGACCCCATAGCCCTGAAAGAGAACGACGAGTATATCAGGCTTAAAAACAAAAAATGGCTTTCTTTTAAAGTCGTAGAAAAAGCCAAACAGGAGAATCAAAATGCCAAATAAGCGGTAGGGCTTAAATATTGTTTTTATACCATAGAGGTATTCCAGCAAATCCTCGAAGGGTGCAAAAAAGACATAGGCACAGAAAAGCACAAACAGTACTTGATTTCTGGTGACTCCCGTCCTTTTATTTGCTGATACCAATTCAGGCATTCTCCAATTTGTTCCTTAAAAATGCAGCCACATTAGGGCCATAAAATCGCTCGGCGGCTTTCCGTGCATTCTCTGCCAATTCCAATCTTCTTTCCGGATGATCCAGTAAGTAGCGAGCTCGTTCCAAAACAACAGCCGGATCCGCTACATCAACTACTTCGGCGCAATCATATTTTTTTAAGTATTGACTTAAAAACGAAAAGGACGGTGAATGCGCAAAAATGGGTAATCCCGAAATTAAAAAATTAATAGTCCGGGTTGGAAAGATTGTCTCATATTCTTCTTGCGAATATCCTCCGGTAAAGCCGTGGGTTAATACGCAAACATCATTATCCATCAATTCCTTATAGAAATCTTCCTGCTTTACGAAGCCCCGATAGTCAATAGCATCCGCGTCAATCCCACGCATCCGCAAGAGCGCTTTCGGTACATGGGTAAACATTTTGATATTGATTCGGGGTTCTTGTTTGAGTGCATCCACCAACCTGGCTGTGGCTTCAATATTCGAATTATTGAAGTTGCCAATCAACAGAAAGTCGTATTTGTCTTTTACAGCTGTGACATCCACCGGATTTTCTGCTTTGGGCCAGAATTCAAAGGTGTGGATAAGTGGAACAAACTTATCTATTTCCGGATACGCTTTTTCGTAAAAGCCTTGCATGCCTTCACTCATTACGAAGATGTAATCGGAGTATTCGAAAATGGCGGTTTGAACTTTTTTGGCAAACCACCTGTGGATTCCTCCTTTCCGGTTTTCCAAATAAGTATTATGAAAATACGAACTAAAGGGAATCCCATTCCACTTAGCGATCAGATAAGAAGCGTAGAGATAATAGTTATCCGGGTAGGTACCCAATACATAATCACACTTTTCCCGCTTCAAAATCCACCACATCCAGAGCAGAGTGATCGGAAAAATAGCCCACCGGAAAGGAGCGAAGAACCGTTTGGCTCTTCCTCTCCAGCTAAAATTTGAGGGAATGTAATAATACCTGGGTAGATTCGAATCGCGCTTTATGCGTCCTAACCCCATTATCTGTTCCCCAACTACAACAAGTTCATCCCTGCTAAAATTATTAGCGAGGGATTCACTGACAAATCCCGCTGCTCCCGTGTTTGGTAGAATACTAAAACTTGCAAAAAGAATTTTCATGTTTGTTTTGTCACTATTATTTTACAGCCGAAGCGGCTTGCTTTTCTATCCAGGCGTATGTTTTTGCCATACCTTCCCGCAGAGGTTGTGTCGGTTTCCAGCCTAATTTCTCGTAAATCAGCGCATTGTCTGAATTCCGTCCACGTACACCTTCTGGTCCTTCAATGTGGTGTTTGTTTATTTTCTTTCCAGAAATGGTTGCAATGATATCAACAAACTCATTGATCGAAACCATTTCTTCCGATCCGATATTGACCGGGCCGGTCCAATCTGATTCCATCAGGCGGCGAACGCCTTCAAGACATTCATCGATGTACAGAAAAGACCGGGTTTGTTTTCCATCACCCCAGATATCGATTGTACCACCATCCTCAGCGTGGATAATTTTCCGACAAAGCGCTGCTGGCGCTTTTTCCTTACCGCCATCCCAGGTACCCATCGGACCAAAGATATTGTGGAAACGGGCCACGCGTACTTCCAAACCGTAGTTGCGATAGTAAGAAAGGTACAAACGTTCGCTAAAGAGTTTTTCCCAACCATACTCACTATCGGGCATTGCAGGATAGGCAGAATCTTCCGAGCACTTCGGATTATCCGGATCAAGCTGGTTGTATTCCGGGTACATACATGCAGAAGAGGAATAAAAGATTTTCTTAACGCCATGTAGTCTGGCCATTTCAACCATATTCAGGTTAATGGTCGCTGAGTTGTGCATGACAACCGCATCATGGTCGCCTGTAAAAATGTAACCTGCACCCCCCATATCAGCAGCCAATTGGTAAACTTCGTCTATTTGCCGATCAAAGAGGGCTTCACATACACGTGGATCTCTTAAATCACCAATTACAAAATCATCGGCTTTATCGTTACCATATTCATTGTGTTTCAAATCAACACCACGTACCCAGTAACCCTCTGATTGAAGGCGATTAACAAGGTGGCCGCCAATAAATCCGCCGGCGCCACAAACAAGAGCAGTTTTCATAATGATTATTTTTTTCTTGTTGGTTAAGTATTTCTATTAATTATTTTTTCTGTTGTAACCTCTCAAAGGTGCCGGAGAATATATTCTGCAACTCTCCGGAGTTCTTGATATTCTTGATCACCTTGTGTTTTCCACCATGAAAACGTTTCAGATCTACGTTATCCAGGCTTTTTCCAAGGTGTTCGGCGTGTGCCCGGTCTGTCCGATAATCCGTATCAAAAAAGATTTGGATATGAGGTTTATCAATACCGGGAACCTCTAGCAGGTCATAGTATTTCCAGGGTTTAATCGTGGCATTTTTCAGATATTTAAAATGCCCTCTGTGATCCCAGTATTTGAATCGGTTTTTCCAATTGGCAAAGGTTGTCGGCGCAAAGGCGAGGACTTCATCCGCACCCAGAAGCACGCCATATAAAATGGCGGCGTAAGCGCCCATGGAGTTACCCAGGGTAACGATCTTTTTAGCACCACTTTCCTTGATGAGCTTACGAAGCGGATCCAGCGTCTCATCAATCGTATCACCCATCCCAATGATTCCGCCGTGATACCAGGATTTCCGGTTATCACGCACAAAAATCTTTCGGATCTTATAGTCATTTAAAGCATTCAAAAATTCGAAATAGGGCACCCCGATTCCTAAGCCTACTCCGGAGAATACGATAAGCAACACTTCCGATTCGACATTAAAATCGGTAAGTACCGTGAAATCTTTATCCTGTAATCGTTCGGGGGTTAGTTCAGCTATCATGTGAATGTTTGAAAAATTATCAGCGAATGTTAAGAGCGCGTTCCGAAGAACATGCCTTTTCAAGTATTTCGTCCAGCTCTCCTGATTTTTTCAGGTTGCGCACGAGCAGGTGTTCTCCTCCGGGACGTTCATATACGCGTATATTGGTTTTGCCCGGTATAAAGTGTTGAACCAGGTTGGTATCCGGTACGTAATGCGGATCATAATAAATATCGATTGGGAGATCCTGGGTTTCGGGCAAGGTAGTCAGGTCGTATAAATGAGGTGCTGCTGTTCCGCAGTTATAAAGCCGCTCAAAGCCATCCGGCCATCTTTTCTCGCCGTAACGCGTTCTGTTTTCTTCATCAACAAAGGTCAGAGGCGCAAAGGCCAAAACCAGATCAGCCTGTAACATAGCACCATAGTAGATTGCAGCGTAAGCACCTTGGCAATTTCCGATCGTCACAACTCTTTTACAGCCACTGCGTTTTACCTCTGCGGCTAAAATTCCAGTTGTTTCTTCAAAATTACCACTCAGGTGTTTTAATCCGTTATGGTACACACAATTGGAAATATCCCGAACAAACATTTTTTTGACATCCAGGTTTCGCAGGACACCTGAAAACTCAAATGGCGGAGAGGTCGCCATATCCGGTCCACCACCGGCAAAACAAATGAATAAGGTGTCGTGGTCAGATTGGTAGTCAAAAAGGATACCGCACTCCGGATCACGGAGTAATTCTCTTGAAAATTCTTTAATCATTTTGGGGTAAAATATGTGAGTATAATGGGGGATTCAGGTTTGGAAAACCTGAACACACTATTTCCAGTCTATTGGCCAATCCAGCATTTTTGCCAGCTTTTCATTATATGGCCGAAAGTGATTTTGAAGTTTTTCGCGTAAAGCGGGATCCAATGGATCATATTCCCGACTATTAAATGCTTTCAGAGAAGGTGGCCGAAATGATTTCATTCCGAGAAAGGCATATACCCGCTCCAGCGAATCCATTGGTTTGGAGAAAAATTCTTCACTTTCGAGTATCAGGATCTGTTCTTTCGGAAAGTATTTTAGCCATTTTTCCAATTGTTCCGCATAATTTCCGCGGCTGAGGTAGCCGAAGTTTCGGTAAATTTTGCTGTAATAATTCGGATCGGCCTCCATCTTTGCCAGCTCGGTAGCCAGGCGCACTTTTTCTTTACCTAAGGCTTCTTCAAAGGTCTCCGCATCCTCCCAGCCCTGATCCTTTTTCATCTGGTAATGCGAATAGGCCCGGTCAATCGGATTTCGCAGCATCAAAATCAGTTTTACATCGGGCAGCACCTGGTGCATGCGTTCCGCTACACGGGGGTGAAACACATAAAAAGGGGTTGCCTCACCTGTGATTTTTCCTTTGGAAAACATGCTTAGCGGAAAAGCCTGTTGATAAAACCGAAGTCCTTTATTAAAAGAACGATCAAAAAAATGCAACTGCTTTCGGTAAGGCATTTTCGTATCCGGATGTTGTTCCAGATAACGAAACAAGGATGAGGTTCCTCCTTTCTGAACACCAATGATGATAAAATCCGGCTTCCGGCGCCAGGAGGCTGTCCAGCGATATACAGTCTGGAACAGGATTTTCTTGTGCAGCGGCGCTGCATTTGGAAATTTTTTACTGGCCATATCTAGCGGAAAACGCGTTTACGTATTTTGCGAACGATCCCATAGCTGTTTTCAACTTTTTCCCACATCCATCTCAAATCTTTAAAACTAACCCGGAAGAGATTTACTTCTCCTCGTGGAATCAACTGGTTGAAGAAATAATGCGCCAGGGCTGTAGAAATCAGGTAGGCAAGTGTAGAACCAACCGCAGCACCAATCACATCAAATGGCGGAATTAGTGTGAGGTAACAAATCATACCAACTACAGCTCCGACACCTTCTACTATACTTGGTTTTCCAGGCATACCATTTGCCGCCAGGTATTTATTAATAATCCGGCGGGAAGCCATATAGGCAAACATACCCGGCAATAGAATTATTGCCGGAATAAAGGCTGCACGGAATGCTTCACCATAGAGCAAGGGGATCAACCAATAGGATGATATACCTATACCAAGTGACATGAGGCCAACCATGATGATCATCACCCGATGCACTCGCGCCAACATTTTGGCACTCTTATTCAGGTCATTGATTTTGGCAATCATGTTAAACATTACCGGTGATACCGCCTGGGGTAAAAAGCCTAGAAACCGAACAAGCGAATAAGCTACAGAGTAATAACCCAATAATTCTGAACTGGCAAAAAAGCCCAAGATTAGCTGGTCAAATTTTTCATTTGCACGCGTCGCCATGTTTCCGACCCAGGCTTTGATCCCGTAACCATAACATTCTTTAATAAATGGCACATTAATTTCCCAGGTCGGTTTGTGCTCCCGAAATACAAGGCCCAGGATTAGAATAGTGGCAATGATTTTTTTGATCACCATCGCCCAAATGGCTCCCTGCAATTCCAGTCCGCTGAAGATTACTAACCCGATCAATAAAAGCGCAGTGCTGACTTGGTCGGACAGGGTGATTATGTTGGTCAATTTAAATTGCGAACAGCCTTTGAACAACTGGTTGGCCATTGTCATAATTCCACTAAGTGGTAAAACAGCCAGAATTGGCAGCATCTGTTCGGGTGTTATCTCCGAGGCGGTTTTCCCCAACATGCCGTTACTCCACAGAAGATAAATAGCGCCGGTAATGATGATCCCCTTAATAAACCCAACGCCCAACAAGGTGATCGCCACCTTCTGTGCTTTGTATTTTTCGGCACTGACAAAATAAATAACACCAACACCAAACCCAAAATAAAGAAGTGGAAGTAGCGCCTCACCTAGTATGAGTAAAAAAGAGAAAATCCCTTTATCACTCGGTCCCAGGATGCGGGTGACGATAATGTTTACCACTATGGTAAGTGGAAACAATACGAGCATCGTCACAAAGTTGCCCATTGATTTTTTTGTCCCAGACATTATATCTTATTCTGCTCCGAACAGCTGGCGTTGGTACGTCGGCAGGTTTGGACGTGAGAAATCTGAATATGGACTGTTATTAATAAACTTGATCGGCATCAGAAATGATTGAGGCCGTAAAAACTGGTACAGGATTACGATCCGGGATTGCTGGTCATCGTTTACCCGGCTGCCATAATGGAAGCAACGGGAAGTATCACCAAAGATCATTGTACCCGGACCACCAAGAGCCTTCAGTTGTTGGCTTGGTGGAACAATAGGGTCAATCACCTCATCTTTGATCTTTTGTCCGTATCGGTAATGAATTTGATTCCGAACCTTTTCCGAATCGGAAGCCTTCATCACAACCAATGGCCCGTTATCTTCGGTTACATCCGAAGCATAGACAAACAATTTTAATTGTCTGATTGATTCAAAATCACAATGGTGCAACTGGCTATTGGAAAGCTCCGGGCTCGCCTTCGAATACCAAACATCAATTTTGGTAATCACAGGCATCATGCCTAAGTAATTGGCCACACTGCTGGCAATTTCTTCGCGTAATACAAACTGGACAAAAGGAGAGTCATAATCCAGCCATTCCTTCTTTAATAAGCCGGTGAGCAACTGGTCCTTACTATTTCTTCGGAGCGCTTCCAGATCGTTATTAGCAACAATTTCCTGTGCTTTTTTGATCATGCCATCCAACTCCGGATAAGCCGGTTTTGGAACGATTAAGAACCCGTCTTCGTCTGCAACATTATAGGCAGCTTTTCCTTGGAGGTCACGGGCCGTTTGAATCCGATTCTGAATACTTCCCCGATTGAATTGTTCTCTAAATTTCGCCAACTTCTCTCGGCGATTTGACTCTGCTTTGATAAAATGACGCCCGATAAGCTGATCCTTATGTAAGGCCCGATCCAGCATTGACAATTTCATGTCGTTCTTTTTTTTGATAAGTACTTAAAGCGGTACTCGCTCTTAATCAATATGAGGGAGTTCGTAATCAAGCTCCCGCAAAGACAAACCAGTTAATACTTCCAGCCGACGATTACTTTCGGCATACTTTCCTTTCGTTTGCTGTGCTATGTATCTTTTCATTTTCCGGGCGGCGGATTGCTGCCAGGACTTGGGGAGCAGATCATCCAATCGGCTCCAAATACGCACCAGTTTACGCTCAAATGAATAAGGCAGATCCCAAATAGCTCCGGGATTCAGCCCATTGTCTAAAAAAAAGCGGTTGTACTGCCTTTTCCAGGATAGAGTCAGACGACCGTACCCGCGATTCACTTTTTGCTGAAAAGGCAGGGCTTGCAACACCTGGGAATCTATTTTAATGTCACAAAATTGCAGGAGCTTTTGCACATAATCAAGTGGTTTAATGCGCAACCATTCATAGGGGAGCACCAATACATTTTCTTTCCCAAACAAGGCCTGATAATAGGCTACCAGGTGGTCGTATTCAAAATATTCGGGGTCAAACATCGGTACCCGGCGGCTGCCTCTTTCGGGCGGATGAAAGTAACCCCGCAGGCTGCGTGGGCCACCTGCTCGCACGTATTGGCGATAGGTACTGAGCAACATACTTTGTTGTTCCCGCACTACGATCACGACCCGGGAATCCGGAAATAATTGGTATAGCTTATCTGCAATTTCCTTGGTGTCATATCCGGCAGAATGTGGATCACCGGAAAAGCGTTCGTTGGAGAACACCGGTAATAAGCCACTATTTTCTGCCAGACTGATCTTTTCATTATAGTATCCCAGAATATCAACTCCATCAAAAGTAAGGGGATGTTGGCGCACCAGACTTCTATAGATACGCTCCCGATCTTCCAATTCCAAAAAGGACAGAAACCCCAGGTCTTTTCTTGGAAATAAGGCTTCCTGTAACCAGGTACTTCCTGTTTTATTATAACCAATATGGATCAGCAGACTACCCATGAATATTAGCGGTAATCAGATTTAAACAATCGAATAAAATCACCTGAAAATACCTGACTGAAGGTTCCGAAAATAAAATTTCTCAGCCGCACCTTAAAAGGGATATTCGTCTTCACTAAGCGCCGATCAATCATCTGTGTCCGCTTTTTTCGTCCCAGCATTTGAAACAACATTTTTTGACGTAGCCAAAATTGTTTTCGATAGGATAAGGATTTTGCTTTTGCCGGATCCCCCAACTGTAGTAATTCATAATCCAATGCGTTCAGTAAATCTCCACAGATTTTTTCAATCCGAAGAATATCTGCCGCACTCAGCTTTTTCTTCCAGGAATCAATCCTATTTGAATCGATGGTCTTTGCGACGTAAGCCCCGTCTCCTTTTGTCGAGGAGGCCTTGCTCAGGTCAAGAATCTCCGATTCAAAAGGGATCGACAGAAATTTGCAGACCTTCCTCATAGCTGCGGAAGGGTCTTGCAGGAGTTCCTCATAACGCAACAACAGAAATTGATTCGGTCCTAAGATATATTGATAGGCTAATCCAAGACCGTTGATTTCTTTCCAGTATTGAGCGGCCAGATCCAAAGGATAATATTGACGCTGGTGCAGGCTGGCAGCATTTGAATGTCCATCTCGCACCATTTGGATAAACCGGGCATTGGGAAACAACTCCAGAATAGCAGGAATATGAAAAATAAGTTCCGGGGTTTTATCTCCCCACATTTTTTTTCCGGCAACAGCCGCAAACTGATTTACCGATTCTGACAACAGAGTACGTACATCAATACTTTGCGCAATTATTTCTTCCGGGATGAGATTTGCCAGTCGCCCCTTATAACTCTGTGCACAAATACGTGCCAGTAATTGTTCTTTGGATTTAGTAGGATTTTGGGATAAGACTCGTTTAAAGTAGCCAAATTCCCGAGCCAGCGAAATCCCGACAGACTCCCCATCGACATAAACCTCTGAATGGTTTTCCAACATTACGGAGAGCAAGGTTGTACCAGAACGGGGGGTGCCAATTATGAAAAAAGGAGCCGGCATTACCAGTTGTTATCTTTTTCGTACCCTAAATCTACAAGTAGGGATCCCGTACAGGATTTGAAAATGGCTTTATCCTTTTCGGAAAAATAATTTGCCCAATCACCTGTTATTCCCTTTCGAAAGAAGCCCTGTTTATCGTCTCCTTTCATCTTGCTGAAATCTGTGGCCTGTAATATTTCCTGTATGGTCTCCTCATCTGCGCTCACCCCAATAAATTCGAGAAGGGCTGCTATATATTTTTGCGGGTTCGCTTTTAATTCCTCGTATCGGATAACATGAAAATGAGCCGGATATTTTTCCTTATACCGCATAATATACTGCGTTGTCAAGGCCCAGTCGCTGGAAAATTTTTCCAGTGCCGCCTTCGAAAACTGCATATTGTCATTGGTATAGGTGTGAAAGTGTTTTTTCCCAAACCACCCGAATCGTCTCCGCAACTTACTGATGGCTATACGAATTGGCAGGATACTATTTAACCAATAAAACCATTTGTGCTTCTCATCGCCCAAGTAATATGCTCCTCGTTTTTGCATGTGAAAACGCTTAGAAGTAGCCACATCCCGGCCGTCACGTAAAATAGTTATCACTTTTGCATTCGGAAAAACGTCCAGAAAAAACTCCAGATCGGTGGTAGATTTAAACCCGGATATTTTAGCTTCCGGATCGTCTTCTAAAAAATGCGGTGCGATTGCCCGGTATGTTTCCCGAATTAATTCCTGGAGATACTCCTGATCTTCAGGCTTTGGAAAGCGTGCTTTAAGCTCTTCGACCATCTTTAGGAGTGTCGGCCTTAAAGCCTGAAAATATCGCAGGCGTACCCAGTATTCCTGTTCCGCTTTTTTGTCTTTAAATACACTTTTGAAGGGCGAGCTAAATTGGCTCATTACAGCTTTCGATCGCACAGCTACAACACCCGTTTCTTTTAAAAACGGAAACAACTGTAACTGAAAATGGCAGCGCACTTCCGGATGACTATCCAGAATACTTTGCAACCAGGTTGTACCCGACTTAGAGGGGCCGTAAACTGCAAATATCTGATCCTGCTCTTTCAATTTTTAGACGCTTCTCTTTCTAAGATCTTATTTAAAGATTGGGCTACTCTTTCCGTAGCTCGGCCATCATTGCCACCACATTCTCGTTCTATAGCAAAATTCCGAAGTTCCAGATCGGCATCAGGCTGGTCTATATAGCGCTGAATTTGTTGATCAAATTCGTCAAAATTCCAGGAAACCTGAATGCCTCCTGTCTCTATCAACTTAGCATAATGCACGTAATCCATTTGGCGACGTCCTGATTTAAACCAGGGCAGATAGTCATGTCCGTCGAATGCGGAAACAATTACAGGCCTGCCTACCATCAAGGCATCAATGGATACGGTAGAACCAAAATTGATACACACGGAGCAGCCTGCTAAAAGGTTTGACAAACGCAGCATATCATGTTCCTGCATACTCCAAGGCAGATTACTCTCTACCAAACTCGGATAATCAACCGAAACTCTTGGGCCTTTTATCCCTTCCAAACGAGGTAGCCACGAAAAATCGGCCATACCGCCTTGTACATTTTGCGGATGCGGACGCACAATCAATTGCATATCTGGTCCGTAATGCCCACTACTTACTTTTTCTGCGAGCCACTCGACTATATCAATTCCTTTCGGACAAAAATAGGGCGAGCTCATTGCCACAAATAGGTAGGGCTTTTTAGGGTCCAACTTGAGTTTTTCCAAGTGGGAGGCAACCTCCGGATTCTGACCAACACCATAATGCGCATCAAAATGAGGTACGCCACAAACAAAGATCCGATCTTCCTCCACCTGGTAATATTCCTGAAACTCCTCTTTCATGATCGGACCCCAGGCTATATAATAATCCGCTGTAGCTGGAAAGTGGCCCTTGCAGGTGATATTATCCCAACTCAATAAGTGGATCGCTGTCGGAATTTTCAATTTTTGAGCCGCCCGCAACAACATGGCTTCTTCCAGATTTACAGGATAGGTCGCCACTACTAATTTTGGATCGATCTTTCGAATAGTCTCTACAGCCTCCGGTGAATCCAGCAAGCGATTTTCGGCTTCGATAAATCGTTTTCGAATGCCGGGAAACCAGCGTATAAGTTTATAAAGCAAAAAGTAATAATAGGGTGCAAACCAATAATAGGGATTTCGAGATTTCGGCCCCTTTACTGAGTGCAGGTGTTTGGCCCACAAGCCCGGATTATTGCGAATGTCTTCCAGGAAATACTTCCGCTTAAACAAATAATCAACGGTAAAAATATTGCGCGGCGGACGGAACTCGGACAGCGAGACCTCCTGATCTTCACAAAACCGGATTAGGTTTGTATCCTGCGAATCTGGTGCAATTACGGCAGTCTTTTTACCGCTGGCTCCCACCTTGGCCAATAGACCGGTTTGGAAAACCATACGGGCAGAAAAGCCGTGAGAAACCAGATAGCAAACGTCTGTTTTTGACATTTTTTTCTTACCAGGCAATTGCTGCATCTTCCCAATTATAAATCACGTTGCCATCAATTTTACTGGCAAAACGTCCGCGATAATAGTCGCGATTTAATACTTCTGCATGTGAAAGCGGCCGGTTGGCATCACCCAGGCTAATTTTCCACTCCGGAAATTCCTTTTGGATGAGCTCCATCCGCTCTTCGATTGGCCGGTCAGCAAATTCACGCAATTCCTGAAGCATGGCTGGTGTTACCGATACCGGACCATCTTTAGTTTCAGTAGGGCCTAAAACAGTGTAATGTCTTTCCACAGAAGTGGCTCCCATAGCCAGAGCAAGTTTGCTGGCTTTTAGGCCGGTAGTTTCTGGTTTGGAGTGGTCGCTATACCCAACTTTTCCGGAAAATTGCTTCAACCAGTTGAGGCGATTAAGGTGTAATTCCTCCAGAGGTGTGGGATAGATGGTTACACAATGCATAAACTCATAATCGCTTCCCTCTAAAACTTCTGCGGCTTTTTGGATTTCATCATCGTAGGTGGAACCTGTGGAGATAAAAATTTTGTCCCAAACGGATTTCACTTCTTCCAACAGCGGATAAGAAGCACAATCATAACTGGCAATTTTTATCGCCGGATAGCCCATGTCCTTCAGTTCGCGTACGCCGGTGCGGGTGAAAGCGGTGGTCAGGGGCATTGTGCCCGCTTTTTTACATTCTTCCACAAACCAACGCTCCTGATCCAGTGTCAGATCCAGTTGAGCCAGGCGCTCTAACTCAGGCGCATAGGGTCTTTTGATCACCTTTATGGTGCCATCTGCAGCAATTTCACCGACATCAAAACGGTCTCGGTGTGTTAGTTCTTTCGAACGAATTGCCTGGATTTTAACGTAGTCTGCTCCGTGTGAAGCTGCTTCGTGAATCATCCGCTTGAGTAGTTCCTGGCTGCCATTATGGTTTTGGCAACATTCTGCAATTAGTACCGGTTTCATATTGATGTGATAAATTTATTAGTTACAAATGCGCGGGTTCCTTCGATGGATTCCAGCGCGTAGCCTCCGATGTGAGGCGTAATAATCAAATTGTCATTTTCCTGGAGGTAGTGAACTAAGCGAGTATTGGAAGGGACTTCCGATTCCCAACTGCTGTCTCCTTCGAGTACATCGATGGCCGCACCTTTCAGATGTCCGGATTCCAAATTTGCCAGCAGGGCATTTTCGTCCAGAACTTCCCCTCTCGAGGTATTTATGAGTACCAGGCCAGAACGGGTCTGCGCCAATTCTTTTGATCCGATGAATCTGTAATTCTCTTTACTATATGGAATATGCAGGCTCAGCACCTCGCTTTCCGCCAAAAGTTGGTCAAGGGGCACCGCCTCCTGGCCTTTTGGCAATGCTTTTAATTGTCCGGGGTCTGTATCATTGACGAGTACCCGCATCCCGAATGCTTGTCCATAGCCGGCTACAATTTTACCCAACCTGCCATAACCTAAGATGCCAAGGGTTTTGCCATTGAGCTCCATGCCGAGAAAGGGCTCCCGTATCCATTGCCCCTTTTTTACAGATTCATTGGCCTGTGCCGTTTTTCGAATCAGGCTGAGGAGTAATCCCCAGGTATGCTCGGAGGTACTCTGAATTTTTTCTAAAAACGCTGTTTCGCCTTTGAGGCTAATGACCTGAATTTGGCGTTGATCGGCAACATCCAGATCAATGTGATTCAGGCCGGTTGTTGGCGTTATGATAAATTTTAATGCCGGAGCAGCCGCAATAACTTCCCGATCTATCGGAATACCCAATCGCACAAAAAGTGCCTCGTAAGGTTTTTGCTGCAGGGTTGCCATCAATTCGGCTTTATCTGCCAGTTCCCGGTAATCGACATCCGCTACTGGTTCCAACAAGATCCGGGTAGAGTCTGGATACCGAAGGGGCTCGATATGTAAAACAGGCATTTTACCCGGCATGGTAGCGCATCATAAATTCTGCCAATTCAAAATCGAGCATGGTGTCAATATTCACTGAACGTTCGTTTTCCATAACCAATGCGCGGCAATCAGAGCCTTTGAAGGAATTATTCAGAATTGTTTCCCGTCGGGTCAGATAGATTGCTCCGTTGCGCAGGTACATGGGTTCCAACTCCTGACGTGGCTGGTTTTCGTATGCTTCACAATAGGGAGGGTCTATCAAACGGCCATCCTGCAGGAATTTCATTCTTGCCGGGTGGTGTCCTTCTACATCGACCACGCTAATTACACTATCTGCACCGCTTTCGCGTAAAAGCCGGATCGCAGCGTCAATATCTGCTGACGTGCGGTATGGGGTAGTTGGTTGCAACATCAAGACGGCATCGTACTGTGTGCCATCCATTTTCTCCATTTCCTCCAGCGCATGTTGGATTACGGGTATGGCTTTCGCCGAATCTGTAGCCAGGGCTTCCGGGCGCATGAAGGGGACTGCTGCCCCCCACTCTTTTGACACCTGTGCGATAGCCTCATCGTCTGTGGATACAATCCACCGGCTTAGTTCTTCCGAACCTTTAGCCGCTTCGATGGTATAGGCAATCAGTGGTTTTCCCGCGAGCGATTTGATGTTCTTTTGCGGTACTCCTTTAGAACCGCCCCGAGCTGGTATGACAGCTAGTATTTTCATAGAATGGTATCTTCCAGAGAGGATGCCACAAAACTCAGTCCCATATAAACACAGGGTCCGGCGTTCAAGACATCATCGGTATTAAACAATTTCCAACCATCGAAAAGAATGGCAGGGGAATTGAGTTTCCCAAGCAGTTCCGGGATATCAATGCCCTCATAAAAGCGGTGGTTGTTTAAAAACAGAATAGCATCTGCTCCTTCGGCGGCAGCCGGATAATCAACCGGCTGAACACCTTCCTCCAGAATTTCCGCTTTGCGGGCAACCGGATCGTGGCCGACTACTTTACAGCCTGCCTGTTCAAATAATTTGGCGACCTCTACAGCCGAGGAGTTTCGCACATCTCCTGTTTCGGGTTCCCCTTTAAATGCCAGTCCGCAAATGAGGATTTTACAGTTTTCGGGAGACTTTCCTGCTTTTTTCAACACAGCCAGTACCCGGTCAACTACAAAGTCGTGCATGGATTCATTAATCTGCCGCCCTTGCTGAAACAGCGTTTTAGCCGGACTAAATTTTTGAGCAACGGAGGCCAGGATATAGGGATCCTTGGTCAGGCATGCCCCTCCAACACCCGGGCTCGGAAGCGGAATGCGGTTTCTCGGATATCCCTGATTGGCGGCTTTTATGGTTTCTACGATATCTACATTATAATGACTGGCAAGCTGTGCCATTTCATTGGCATAACTAAAAACCAGATCGCGGAATGTATTATTCAATAATTTGGCGATTTCGGCCTGCTCCAGACTATTTACCCGCACAATTGTTGGGGTAAGATCCCGGAATAACGCGGCTGTCGCTTCCACACTTTCTTCATTCAAGCCACCGATTATTTGGGGCAGCTCCCGCAATTCTTTGACTGCCTTACCCTCAGCAGTACGCTCAGGCGCAAAAGACAAGTGAAAATCCAGTCCGCCGATCAGGCCGGATTCCTGCTCGAGGATCGGAAGTACGATCTCCCGGGTTGCACCTATGGGCACGGTAGATCGCAGGATAACGAGGTTTCCCGATCGCAGGACACTACCTACTGATCTGGCGGCTGCTTCCAGGGCCGAAAGATTTGGTGCCGGCATTTTATCGCCGGAAGGTTTGCCAACAGGTGTGCCGACAGAGATAATATAGACATCTCCGGTTTCGGGAATGTTGGTGGTGGCTTTTAGGTTCTTCCCGGCCTGGCGCAGAAATATTTCTTCCAGGCCTCGTTCGTGGATATAAGTTTCTGCCCGGTCAATGGCGTCAACTTTGCGTTTGTCCACATCAAAGCCGGTGGTCTGGAATCCCTGATCCGCCAGCACGGTAGCCAGGGTGAAACCTACATAGCCTAATCCGACCACCACAATGTGGCGATGGGAGGCTACCCGTTGTTCCCAAAGTTGGTGGTATTCGATAATCCGGCTCGGCCGTTTTTCGGCATCCACCAGGATGACCTTACTCAGAAATTTTTTGCTTTTTCTGCCGCGCCTTTCGAGTTCCTGTGGGAGTTCTTCTAAAATTCGCCGAAAGGAATAATCATTTGTAAAGAAGATCGGGTCCGGATTCATGAGTTCGGCAGCCGTAAACTCAAAAGACCTTTTATCAAGGCTTGCCCGTCTGATATCGCCATCGGTGATGGTACCAATCAGTTGGCCAGCCTTATTTGTTACCAGAGCGATTCCACCTGGTAAGCCTTCCTGCACGGCCTCATCAAGCTGGCGCAATACTTCGATCAGCTGTTGCTCAGGGCCTACGCAAAGGGTTTCAATGATGGTCTTTGTGGTCATGATTCTTTTAGGGATTGATAGGAAATCAGCCAATCAACAGCATCCCGGATTCCCGTGGTTTCTAATTGACTGAGCTTATGCAACATATTTTGATAAATCTCGGGCTGGCTAATTTCCAGCAGGGTTGGGATCAACTCCGCGCCATCTCGAACGATTAGCGCTACGCCCATTTGTTCCAACACCATGGAGTTGTGGTCCATTTCAGGATTACCATTTTCTGAAAAGGTAATCATGGGTGTCTGTGAATTGATGCAATCGGTTATGGTTCCAATTCCGGGCCGACAAATAACCAGATCAACGGCCAGAAAATCAGCTTGTTCGAAACCAAAAACCCCGGCGTTTAAACCGAAGGAAGAAAGAATATTTGGTGGAAGCATCAGCTCCCAGTCTTCGTGTGCAGCCAGTTTTTCTGCCAGGTCTTTAATCGCATCGTCCATTAACCCGGTAGCGCCTCCCAGAATAGCCACTTTTTTAGAAAAAGCTTTTGACTCCCGGCTTGCGCGTGGTTCCTGTGCAAACCAGGGCATTTTTACGGCTTTAGTTTGCTCCAAAACACCCGGCATCGCAATATCGGCTACACAAATCATAGGCGGTTTGTATAACCGGAGCAAGCGCCGTTCTTCAGAAACAAACTGATTAATGCAGTCCATTTCTTTACCCAGGCATTCGAATACATCCGACCAGAGAAAGGAGCCAAGCATAATGGTATCTGGTCTAAGTGTCAGCAGGCCGCTCAAATTATCACTTAACACCAAATCTGCCTGCCTGATGGCAGGATGTCCCTCGAGGCGTTTGATCCAGTTTAGTAAGCGTCCGTCTGTAAGGGCGGTCACATCTCCCAATCGGATTCCCGGAGCCACATATCCAGTATGTACATGTACCTGTGGTGCCTCCAGAAGTTGAATTTTATCCCAATCTGCTAATCGCTCAACCTGCCATTGCTCAACGAATAAATGGATAATATCTTCCGGAAATCGCTGATGCCATTCGTGGAGAATTCCCAGGGTTCGTTTAAAGTGCCCCAGGCCATTTTCACAAACAACGGCTGAAAGTTGCATATTGGGTCGGATCAGCCTATTGTTTGTGGGTTATATCGAAAATGATCTTTATACCATTCAAAAACCAGTTCGAGGCCTTCCCGGACTGAATACCCCGGGTTGTATTGCAGGTAATTTTTTGCTTTAGAGATATCTGCCAAACTGTGTTTTACATCGCCTGCCCGATTTGGGCCGTGAATTGGTTTCAACTCAGATCCGGCAATTTCTGCCAAATAATTATATAAATCCAAAACAGTGGTTTGCTCGCCGCAGGCAATATTATATATCTCATTCAGCGCATCTTCCCGCTCAATAAAGAGTGCTTGTAAATTCGCCTGAACCGCATTCGCTACATAGGTGAAATCCCGGCTTTGCAATCCGTCTCCATGTATGTGAGGTGCCTGATTTTCCAGAATCGCCTTCATAAATAATGGAATGACCGCTGCATACGCACCATGCGGATCCTGTTTGGGTCCAAACACATTAAAATACCGAAGGCCTATATATTTCATGCCGTATAATTTCCCGTAAACACGGGCATAAAGTTCGTTTACCAATTTGGTAACCGCATAGGGCGAAATAGGCTCTCCTGTTACATCTTCCCGCTTAGGGGATGCCTGGCTATCACCGTAGGTACTGGAAGAAGCGGCAAAAACAACCCGCTTGATTCCCAAATCCTTTACCGCTGTGAAGACATTCAAGGTGCCGGTAATATTTACATCATTAGTCGTCAGAGGTGATTGCACAGATCGGGGTACAGATCCTAAAGCTGCCTGATGAGAAACCAGGTCGATGTCTTTACAGGCTTGCAAAACGGTGTTATAATCCCGGATATCGCCTTCGAGAAATTCAAAGCGTTCGTCCGACAGAAATTCTTCAATATTATGCCTGTGACCATTCGACAGGTTGTCTAAAACCCGGACAAAAGCCACCCGTTCATCATTCAACAGGGCTTTAACCAGATTTGAACCGATAAACCCGGCTCCCCCTGTTACTAATAGATTATATTGCTTCATATAGCTTTAGATCCTGGGGTTGACTAGATAATCATACCGGCAGCAACCGTTACGTGTGTGCCTTCATCAATTAGCAAAACACTTCCGGTAATCCGGTTTTTCCGGTATGCATCAGCAAACAATGGCTTGGTTGTACGAATGCTGATTCGGGCAATATCATTCATGCCGACATGTTGATCCTCCATGTCGCGGTGCAGGGTATTCACATCCATTTTATAGCGGATTTCCTTCACTACACATCTGGCATCCTGGGTAGTATGCAGGATACTGTATTTTCCTCTTAGTTGGATCGGCTTTTCGCTAAACCAACAAACCATCAAATCAAAGTCCTGATCGTTTCTGGGGACATTATTCGCCCGAACAATCATGTCGCCCCGGCTCAAATCCAAATCGTCATCCAGAAGCATCGTTACAGACATTGGAGGAAATGCTTCTTCCACCTCTCCGTCGAAGGTATCAATACGGGCAATTTTGGACGTAAAACCTGAAGGCAATAACATAACCTCATCGCCTTTCCGGTATATCCCTCCGGCAATTCGCCCGGAATAGCCCCGGTAATCGTGAAATTCATCTGTATTCGGGCGAATCACAAATTGTACCGGAAACCGACAATCGATAAAATTGTAGTCACTCGCAATGTGTACATTCTCCAAATAATATAAAAGCGTCGGACCTTCATACCATTCGGTTTTATCGGATCGATCAACCACATTATCACCCAGCAAAGCAGAAATTGGAATGAAGGAAATATCGTGTACATCCAATTTTGATGCGAAGCGCTCAAAATCGTCATGGATTTCATTGTAGCGGTCTTCGTTGTAGTCAACCAAATCCATTTTATTGATACAAACGACCATGTGTGGTATTTGCAACAAGGAGGCAATGATAGCATGCCGTTTGGTTTGTTCGACTACGCCCTGGCGGGCATCAATTAAAATCAGGGCAACATTGGCAGTAGAAGCACCGGTAACCATATTCCGGGTATATTGGGTATGGCCGGGAGTATCAGCGATGATAAACTTCCGTTTGGGTGTTGCAAAATAGCGGTAGGCAACATCAATGGTGATTCCCTGTTCGCGCTCTGCTTTTAGTCCGTCGGTAAGCAGAGCCAGATTTACACCTTCTTCTCCGCGCCGTTCGGTTGTTTCTCTGACCTGTTCGTACTGGTCTTCGAAAATTGATTTAGAATCATAAAGTAACCTGCCGATGAGCGTGCTTTTTCCATCGTCCACACTACCTGCAGTAGTGAAACGAAGGAGTTCCATGCTTTCGTAAGCGTTTATATCGTGCGTTGACATAAGTTTATATTAAGGGTGATAGATTAACCTATCGATTGGTTGGTCAATTAGAAATAGCCTTGTTTTTTCCGGTCTTCCATCGCTGTTTCCGAGCGTTTATCATCTGCTCGTCCGCCGCGTTCCGTAACACGGGTGGTAGCGACTTCCTCTACAATTTCTTCAAAGGAAGATGCATCGGAAAGGCTGGCTCCGGTACAAGTCATATCTCCGATCGTTCGGAATCGAACGGTCATTTTTTCGACTTTTTCCTCCGGACGTTTCATGATAAATTCAGAATCTGCCAGGATGACGCCATTGCGTACAAAACAATCGCGTTGGTGTGCCAGATAAATGCTCGGCAGATCGACTCCTTCGGTCAAAAGATATTGCCAGACATCCAACTCGGTCCAGTTGCTGATTGGGAATACCCGAAAATGTTCTCCGAAGTGTTTTTTGCCATTAAACAGGTTCCACAATTCGGGACGCTGGTTCTTGGGATCCCATTGGCCAAACTCATCCCGGTGAGAGAAGAAACGTTCCTTCGCACGGGCTTTTTCTTCGTCGCGACGTGCACCACCAAGTGCGGCATCATAACCGCCTTTTTCGAGAGATTCCAACAGAACGGCTGTTTGAAGGGAATTTCGACTTGCATTAAAGCCTTTTTCCTCCTGTATGCGGCCATTATCAATAGCCTCCTGCACGGAGCCTACAATCAGGCGCACACCCAGTCTTTCGACCAGCTTATCGCGAAAGGCAATAGTTTCCGGAAAATTATGTCCGGTGTCGATATGCAATAGCGGAAACGGAATACGTGCCGGATAAAATGCTTTTTGAGCCAGGTAAGTCATCAGAATGGAATCTTTTCCACCAGAAAACATCAGTACCGGATTCTCAAATTGAGCAGCTACTTCCCGGATCACATATATGGATTCAGACTCTAGCTCTTTCAGATGGTTCAAATGATAATTCATGTGCTGATTATGTATCTATTTTTCCCTATTCGCAAAACACTTAGGCTTGCTTTATCAAGGGCGTGATATATTCAAAAATAGTTTCAATGGATTCTTCCAGGCTAAGCTGGTCTGTGCGAATTTCCAGAGCCGGGTTTAACGGCGCTTCATAAGGAGAATCGATTCCGGTAAATCCACGGATCTCTCCCTTTCTTGCTTTTTTATACAAGCCTTTTACATCCCTAGATTCACAGACCTCTAAGGGCGCATTGATATAGATTTCTATAAAATCAGATGCACCAACGATTTCCTCTGCAAAATTTCGGATTTCTATTGTTGGGGAAATAAAGGAATTAAGCGTAATAATCCCTGAATTTAGATACAGCCGGGCAATTTCTGCTATTCGGCGAATATTCTCCCGGCGATCTTCCAAACCAAATCCAAGATTACTATTTATGCCACTTCGAATGTTATCCCCGTCGAGTACCTGGGCAACATAACCGGCATTGTAAAGCCTGTGCTCCAACCCTTGGGCAATGGTACTTTTTCCGGATCCCGACAGGCCGGTCAGCCAAAGTACTTTACTCCGCTGTTTGAGCTGGCGTTCCCGATCTTCCCGGCTAAGCAGGCGATCAAAAATGGGGTGGATATGCTCTGTACTCATGACTTGATTCTAAAAATTTTACGGATAGTACCTTTTGGAACTAAGAGCCAGGCTCTTTCATGAAGATAGTAGATGAAAATTTTTCCTAAAAATTCAATTCCACCTATTGTCAGGGCAACCTTAGCAGTACCTGTTACCAAGTAAGCAATACAGATGGTAGTTGAGGTGGCAACTATCCGCCAGGTAAATCCTTTGAGGATGCTTCTGATGTGTGATTCTTTATCCATAGTTCATTTTTGGGCATGGCTTCGCCGTTGATAAGTCGCAGCTTATCACCTATTAAAAAATCGTAAACCAGACTACAAAGGCCGTCTGTTAGCTAACTTTGCGCAGCAATTTTTGATCTACACTCATGCGCAAAGTATAGCCTAAATGTTCCAGGCATATTTCAACCTGAGATCGATCCGGATTATCTAGCAAGCGACCGCGAAGACCGGTCAGATTTCCCGCAATAATCTCTACTTCATCTCCTAAGCTGAAAACACCTGGTTCTATTTCTACCTCCCATCCTTCGCCCAGCACCCGTTTCATAAGGTCAATTTCTGCTTCTGGAATGGAGATCAGGTTTTGTGAAAACCTGACAAAATCAACCACCTGCTCTGTCTCCAATACCTGGACATATTCCTTTCTGGTAATCCGCACAAAAACGTAACAACTGATCAGCGGGAGTTCGACTCGTTTGATTTTTCGGGTATATTGGCGTACTACCTGTTGTAAGGGGATATAAGCATGTATCCCTTTTCGGCTCAATTGCCGGAAGGCCATTTTTTCCCCTTTATAGCGGGTATTTACCGCAAACCACCTGTATTCTTCCTGATGCAAATGGTTCTCAATCGATATTCCAACTCCTTTTGTCATTAATTACAACCTCCAGTAGGTTAATCCATTTTTTGTGGGCGGATAAATCCCTTTTAAATCCATCAGGATCGGGTCTTCATTACACAATCCTTTAAAATATTCTTCGTCGTAATTGGCATATTGGCTATGGTTAACCGCCACAATCACTGCATCGTACCCTGTGCCCGGTTGATCGCAAAGATCCAGGTCATATTCGTGTTTAACTTCCGCTGCATCTGCGTAAGAATCCGATACATCGACTTTTATGCTGTAAGCTTCTAACTCTTTGATCAGGTCCGCTACTTTAGAGTTTCGGATATCTGACACGTTTTCTTTAAAGGTGATCCCTAAAACCAAAACCCTGGTTTTTTGAGGGCTTTTTCCCCGCTGGATCATCATCTGAACCAGGCGTTTGGCGATAAAGGAAGGCATGCTGTCATTAATCCGCCGGCCACTTAAAATAACCTGTGGATCATATCCCAGTTCTTTTGCCTTATGAAGCAGGTAATAGGGATCAACGCCAATACAATGCCCGCCTACCAGACCGGGGTAAAATTTCAGAAAATTCCATTTTGTCCCTGCTGCCTTTAATACTTCCTGCGTATCAATGCCCATGCGATCAAAAATGATCGAAAGTTCATTCATAAAGGAAATATTGAGGTCCCGCTGGGTATTTTCAATCACTTTAGCCGCTTCCGCCACTTTTATGCTGGAAGCTTCATAAATACCGGCCGTGATGATTTCGCCGTAAACTTTTCCGATCTCCGAGCAGGAAACCGGGTCTGAACCGGAAACAATTTTGAGGATTTTATCGACTGTATGTTCTTTGTCTCCTGGATTGATCCGCTCGGGCGAATAACCAACTTTAAAGTCTGTTTCAAACTTCAGGCCGGATTCTTCTTCCAGTATCGGGATACAGTCCTCTTCGGTACAGCCGGGATAAACCGTACTTTCAAACACGACATAATCCCCGCGTTTCAGTGCTTTTCCCACTGTTTGGGTAGCCCGGAGCAAGGGGGTCAGGTTAGGGACTTTGTGCTCATCAACCGGGGTAGGCACAGCCACAATAAAGAAATGCGCGTTCCGGAGATCTGTTTGATCTGCGCTGAAGCGGATATTCTTATTGAGAAAAGCATCCGATTCCAACTCATTGGAGGGATCCTCGCCTGCTTCCATCATAGCAATCCGGTCTGCATTAATGTCAAAGCCGATGACTTCGAATTTTTTAGCAAATTCCAGGGCCAGGGGGAGACCGACGTAACCTAAACCGATTACGGCAATCCTTTTTTCGTTTTTCTTGAGTGCTTCGTACACCATTCCAAATTATTCAGAGCCTGTCGATAGTCGATAAACTCTTTGGTTTTGAAGGATATATTGTTCTTTACTTTCCGGGCACATGGCCCGTCCGGCTTCATCAAATTCAAGTCTGTGCCCATGGGCGCTCATCCAGCCAATTTGGCGTGCCGGATTTCCGACTACCAGCGCATAGGAGGGTACCTCTTTTGTGACGACACTTCCAGCACCTATAAAGGCGTATGATCCTATCCGGTTTCCACAAACGATCGTCGCATTGGCACCGATCGTTGCTCCTTTTTCTACATACGTCACCTGATATTCACCGCGTCTGTTGACGCTGGATCTGGGATTCATAACATTTGTAAACACCATAGATGGTCCCAGAAAAACATCATCCTCACATATTACCCCTTCATATAGGGATACATTATTTTGAACCTTGACATTCCCGCCAAGGGAAACATTATTGGCCACAAATACATTTTGCCCCAGGCTACAATTTGCACCTATTTTGGCTCCGCTCATCAGATGGCAAAAATGCCAAACCTTTGATCCCGAACCGATTTCACACCCGGGATCAACAATGGCTGTCGGATGTATATAGGGCGCTTCCATCAGGCATCCACTTTTGTTAATGCTTTTGAAGCCACCATTTCTCCAATAGCCAGAGAAGACGTGGCCGCTGGCGATGGTGCATTACACACGTTTACAACCCGAGCATTTTCCAAAATCAAAAAATCATCCACTAATCCACCTTTGGGATTAATGGCTTGTGCCCGAACGCCCGCATTTCCACGATGCAGATCATCCATTCCGATCTCGGGAATAAGATGTTGTAAAGCCTGCACAAATGCTCTTTTTGAGTACGATCGGTATAATTCCCCCATGCCTTTTTTCCAATGCTTCCCGGCTAAAGTCCGAAAACCTGGATAAGCAAGTGTCTCTGTCAGTTCTTTCCAGTTAAAATCCCATCGGCTATACCCCTCACGTTTGAATGCCAGAACCGCGTTCGGACCAGCCTCAATACCTCCGCGCATCATGCGGGTATAATGTACACCCAGAAAAGGAAAATTTGGATCCGGTACAGGGTAAATCAAATTGTTGACGTAATGTTCTTTCTCTTTGGAAAGCGTGTAATATTCTCCCCGGAAAGGAATGATCTGTACATCCGTATGCAGACCGGTCATAGCCGCAATTTTATCAGCATATAAACCGGCACAATTTATCAAACTACCCGTAGTCAAAACTCCCTGGTTGGTTTCTAATTGTAAGGTGTTTCCGTCTTCTTTTACACCGAGCAATTCATAGCCAAATAACAGGACACCGCCTAATTGAGTGATTCGTTCTGCATATTTATTGGCGACAACGGAATAATCAACAATGCCTGCTTCGGGCACCCAAATTCCTTCCAGCGCTTGTACATAGGGTTCTTTCTCACGTACTTCCTCTCCGCTAATCCGCCGAATACCTTTCAGTCCGTTTTTTTGTCCGCGTTGAAAAATCTTTTCTATTTGAGGGCGCTCCGATTCTTTGGTCGCAACAATCACCTTGCCACACAGGTCGTAAGGAACACCGTTCTCTACACAAAAGTCAACAAGGAGACGATATCCCCGAATACAATTAATCGCTTTTGATCCCCCTGGCTCGTAGTAAATACCCGAATGGATGACGCCGCTGTTATGTCCGGTTTGATGCTGAGCAACTTTGGATTCTTTATCCAATATGGCTAATTTCAAACCTGGTTTTTGTCGAAGAATTTGTAATGCGGATGCCAGGCCAACGATACCAGCCCCAATTACAACCATGTCATATGAAGAAGAGCTGTTCATGTATCAATCTTTTGACCAGATTAATAAGGGTTTAAGTTCGCCAGCAGAAAATTTCACTTTCGCGTATTCCTTATCCGTATAGATCAAATAGCGAATTTTTCGTTTCACCAGCGATTCCGCTTTTTCGATGAGACGAATCAAGTAGATCTTATCAATATCTCCAACCAAAATCAGATCGATTATCTCACTATTGAGTCCCTGAGAAAACTTTCCGGCAAGATAAATCTTATTGACTTTGCCCAGACCATCAATCACTGTTTCAATGATTCGATCCAGGCCAATATGTTTCATGATAATGTTATGCACCTCGCCAAACAACGGATGCTGAACATTTGCCTGAAAGATTTTCTTGTTTCCTTGTAATTGGGATGTTAGCATCCCGGCCTGTTCGAGTCTGTTTAATTCCAGACGGATGGCGTTGGTAGATTCTCCAAACTCCTGCTCCAGACTACGGAGGTAGGCGGTGGTACTGCTGTTCAAGAAAAACTTCAACAGGAGTTTAATTCTGGTTTTGGAGGATATTAATGTTTCTATCATATAACGAGTAGCAAAACTACTCATTTTTCCAAATACCAAGCAAGCCACAGGGGCATAAAAAATCTAATCGATGGATTCCTTTTCAGAAACGCTTTCAATCGCATCGCGGTAAACACGCCTTCCGATCAGAAACAGCATTGCCAGGAGAAGACCGGCAATAAATCCTTTGATAATAGCTTTTGTAAAGGAGATCTGGATTTTTTTCAGGGGAGCGGTAGGTATATCGATCGCCTGAATAAATGGAATTTTCTTACTGAGGGTAAATTTGGCTACTTCTTCATTTACTACAGCTTCCGCATAGAGCGAATTCAGAATAAATACTTCCCTTTCCAGGCGGGCTTTATTCAATATCGCCCTGTTCCCAACAAGGCTTTGATTTCGATCCTCAAAATTTGCCAGATCAAATTCTTTAGACAATAGTACAGCTTTTATGGAGTCTGCTTCCGTGGAGATCAGTTCGTATGTTTCCCGCTGCTTTTCTGTCGTTTTTTCTATATAAAAACCGCCCAGTTTTTCATAAATAGCCTGAACCGTTTTATAAGCAAACTCTTCATTACGGGTTGTTAGGGTAAGGGTCATAATAGCAGGCATGTCCAAGATTTCACTTTTGAGAAGTGGCCCTCCATCGCTATCTTCTATAATCATTTTATAGAGCATGGAAATGGCGGTGTTTTCCTCAATAGTAAAATCAGGGATACTATCATGAACAAACCACAAATCTTTAATCTTTGGCTTTTTCTTTGCCCAAACTTTATGGAGGTTATACACCTCAATCATGTGATTGGCTATAAAATCCTCTTTCCCCTTAACGGTAATACGCTCCATTAAAGCAGCGTATAAAATGCGCTTGGAACGCATTAACTCCATGATCTTTTCCAGATTGTACTCACTGCTGGTACCGCCAAGTCCGAAACCAATGTCTTCCAGAACGGTTGACAAACCACTTAACTTACTTCCCTCGTCTTCATTTACCATAAAGGAGAGGTCTGCTTTGTATGTGGCTTTAGTGATTTTTTTCTGGATGAGGCTCAATGTGATGAAAACGGCTAAAAAAACTAAAATGATTCGCCAATTTTTGACAAGCTCTCCACCAAATTTCCGGGAAGCCAGGATAAGCTCCAGTAGAGCATTATCATCATTTATGGGTTGCGGGTTGGCTTTTTGGCTCGACATTTTTTGCTAAATATCATTTTCAGAAGACCGCAAAGGTACTATTTTTTCTAATCTGGTATATCCAAGATTCGGGGCTAACCACCGCTCCGCACTTTCCAGAGAAATTTCCTTTCTTCCAGCATAGTCTTGAACCTGATCTTCCTGGATCTGGCCCAGTCCGAAATACTTACTTTCCGGATGTGAAAAATACCAGCCAGAGACCGATGCTGCGGGATACATTGCATAGCTTTCTGTTAAACTAATCCCACAGTTTTTTTCTACCTGCAACAGGTCAAATAAACTGGCTTTTTCGGTGTGTTCAGGGCAAGCAGGGTAACCGGGTGCCGGACGAATACCCTGATAGGTCTCCGCAACCAGTGCCTCTGTATCTAATTGCTCATCAGGAGCATAACCCCAGAATTCCATCCGTACCAATTGGTGCATTCTTTCGGCGAAAGCCTCGGCCAATCGATCTGCCAGCGCTTTGAGTAGAATGGCATTATAATCATCATGGGCTGCTTCAAATTTTGCCAGTTGCTCTTCGATCTTCAAGCCCGCAGTAACGGCAAACGCCCCAATATAATCTGATTTGGCACTAGTTTTTGGCGCAACAAAATCCGATAAGCAGAAGTTTGCCTGACCGGCTGCCTTTTTTCGTTGTTGCCGCAAATGATGGAGTACACAAAGCACTTCTTCCCGACCTTCATTTGAATACAACTCCAGGTCATCATCGTTGACAGCGTTTGCCGGAAAAAGGCCAATGACTCCCCGGGCTTCCAATAAACGATCATCAATAATTTTTCGGAGCAAACTTCGGGCATCGTGAAATAACTTCCGGGCCTCTTCTCCGACCACTGCATCGTCGAGGATCGCCGGATATTTTCCGTGCAATTGCCAGGTGGTAAAGAATGGGGTCCAATCAATATATTCTGCCAATTCCTCCAGAGAATAATCCTCAAAAACCTGAATACCCAATTTTTGGGGTATGGGAGGTGTGTAATCTGCCCAATTTAGATCCGGTTTTTGGGTGCGTGCCACAGCCAGCGATACGAAATCTTTCTGCTTTTGCCGATTTTTTCGATTCTCCCGTATATGCTGATATTCTTTGCGGGTTTCTATGATCAGATTGCTCTGAATGTTTTCATCGGCATTCAACAGATTCCCGACTATGCCAACACACCTGGATGCATCCAAAACATGAATAGTCGCTCCCTGATACTGTGGCTCAATTTTAATGGCGGTGTGAATACGGGAGGTGGTCGCTCCTCCAATAAGTAATGGAACAGTAAATCCCAGTCGCTGCATTTCGGATGCAACATGAACCATTTCATCGAGCGATGGCGTAATCAATCCACTTAATCCGATAATATCTACCTGCTGTTTTTGGGCTTCTTCCAAAATACGGCTGGCCGGAACCATGACTCCCAAATCAATAATATCGTAATTGTTGCAACCTAAAACGACCCCAACAATATTTTTGCCGATATCATGTACATCTCCCTTTACGGTAGCCAGCAGGATTCGTCCTTTACTGGATCGACCAACGGCTGATTTTTGTGCCTCTATATAGGGTGTTAAGTAGGCGACCGATTTTTTCATAACCCGTGCGCTTTTCACCACCTGTGGCAAGAACATTTTACCCGACCCAAAGAGGTCGCCAACGACATTCATCCCATCCATCAAAGGACCTTCGATTACCTCCAGCGGGTTATCATATTGGAGTCTGGCTTCTTCTGTATCCTCTTCAATAAATTCGGTAATGCCCTTTATTAGTGCATGGGTAAGCCGCGACTGAACACTTTCAGCCCGCCAACTCAAATCCTTTTGTATCACCCTACCGCCTCCCTGCACACGCTCTGCATAATTGGTCAGTGCTTCGGTGGCATTGTCATTTTTGTTAAATAATACGTCCTCCACCAGACCGAGTAAATCTTTAGGTATTTCCTCATAAACTTCAATCATTCCGGCGTTTACGATCCCCATATCCATGCCGGCCTGAATGGCATGAAACAAAAAGGCGGAGTGCATCGCCTCCCGAACTACATTATTACCCCGGAAAGAGAAGGAAATATTACTTACGCCTCCACTAATTTTGGCTCCCGGGCAACTGGCTTTAATGCGGCGGGTCGCTTCTATAAAATTGATAGCATATTCATTGTGTTCGGCTATTCCGGTAGCTACTGCAAAAATATTCGGGTCGAAGATGATATCCTCGGGAAGGAATCCGGCTTCCTTTGTCAGGAGTTGATAAGCACGTTCGCAAATAGAGACCTTTCGCTCGATGGTGTCTGCCTGGCCCTGCTCGTCAAATGCCATCACAACAACTGCTGCCCCATACCGGCGTACAATCTTTGCCTGTTGCAGGAATGCAGCTTCTCCTTCTTTCATCGAAATGGAGTTGACCACACACTTACCCTGCACGCATTTTAACCCGGCTTCAATAACCGAAAACTTGGAGGAATCAATCATGATTGGCAAACGCGCAATATCCGGTTCGCTCATGATTAGGTTGAGAAAGGTCGTCATGGCTGCTTGCGAATCAAGCAAGCCCTCATCCATATTAACATCGATGATTTGGGCGCCACCTTCAACCTGCTGCCGGGCGACAGTCAGGGCACCTTCATAGTCGTCTGCTAAAATTAAACGGGCAAATTTTTTACTGCCTGTCACGTTTGTCCGCTCGCCAATATTGGTAAAATTTGATTCCGGACGAATGATCAGCGGTTCCAAACCACTCATGGAAGTCTGGTGGGTTAAGTTTGGTATAGCCCGGGGTTTTACACCCTTTACGGCTTCAGCCATCGCCCGAATATGTTCGGGAGTAGTACCACAGCAACCTCCGATAAGGTTTACAAAACCGCTGGATGCAAAATCACGTAAATAGCGCTGCATTTCTTCCGGCCCCTGATCGTATTCCCCAAACTCATTAGGTAGTCCGGCATTGGGATAGGCACTAATACGACAATCGGCAATGCGCGCCAGATCAGCAAGAAACGGACGCATTTCTTTGGCTCCCAACGCACAATTTAATCCAACAGCAAAGGGATTTGCATGTCGAATAGAAATAAAAAAGGCTTCAACTGTTTGTCCGGAAAGTGTTCTGCCACTGGCATCTGTGATCGTGCCAGAGATCATGACAGGCAGGCGGCGGCCTTTTCGATCCATTACCTCCTCAATCGCATAAATTGCCGCTTTGGCATTCAGGGTATCGAAAATCGTTTCAACCAAAATGATATCGACCCCGCCTTCCATGAGTCCTTCTACCTGTTCGGCGTAGGCCTCTTTTAATTCATCAAAACTGGTGGCTCGATAAGCGGGTCGGTTTACATCCGGACTGAGCGAGGCGGTTCGGTTGGTCGGGCCTATAGCGCCAGCAACAAACCGCGGTTTATCGGGTGTGAGTCGGGTGTATTTATCAGCGGCTTTCCGGGCTACTTCTGCCGAGGCTTTATTGAGGGCATAGGCCTGTTCCTCCAGGTGGTAATCTGCCTGTGCAATCCGGGTAGCACTAAAGGTATTTGTTTCGATTATATCGGCCCCGGCATCCAGATATGCTTCATGGATTTCCTGAATCACATCAGGTCGGGTGATCGAAAGTAGATCGTTATTCCCTTTTAAGTCGGAAGGATGATCTGCAAAAGCCACCCCTCGAAAATCGGCTTCATTCAGTTGATAACGCTGAATCATTGTGCCCATAGCACCATCAATTACCAGAATGCGTTCCTGGCAAATTTGTTCTAACTGCTTCATGTTCTTTTACGAATATTTACCTGGCAGGGCTGTGCACGAAAGTAAAAAAACGTTTGGATTCAGGCGATTGTTTTAATAATCATCATAACGATGCGCAACGTTCATTCTTAAGCCAACGCCCAGATAAGAGGTTAGCAGAGATCGTTCGGGCAAAGCACTCGTTTTATTGCGGTAAAGGTATTCTAATTCAAGCGACATATTGTGCCATATATGATAGCGCAACTCAAGCCCGGCCAACAAACTCTCCCCTCTGATTCCCTGTCCGATCACACTTCCGTCATCCACCTGCCGGTCTTGAGAACTAGGGGTTAAGATGTTGCTCCCCCAATTGGCATTTTCCTCGTCTTCCCCAAATTGATTCATGATTATTCGCCCGTGAATCGACCATTTAGGGAAAGGCCTGTATTGAAATCGAAATAGGTATTCCTTAAAATTTGCTCCGTTTGGATGGGCAAGTGGCTGGTTGTAATGCGAGTAAGAAGCAGAGCTGTCCCGATGCGAATAGGTATAAGGCCGAACGAAGTTGATCTCTGCCTGTAGATCCAAATGATCTACGCCAAAGGCATCTATGTATTTAAATCCGGCTTGCACCCCATATTTGTTTCCCCACCATTTATTGCCTTCCAGGATAAGTTGGTCAAACTTAAACTCATCCAATAACAATTGGGAATAAAGTTGGATTCCATTCAGAATATTCCAGCTGGCATTTAGGCCAATTACCACATTATCCGGACTACCGAGAAACTGCTCAACGGTGCGGTACAATATAACCGGATTGAGATATTGAAGCTCAAATTGGTTGTTCCTGGCAAAAACGACAGATTCAAAAAATCCGAAGCTGAGATTTCTGGTCGGTTTAAAACTGAGATAGTGGGCCGCCATATACTTTTTGGGTACCAGACGGTCACCGTTGTCGTCCAGGCCGCTTTGAAGGGCTAACTCCGCAAAAATATTTTGAAAATGCAGCTTCCATACCCGCCAGTTTAATTTCAAAAAGAAATAATTTGACCCAAAGTCAGAAAGCAGCAAGGAGCGGTATCCGTTTCCGATAAAATTGCGGCCGTGCCCCAATTGCACGCCAACGTGTTTGGTTACATTAAACCCGATGTACCCTTCAGAGACGAGGTAATCATAGGCCGATTCTGTACCAAATATCCGGCTCCGGGTTGGAAATTTGTATAAACCGGCTCCGGGAATCGATTTATTTGCCTGCACCCGCTCAGCCACGTAACTTGGAAAATAACTCTGTGTTTCCAGGATATTGGTGTAGAAGAAAATCTTGTTGTCAATCCCTCCCTGTAGTTCCAGTCCGCGGCCATTATTAAAAATCAAATCTTCTGAACCCGTATCTTTACCGACACGCGCATCCAGAATCGGATTTACGTTAAAGAAAAAAGCCGGACGATTCACTTCAAAGAGGTAGGCCGGGTTGCTATAGAAATATTTTAACAAAGGCTTTTTAAATCCGTAATATTTGGGATTTCCTTCGGCCTGATCATCTCCTGTAATCCAGACTATTTGAGAACCTGAAGCATTAGAAGTCGTGTCTGCTGGCAGGTGCGTGAGGTACGAATGATTATCCGCCTGCAGATAAGATAGATCCCAACGATCTCCTTTTGTTAATGCCTGGGTATCCAGACCTTGCATTTCAGTGATTAAATCCTGGCGCCAATATGGTTTAATCTCCGCGTGTAAATCGCCGGTACTAAGCCCCTTGATGTAAAGTCGGTTGATGATATCGTGTGCCGGATGCCCCGGTGAAAGCAGGGTTCCCTGAGAAAATACCGGAAGGAAAGGCAATAGAATAAGTGTGGTAAGTATGATCTTTTTCATATCGTTTTCTTGGAATAATGATTGTTGCTGCCGACAAAGAAGATTATTTCCCGGCCAGCTGGGGGACAAATCCTTATTTTTGTTTTCGAAAGCAAATTACTAAACAACCCGAAATGCCGCTAATTAAAAGCACAATCCTGGTAATTCTCCTGCTAACCGGTGCTACAAATGCCTGGTCACAGATGTGGAATGGGGTTGATACCCTTTACGGGAACGAATGGATTGATTTTGACCAAACCTATTTTAAAATACCCATTGCGCAAGATGGTGTGTACAGGCTGGATCAGGCCTTTCTGCAGGATATTATTCCTACTTCAGTAAATGCCGACCAAATCCGGCTCTACCGGCTTGGAGAGGAAGTGCCTCTTTTTGCCAGCACTGACGGCCCCTTGGGATCAAACGATTACCTCGACTTCGTTGGTTTCCGCAATCGCACCGAAATTGACCAGTACCTCTTTTCTGATCCCGCAAATATATTTCACCCGGATTACAGCTATTTCTCTGATACCTCTTATTATTTTCTGACCTGGTCAACAGAACCACTCGGACTCCGGTATGAAACCATCCAAAATGACCTGACAAATCTACCCGCTGCTGAAAGTCATTTTACGCATACACAGATTTTCTCCTTTCCGGATGAACCGGTTAAAGCATCGGTTACCATTGGAACAGCAGATGTTCAGGAGTCTTTTTTTAATCAGGCGGAAGGCTTTTGTACCGGATACGGTGCGAGTGTTACCCACAATATTACGATCCAACCCGGCCCCATTTATGATTCGGGGCAACCCGCCTCCATGACCGTCAAGTTTGCCTGTCGGGTAGGTGATCACCACCAATTTGTGCGCATAAACGGACAAGACTATGTGGAAGACGAATTCTCCGGATATAAGGCCCGCACACACACCTTCGATGTGGCACTTTCTGAGCTCAGTTCGACTACTCAGGTAGAGTTTACCGGCGAATTCAACAACAATGATAAACAGGCCGTTTCCTATATTTCTCTGAGGGCTCCGCGGCCTTTTGATTTTTCGAATGCCAGTCAATTCTTTTTTGAATTACCCGCCAGCCCGACCTTGCAATATCTTGAAATTTCCCAATTTGCTGCTGCCGGACAAAATCCGATACTTTTTGATCTGACCAATGGCTGGCGCATGCAGGCTACCCTCGAAAACAACCTGATTCGTATTGGTCTGCCTCCATCCGGCACCAGCCGAAAATTGGTTTTAATAAGCCAATCTGCCATACAGGATATTTCCTTTTCAGAAGAAGTAGAATTTATTGATTTCAGCCAGGTTGACCCCGAATTTATTATTGTCTTCAGCCGAGCGCTTACAACCAGCAGCACCGGTGATAATTGGATTCAGGAGTATGCTGATTATCGGCAAAACAACCCCTATAATGCCTACGAAACCTTTTCGGTCGAGATTGGCCAGTTGTACGAACAATTTGCATACGGGTCAAAATATAATCCGATTTCTATTCGGAATTTCGGACACTGGGCAGTAAAAAACTGGACAAATCCACAGGCATTATTTTTAATTGGAAAAGGCCGGGAATACAAGTTTCTTCGGTCAAATGAAGACTTAAATACTGCTTTGTTTGAAACCTTTTTCATTCCGACAATGGGTTCGCCGGGAGCGGATAACCTGTTATTATCCTCCAATTCATCTGCTAAACCCATTTTCCCTATCGGACGACTGGCCGCCAGGTCGGGCGATGATGTGCGGGCTTATCTGGAAAAAGTCCAGGCTTTTGAGGCGGCGCCTTATGCCGGTCCGCAGACGATCGAATCCAAAGAATGGATGAAGCGGGTTATGCACCTCGGCGGTGGCGGGGATCAATTTGAGCAGCAGACGATAAAAACGAATTTGGCGGGCATGGAGGCCATTCTTGAAGCCAGCCGTTTTGGGGCTGAGGTTACCTCCTTTTATAAAACAAGTGCAGATCCTGTGGAAACCTCACAGTCTAATGCACTAAAGGATCTGGTCAATGACGGCATTGCCATTTTGACCTTTTTCGGGCACTCAAGCCCAAACACGTTCGACTTTAATTTTGACTCCCCGGCAGCTTATGATAATACGGATCGCTATCCACTCATGTTTTCCTTCGGGTGCTTCTCCGGGCAATGCCATGCCGAAGGCACCAGTATTGGAGAGGAATTTGTGCTTGCAGAAGACCGTGGAGCCATTGCCTATTTTGCGTCCTCCGGTTATGGTTTTATCGGATCGCTGGATAAATTTGGCGATGCCTTTTACCAGCGCTTGGGCAATACGATGTACGGTGCTACAATCGGAGAAATACACCGCGATGTTATAGGCTTGATTGATCCTTCAAACGTTGTTGGCGACACCGAACTGGCACAGCAATCGACGTTGCAGGGCGACCCGGCGCTGCGTTTGTATCCCTTGCCCGCACCGGATTATGTATTTGATGAAAGTACGGTTCAATTTAATCCGCCATTGTTGAATACCCTGATGGACAGCTTCGATTTGGCCTTCGAAATCCGCAATCTGGGCTACCATATTCCAGACACCTCTTTTGCCCTGAAAATTGTCCAGGAGTTGCCCAATGGGCAGCGGGTTACACTGATTGATTCGATGGTTACGGCACCGGCATTCCGGGAAGAACTCCTGTTTCGGTTGCCCATATTTGGGGAGTTGAGCCTGGGTTTGAATCGTTTCTTCCTCACCCTGGACGCCAATAATGACATTCAGGAGAAGCCCGCTATGGCCGAGTTGAATAACGAACTGGTACGGGCAAATGGGGAGCAGGGACTCGAAGTTTATATTGTCTCGAATGATGTGCAACCGATTTATCCGCCAGAATTTGCGATTGTCGGAGCCCCTCAACCAGAATTGATTGCTTCGACTGTTGACGCTTTCGCGAAAGCACAAAACTTCCTCCTACAAATAGATACGACTGAAACATTTGACAGTCCGATGTTGACCAAAACTAAAATACAGCAAAGCGGTGGAGTGCTGCGCTGGAAACCGCCTGTCAACTGGCAGAGTGATCTGGTTTATTATTGGCGGGTGAGCCCGGATAGCCTGGACGACTCCGGTTACCGCTGGCGCGGAAGTTCTTTTCTCTATGATGCCGGAGCAGATCCCGGTTGGAATCAAAGCCATTTTTATCAATTCCGGCAAGACACCTTTACTTTCCTGCAATTGGCAGAACCAAGCCGCGAACTAGCCTTTATTGACGATGTCATCGATATAAAAATCCGAAATTGTATTTACGATTTCCCGGCTCGCATTCCCAGGTACTACATTGGTAATATCTCCCCGGCCAGTTACCAGGGAAATGTGCCGACCAGTGTGCCGGAAGGTGTTTTTATTGCCGTACTTGATTCGATAACAGGTCAACCTATATCAAACCCGGGAGGTAATATTTGGGGCGAAGAATTTGGGTTCCTGAATTACAAAGGATTTGTCTTTGCTACCAACAATGTTTCTGACCGCGCGGAGGTAGTCAACTTCCTCGAAAATGGGGTCTTTGAAAATCAATATGTGGTCTTTTTTACGGTACAAAAAGACATAAACGCAAATTACAAACCAGAAGATTGGGGCGCAGATACCTCTTCCGTATCCCAGAGTTTGTACGATCTTCTGGAAACATATGGTGCCAGTCAGGTGCGGTCGCTCGAAGACTTGGGAGCCAAGCCTTATGCCTTGTTTTTCAAGAAAGGTAACCCCGGGAGCGCGCAGGAAATGATTGGCGAACTGGATCAACTTTTTGACCAGACCAGCAATGTCGAAGGTACCTGGTTTGAAGGAGATGTGTTCTCTACAACGGTTGGTCCGGCTGTACAATGGGAATCCTTGCAATGGGGCATCAGTGGATTTGAATCCGGCCCCGACTCGGTGGCGCTAAACCTGTACGGCATTCGACCGAATGGTACCGACACACTGCTGCATGCCGGAATCATGGTTTTTGATACCAGCCTCCAGCAACTCGATGCGACTGAATATCCAAAATTAAAACTACAGTATTTTACTTCTGATAAAATTGATCGAACACCGCCTAATCTCGACTTTTGGAAAGTACAGTTTAAGGGTGTACCCGAAGCCGCTTTAAATGCAGCCGAAGTGTTTAATTTTCATGCAGATACCCTACAACAAGGAGAACCCTTTTCGCTCGATATTGCCATTGAAAATATTAGTCCGTATGACATGGACAGCATGCTCGTGCATTTCAGGCTGACGGACATAAACAATGATGAACTATTTTTTGAGCAGCGACTGAAACCGCTTGTTCAGGGAGACAGCCTGATTGCCAGCCTGCGACTGGATACGCGTCAATTGGCCGGGCCTTACTCGCTTTATATAGAGGCCAATCCAATAAATGATCAACCGGAACTGACACATGTAAATAATATCGGACTACTGCCATTCCGGGTACTGGTCGATGAGAAAGAACCATTACTGGACGTCACCTTTGATGGCGTCCGAATAATGAATGGGGATATCGTTTCTGCTGAGCCGGATATTGTGCTTTCGCTCCGGGATGAGAATACCTTTCTCGAACTTGGTGACACCAGTCTTTTCCGAATGTTGTTGGTTTATCCCGATGAAAGTTTCCGGCAGTTGAGTTTTGACGAACCCGAAATAGATTTTTACGGCGCGGATATCAATAATCTGGAAAACGAGAACAGAGCCCGTGTCAACTATCGTCCAAAATTTGATCAGGATGGTATTTACACCCTGTACGTGGAAGCGGCTGACGCTTCCGGAAATATGAGTGGCGATTTGAATTATATTGCCGGCCAGGGTGCCAGTGGATATGATTATAAAATATCCTTCCGGGTGATCACCAAGGCGATGATTTCCAATGTGCTCAATTACCCGAATCCGTTTTCTACCCAGACATACTTTGTTTATACGCTGACCGGTTCGGAGCCACCGCCACGTTTTAAGATACAGATTCTGACCGTTTCCGGAAGGATCGTGCGGGAATTGACTCAAGCTGATCTGGGTATGCTGAAGATTGGTACGCACCGAACCGACATACCCTGGGATGCAACGGATATGTTTGGTGATCGACTCGCAAATGGTGTTTATATTTACCGCGTGGTGGCACAGAAATCAAACGGTGAAGAATATGAACATTACGACACCGGTGCCGACGGTTTTTTCCAGAATGGTTATGGAAAATTAGTGATCATTCGATAAATTACGCTTAAACTTCTTACTCTATGGATTTAGGTATCTTTTATATGGCTCTGTCTGTAAAGGACATTGCTGTCTCTAAAAAATTCTATGAAGGCCTCGGTTTTGCGGCTGTTGAAAATGGGGGATCTGTGGAGGAAAAATGGCTGGTCATGGCAAACGGAACCAATAAGATTGGACTTTTTCAGGACATGTTCCCGCAGAATACACTGACCTTTAATCCGACAAATGCCCGGGAGATTTACGAAAATTTGATGGATGCCGGTTATGCATTTTCGCATGTTTCTGAAAACAAAGGCGACGATAAAAGTCCGTTCTATATGGCACTCGTTGACCCGGATGGGAATCCGATTTTGATTGACCAGGAGGTAAAATAGGATTGTTATATCAGATGATCTTCAATGGGTACCTCGTATTCGCTGCGATAGGCCAGTTCTTCAAATTCGCTGACTTTTTTGATGACAGGGATGGTCAACAGAATAGCCAATACCTCCAAAACATCACTAAACAGATACAACCCTGAAGCAATGCGGAGCGCATCAATCGATTCTGCGCCCATGTATAATCGACTGGCTATGTTGGAAACAATATTATTGATGAGAAACATGGCCCACCACCAGCCAATTGGTTCGATAGATTGGCGGGGTTCTATTTTGGCATATTCCTGGGTATCAATCCAAATCTCCCGCATTATCTCATAGGGCCTTACGAGATTTAAAAATGGAATAAACCAGGCTCCGGCTGCCCAACCTTCTGAATACGCCATGTGTCGGCCCAGCAGGTGCAAATTATTATAAGCCCTTCGAAACCACATAATAAACAACACAACCACAGTGATATGGGAAATCACCTGGATGATGCCCATAATCATCTGGCGCGCGTCATTAGCATTGACTCGGGTATAGTCAATCTCGTCTGCTGAAAGGAAATTGAATTCCAAAAAATTGGATACAAAAGACAAAGCGGTTACTGCCAATAAAAAGTAAAAGGCGATTATCACCCTTTTTGCCCGATCACCGTTGTAATTTATTTGCACAGGTAAATTTTTCCTAAATATATTTATTCCTTCATCATATAAAAAACCATGTACTGACTTAGTACCATTATTTTTACCTGAGCTTTTAATTGTGGCATGTCAATCTGATTGAAATATACCCGAATCAACTTAGAAGGCTGCTTATATTTAGGGAATCAAAAAAACGCTCAATTTTATTATTCACGCTCATTATACCCAAACGTAAGCAGTTTGGGTATCAAACCACTACTTCGAGATGAAATACGAATGGAGAAAAAAGGAAAAGGCTTTTTATTTACCTAAAAACAAACCGGAAATAATCAACATTCCTGAATTCAAGTTCATTACGATTGAAGGTGCCGGAAATCCGAACAGCGATTTCTTCTCCGAATATATTGGCGTTTTGTACACCTTATCCTACGCTATTAAAATGACTTTAAAAAAGGGCACACAAGCGGATGATTATGTTGACTACACGGTCTATCCCCTGGAAGGCGTTTGGGATTTAAAAGAAGAAGCTAAAAAAAACTTTACCGGAAAAATCAACAAAGATGACCTGGTCTTTAAATTAATGATCAGACAACCTGATTTTGTTGAGGCATCCTTCTTTCAGCAGATGCTTGAACTAACACGCAAAAAGAAGCCAAACGACTTACTAGAACAGGTGAAATTTGAAAAGATAACAGACGGAAACTGCCTCCAAATGTTGCACATCGGAAGTTATGATGATGAACCAGAGAGCTTTGAAAAAATGGAAGCCTTTGCAGAAAGCCAAAACCTATTGCGCACATCCAAGGTTCATAGAGAAATTTACTTATCTGATTTCCGAAAGGTCGCCCCGGAAAAGCTGAAAACCGTGCTGCGTTTTAAGGTAAACGCTAAATAATCCTCCATAAGGCGAACTACTCCAAGGGTATATTTTGTTTATAAACTGGACCACAGAATCACTGGACCACAGAATCACTGGACCACAGAATCACTGGATCACAGAATCACAGAACCACTGTATCACTAAAGACAAATGGCATTCATAGATTATTATAAAGTTCTGGGCATTGCGAAAACCGCATCTGAAAAGGAAATTAAAAACGCATTTCGGAAGCTGGCTCGAAAATATCATCCGGATTTGAATCCGGATGACAAGGAGGCTGAAAAAAAATTCAAGGAAATCAATGAAGCTAATGAAGTACTAAGTAATCCGGAAAATCGAAAAAAATACGATAAATACGGCAAGGATTGGCAACACGGCGAGGAATTTGAAAAAGCCCGAAGACAACAACAAGCTCAATATCAATCCGGCCAACAAGGATACACTTCTGGTGGATACGCAGACCAGGAATTTTCAGATTTCTTTGAATCTATGTTCGGAAGCACAGGAGCATCCTCCAGAAAGGGCGGCCGTCCTATTTTTAAAGGACAAGATTTTAACGCAGAACTACATCTGGATCTAAAAGATGTTTATCAGGATCAACAACAGGTCTTAACTGTAAATGAGGATAAATTAAGACTTACCATTCCGGCTGGAGTTGAAAATGGCCAGGTCATTAAAATAAAGGGCAAAGGCGGAAAAGGATTAAATGGGGGTCCGAATGGAGACCTGTACATTAAATTTGTAATTGATAACCACACGCAATTTAAGCGTGATGGAAATAATTTATATACCACTGTTAACCTGGATTTATATACGGCTATTTTGGGCGGAGATATTACAGTAAACACCTTCGACGGAAAAGTCAAGCTCAACATTAAGCCCGAAACACAAAACGAAACCAAGGTAAAATTGAAAGGAAAAGGATTTCCTCTTTATAAAAAAGCCGGGAAATTTGGCGATTTGATAATCACCTATCATATTAAAACACCAACGAATTTAAGTGAGCAGGAAATAGCCTTATTTAAAGAGTTGCAAAAAATCAAGATAGGATAATGAAAAACTATTTAATACCCGCCGAGCATATTTGTTCGCATTATAACATTGAAATTTCCTTTGTTGATGCACTTAACAAAATTGGACTTATTGAGATTGAAATTATCGAACAAACCCAATTTATTCATCAAGAACAGATAGGCGATTTGGAGAAGATGATTCGACTCAACAACGAACTCAACGTAAACCTCGAAGGCATTGATGTGATCTTTAATCTGTTGGAAAAAGAACGACAACTTCGAAACGAGTTAACTGTCCTTAAAAACAGATTGCGGCTGTATGAATAGGATGTTCATACCATTTCTCCCCCTTTTACTCTTTTTATACCCAAACAGGTATTTGACATTTTTTAAAAAATGTTCGCGCTTGTGGCAATTCAATGACCCAGGCTTCAACTAATCTCCCCACTTACGAGTTCTCTATTAGGATAACAATACAGAACCATGCAACAACCAATCGAATCCCCTATAAGCGTTTTTGAAACAGCGCAATCGTATGACAGCTATATCGAAATGCTAAACGATTTAGTGGCCCAAAATAAAACGACCGGCCCGAATCAGTCGGAAGCCTATATTAATTATACCCGGCAAAACTTGCAGCGTAAAAGCCGAATCAACCGTACACTGAGACTGACTGAAGATCAAATCGATTTCTTTAGTACCCTTCCCGGAAAATTCAAATGGCTCGTGATTACCGAAGGCTGGTGTGGAGATGCTTCCGCTATTTTGCCTATCCTCAACCAATTAGCGAAGCTCAATAAGCAGATTGAACTCCGCATTACACTTCGGGATGAACACCCCACATTAATGGATCAATTCCTGACTAATGGGTCCCGTTCTATCCCGGTGCTTATCGTAATGGACACCCAAGGGCAAGTGATTGGCAGCTGGGGCCCGCGCCCAAAAGAAGCACAGGACATTTTGATACAAATGAAGCAGGATCCCCTGGTGATTCAGGCAGACATTAATATCGCCTTGCAAAAATGGTATGCCAAGGATAAAGGCAGGACAACAATCGAAGAGGTACAGCAACTTCTAAAAGCGCCGGTATTATCCTAAGAAGTATATTTACTTCCTTGGAACCCAAAAAGGAACGTCGCTGGTTTTTTGCTATTCTGGCCCTGACAGCGCTCTTGGCCTGGTTTAATTTTGACGGCATCGTGTTAAGCGATGAATACCTCTACACCGAACGTGCCTGGAATATTGTAAGCGGCCAATTCCAACTGACACCCTCTGCTTTTGATAACCGATTTGGCTGGTTGTGGCTCCAGGCAGCTGCCGTTTATCTTCTTGATCCGACTTATTTTGCGTTGGTATTTCCCGCCTTTCTGAGCGCCCTTTTACTGGTTTTTCTGGTCTGGCGTGTTGCCCGAAAAGCAGATAAAAAAACCGGCCTGATTGCCGCCGGACTTATGGCACTCAACCCGGCAGTTCTGGATCTGGCAGGAGATGTTTCGCCCGATTTGTTGATGTGCGCTTTTGCAAGTATGGCTGTTTTCTATTTGCAAATTCGAAGGTTTGCTGCACTTTCTGTGCTGTTTCTGTTTCTCGCCTTTGGTACAAAAATGTCGGTCCTGTTTATTTTCCCCTGGATCGCTTTTCTGCTTTTCCTGGATATCCGGGATAAAAAAAACACCCGCTTTTGGGTTGCATTTTGCCTTTTCGGACTCCTGCTTCTCTTTGCCTATTTGTTTACCTATTACCAAATCACAGGTGATCCACTTTACCGATGGCATGGCGTGGAGCAAGAGCATAATAAGAGTGCATGGAGTTATTATGGCAAAACTATTTTTGAAAAATTAAAACGCATTAGTGTCTATCTGCCCATCTTTCTGATGGGTTCAGCAGCCTTAGGTGTATTTCTTCCTTTTTTGGCTTTCGCCGAAAGGCGCCTGAAAAAAACACAGCTATTCTGGGGTACTTATCTGCTTTTTTTATTGGCCCTGCATGCCTTCGGATCGACTTCGTTTCAAGTGTATAATCCGATTCTGTTATATGATCGGATGTGGCTGTTACTGGTGCCGCCTTTGGCTATTATTAGTGCCGAATGGATCGGGAGAGAGACGCATACTTTTTCTGCCAGATATTATATTTTTCTAGGCAGTTTATTCCTGTTTAGCTGCATCGGACAAATTTTCCTGCCAGAGCGATTTCCATTTTTTTGGTTGACGGCTCTAATCAGTTTATGGGTATCCATTCGACCCCAAGTCAAAAATTATTGGCTTCCCGGACTATTTCTCATTCTGTTTCTGCCACAAATAAGTAAGATCACTTCTTTTCGGCAAGGGGACTTTTTTCAGGAAACCCAATTTATTCAGCATCAGCCGATTGACCAAAAAACCCTTATCCTGACAGATTCCATTCTATGCAGCAAAGCACTTGTTCATCTGGGTTTTAAACCCCATCCCGGGGTCGAACTCCGTCAGTGGCACCAATTTAATCCAGACTCAACAAATCAATATGACTCCATCTGGATACTCTATAACCCGCAACGGGAATCCGTCATGGAAAACTATTTTCATCGTCCCGCACCCGACTTTATAAAACAAGAGTTACTGACAAGTGTTAATACATTGCAAATCCTTCAATTACAATTCTGAAAAAGGAATAAGCCTTACCTTTGCATTATATTAGAAACACGCTTCCTATGCCGAATAAGAATCTTATTTATATCTCTGTCTTTTCTTTTTTTATCCCGCTTTTTGCGAATGGACAGTCTGCTACAGAAACTCTTTTTGTCGATGGAGTATGTGGCATGTGCAAAGATCGAATTGAGGCTGCTGCCCTTCAATCTAAAGGCGTTGAATCTGCCGATTGGGATTTAGAATCCCACCAGCTTACCGTGACATACGATCCAACCGAATTTAAATTCAATCGCCTGCAACGCCAACTCGCCGATGTGGGGCACGACACCGATAAATATGAGGCGCCCCAGGAAGCCTATGACCAACTACATAGCTGTTGCAAATACCGTGATCCGGAAATCATTGCTTCCCACCAGCCTGCACCTGCGCCATCGGCTGCGGCTATTTTTGTAAACGGCATATGTGGCATGTGTAAGGACCGGATTGAAGCCGCCGCCCTACATACACAGGGTGTAAAAACAGCCTCCTGGAACCTAAGTACCCGCATGCTCTATGTCGATGTAGATCCGGATGTTTTTTCGGAAGATCAGTTGCACTGGGCAGTAACAGCCGTAGGGCACGACACCCGCGAATGGCTGGCCAATGATGCCGCTTATCAAAGCCTGGATGACTGCTGTAAATACAGAGAACTGGCAGATCCGGTGCCAGCCGAAGACCCTGTATTTCAAGATATTGCCCTCCTGGATCAATTCATTTCGGGTACAATTTTCGAATCCGCCGGAAGGAATAAAAAAGCCCCTCTCGTCGGGGTAAATATTTACTGGGAAGATACCAAAAGCGGCACCTTTACAGACGAAAATGGCCATTTTGAAATGGCCCGTAATACGGAAAATCAATTATTGGTAGTGAGTTATGTGGGCTATGCACCCGACACGATTGATATGTCTGATCAGGTTGCCTTTGAGCTGATGCTTTCGGAAGCTGTAACACTGGATGCTGTAGAAGTAAATTATCGGCGTAAAAGTTCAGATATATCCTTTATCGATCCGATCAAAACCCTTCAGATTGACCAGAAGGAATTATTGAAAGCCGCCTGCTGTAACCTTTCTGAGAGCTTCGAAACCAATCCTTCGGTTGATGTATCCTTTACAGACGCCGTTACCGGAACCCGCCAAATTCAAATGCTTGGTCTTGCCGGACCCTATGTGCAAATTACCCAGGAATCCATGCCCGGTGCACGTGCTTTATCCTCGATCCAGGGTTTGACTTATATCCCTGGTCCGTGGATATCCGGCATCCAGTTAATCAAGGGACCAGGTTCTGTGGTCAATGGGTATGAAAGCATGACCGGACAGATAAACGTGGAGCTTAAAAAGCCCGAAAATTCAGAACGTTTGTATGTCAATCTATATGCAAATGAGGGCGGACGGTTTGAGGCAAATATCAATTCCGCTGTCCGATTGAATGAAAAAGTAAGTACCGGAATTTTGTTGCACGGCAATATGAGCCGACAGATGAATGATCGAAACACGGATGGTTTTTTGGATAACCCGATTGGCAATAATTTTATCGCGATCAATCGCTGGAAATTCGAAAATATCAATGGCTGGAATGGACAAATTGGTATTAAAGCAACGCTTATTGATAAAGCAAGTGGGCAGCTAAGTGAAAATTACGACACGCAATTCTCTATCGATAACCCGCTTTGGACGATGATTCAAAATACAGCACGCTATGAAATTTGGGCCAAAATGGGTAGAGTATTTCCCAATAATCCCACCTCGAGTATTGGGTTTCAAGCCTCAGGGGTCATGCACGAACAGACTTTTTCTTTTGGTTCAATAGGCGCTAAAAAATTGTATGAACCAAACCAAAAAAGTGCTTATTTCAATATGATCTATCAGGGACTTTTAGGAAATCCTATACATCAATTCAAAACCGGTTTAAGTTTCCAGATAGATGATATTCAGGAAACCATGGTTTCTGAATTATTTAATAGCGATTTGGTGGAGTATGTGCCCGGCGCATTTTTTGAATACACGTACCAACCGACAGAAAAATTTACCACAGTCCTGGGATTAAGGGGTGATTATAGTAATTTCTACGGCGCATTTATGACTCCCCGGCTTCATATACGATATGCCCTGGCAGCCGAAACAGTACTTCGATTGTCTGCTGGTCGTGGCCAGCGTCGCCCGGTATTATTTATGGATCAAATTGGGGCCCTGGCTTCAAATAGGTATTTATTTATCGAGCAAAATCCTAATTCTGAAATTAAGCCCTATGGTTTAGATCCGGAAGTTTCCTGGAATTTTGGACTAAATTTAACCCAGAATATCTCCCTCGCTAATCGGGAATTATTAGTTAGCGCCGATGCGTACCATACCTTTTTTACATCCCAGATTGTAGCTGACTACGACAATAATGCACAGAGCTTATTTTTCTATAATCTGGACGGGCGATCCTACTCCAACAGCTTACAAATACAATTGGATTATGAAATTCTTTCGCGTTGGGATGTGCGTTTAGCTTATCGATTTAACGATGTGCAAATAACTTATAAAGATGGCTTTCGCGAAATGCCTTTTGTGGCAAGGCATCGATCTTTTATCAATACCAGCTACGAAACAATTGATGGCTGGGGCTTTGATCTGACCCTCAATTGGCAGGGAAGCAAACGTATTCCGGATACCTACCAAAACCCGGAAGCTTTCCGCTTGGACTCCCGTTCTCCCAATTTCTTTTTGCTTAACGGTCAAATCAGCAAAAGCTTCAAAAAGACCTTTGATGTTTATGTTGGTGTTGAAAACGCCCTCAATTTTGTACAGGAAAATCCGATCATTTCTGCAGAGGATCCATCGAGTCCATATTTTGACAGTTCGTTGATTTGGGGGCCTGTATTTGGGCGCATGCTTTATACCGGAGTACGGTATAGGATTAATTGATTAGAAGAAAAGCATGGACAAATCAAACGGTTACGAATTCATAGCAAGTAAGTTTATCAAAATCCGAGAACAAGCTAATAATGGAATTGGTACAACTGCTGTTCGTAACTGGGCTCAAAAATTGTCAACAGGTTCTGCAATATTAGACCTTGGCTGTGGGTCAGGCATTCCAATTTCTAAGGTGCTTATAGAGGAAGGAATGCTGGTTTACGGAATTGACGCCTCAGAAACCTTGATCCGGAGTTTCCGCCAAAATTTACCAACAGCTCATGCTGCCTGTGAATCGGTTGAAGACTCCCTATTTTTTAATCGCAAATTTGACGCAATTATCTCTTGGGGATTGATGTTCCTTTTATCAAAGGATGTGCAAGAGAAATTAATTCAAAAAGTATCAGACGCTTTGCATATTGGAGGCAATTTTTTGTTTACTGCCCCAAATAAAAAAGCGGCGTGGAAAGATATTCTTACGGGACAAACATCCAGGTCTTTAGGAGTTGAGAAGTATAAAGAATTATTATTATCATCCGGTTTAGCCTTGATTGAAGAATTTGAAGACGAAGGTCAAAACCATTATTTCAATGCTGTTAAAGTTGAATGATATATTTTTGATCAAATGAATAAATCCTAATGCCATGTGTAATTCCTTTCTTCAAGACACATTATTCATCTAAGATTTTTTGATACTTTCCTTCGAGTAAAACATTCGATAAACTGAACCATCAATGAAAATAATTTTAGTCCTATTCGGGATATTTTTTTTAGCCTTTATTGTTATACAATTTTTTGCCATGAGTAGTCAAAGAAATATAGAAACGTATCCTTATGTAATAACTAAAAAATACGGCACTCTTGAAATACGTAGCTACGAAGCAAGTTTATTTACTTCTGTTAAACTCCCAATGAAAAAATATAAAGATGCATCGAGCAAAGGCTTCTCTATTTTAGCCGGATACATTTTCGGCGGAAATAAAACAAATGAAAAAATAGCGATGACCTCTCCTGTATCCATGTCTTTGGAAGACTCTATGACAGTGATGTTTATGGTTCCCAAAAAATTCAATAAAGAAACACTTCCCCAGCCAAATCAATCACAGATACAATTTCGGGAAGAACCTGCAAAAACTGTTGCAGCCATCACTTTTGGTGGCTGGGCCAATGATGAAAAAATAGAAAAGTATAAAGCCCAATTAAAAGCAGCTCTAGATGCCGAGGGAATTACTTATACCAATCGGTTTTATTTCTTAGGATACAACCCACCTTACGAAGTTTTTAACCGTAAAAATGAAATTATTGTCGAGTTGTAAGTAGTATTCCCCTATATAAATTATACAAAATGAAACCCTGTTTTTTATTCCTGACATTAGTAGTCCTAAGTTGTAACACTCAACACTCTGTTATTACAAATGAAATAATAAAAACGAATGATTATTTATTTGGAGTAACGTCGCAAAACGGCAACCTCTTAATTGATTCTATATACGGAGAAATAAGAGTCCTTTACGATAACGCAAGACAGACACTTCCTCCAACCACAAAAAGACACCCCCCCGAGCCACTTGAATATTATGTTGTCAGTAATACGAGCGGACAAAAAGCTATTTTCGATAGCAACGGAAAATTAATATTTGACTTCATTGATTGTTTTGAAATTCAATTTGACCAACATACACAAACGGTAGTAACAACGACCAAATTGAATGACAATAGGATGCGGAGTTCTTTATTCAACCTCCGTGGTCAAATGCTATTTGATACTACATTTGAACATATTTACTTTATCAATGATTCGGATTTAATTGCATTAATTGTAGAAGAAGGATCGAACGATGAGTTTTACCTTTACAACCCTTTTACAAAACAAAAACTAGGGCCCTTCAACCACTTCAATATTTTCAATGGTGATAGTAGTCCGCTGTTAGGCATGAATCAACTGGAATTTGAAAAATACAAGGCTTTAAACTTGATAACTGTTCGAACTACAATAGACTATGATTACAGATGGGGCATTATTGACATGAAAGGAAATGAGGTATTACCTGTCGAATACGATTACTTCAGAATCATAGACAATGAAATGAAAACCCGTTATATTGAAAAAGCAGAAAAACCAGATGATGTAGATTTTATTTTTTACTCGAGACATTATGCAGATAAATCTACCGTCCTGTTTTTAGATTTTCAAATCAACATATATGAATTTCTTCGATCAACTGATAATGCCGGAACAATAAAAAGAGTTGAATAATTACTTGCCATTACGGTATATCTCCGGTAATCCGTATCTTTTCATGATATTAACGATGTAGATTCTTACAAACAATATCATGAAAAAAATACTTTTACGCATTTTTCTTCCTGGGTTAATATTGTCCGGACTGTTTGTAGCGTATAAGTTTTACTGTCATTTTAAAGAAAAAGAAAGAAGAGCAGCATACTACGAAAACCTGATAGACACTGCTTCTCCAACTGTTACGGTTTTGCGGGATTCCATACTCATTGGCTATCAAAATGAAAAGCGTACCATCCACATTTATGTGCCACCCAACTATGACACAGATACCACTACACGTTATCCGGTGATGTATTTTATGGATGGGGAATCTGCCTTTAACGACCTGGAAAACATGGGGCCTGAATGGCAGATAGATGAAGTTATTAATGCCGCTTTCGCGAATGGCCAACAAACTGCCATTGTAGTCGGAATTAACCAGGCTGAAGACAGAGATGCAGAATACACGCCTTTTGTAAACGACGATAACCCCAATGCCCATGGAGCTGAATTTGCCAGTTGGGTCGCAACAGAGCTGAAGGGTTGGATGGATTCAAATTATCGAACTAGGTCTGATGCTGCCTCTACTACAATTGGCGGAATTTCACGTAGTGGTATGATGGCCTATTACATGCTGATGGCGCATCCGGATGTATTTGGTAATGCTGTTATCCAGTCTCCCTCTATGTGGGTAGATCACGATCGCCTCCTGGCGATGAATCTCTCTGATGCGCAGCTGAAAGGGAAGAAAATTTTTATAAGCGTAGGCGGAAAAGAAGGTCGAATAATGATTCCGCATGCAAAGGAAATTTATAAAAAATTTAAAGAACAGGGCTTAAATGACGATGCATTACGCTTTGAGGTCATACCCAAAGAAGGACATTGGCATGTAACCTGGCGAAAGTCATTTGCTTTGGCCTATCCCTGGTTGATGGGTTGATGGTTGCGGCTATTATTTCAATCTTTGCACTACCCCCCGTCTTGTTTTTCTCTGCCGAATACATTGTCAAAAAATTCTTTCCGTCGTTGTTTGCGGTCTTCTTTTTCCTCCCATTTATTTTGCTCCTGTTCTATGCGCTCTAATTCGCGTCGGATAGCTTCCTGGCGCTGCTCCTCCGTTATGGGATCATCCGATTTTTTACCGAATAGATCTTCCAGTATTTTTTCCAAAAATTTATCATTGCCCAGGAAAAGGGAATCTGGCATATCCGGCAATACCGGATAACAATCCAATAATTGTATTACCGTAGAGTCGGGCTCCGGAAATTTATGGTATTGCCATTTTTTGAAGGCCGGATCTTTGTAAACCATTCGCATAAAGCGCCCCCAAATGGGTAATGCAGTATTACTGCCTTGTCCAAGTCCTAATGACCTCCAGTGTACATCCGGATAATCGGCTCCGACCCAGGCACCACAAACCAAATCTGGTGTAAACCCCATAAACCAACCATCGGATTGGTTTTGTGTTGTACCCGTTTTGCCGGCTATATCTCCCGGTACATAATATTGGTAAAGCAAGCGTTTGGCCGTTCCACTATCAACTACCGATTCGAGTAATTCGATCATGATACTCCCGGTTTGCCGGCTGAATACCTGCATCCAATCGGGTTCGGTGTATTCCTGAAAGTCGGCGATCAGCTCCCCACTGGCAGTTTCTATGCGGAGCAGGTACCAGGGATCCGGCCGAAATCCACCATTGGCAAAAGTGCCGTAAACCTGGAGCATCTCCATCAGAGACGCCTCCATCGCACCAAGTGCAATAGCCGGTGCTCGCGGAATATCACCGTCAAAACCAATATCCCGGGCCATCTGACGCACGGTATCCATACCCGTTTCAAAGAAAATATCTACCGCAACCGTATTGACCGAATGCTGTAAGCCGCCGGCCATACTATATACATTCTCATACTTCCCATCAGAATTTTCGGGACTCCAGTTTTCGTAATCAGGATACGTTGTGCGTTGGTTGTAGTGATATTCGCATGGATCAATGCCCTTTTCTATCGCTGCCGCGTAAACAACAGGTTTGAAGGTGGATCCAATCTGCCGACGAGACAACACGTGGTCGTACTTAAAATAATCCTGATCAATCCCGCCTACCCAGGCACGTACTTTTCCTGTTTTGGGTTCCATCGCTACAAAACCCGCTTGTAATAAACTGAGATAGTAATATACCGAGTCTCTCGGACTCCACTCAACCGTCTTTTTACCTGTTTCCCAATCAAAGACCGTCATAGTTACGGGTATCCGAAAGCGCTGCAGGATAGTATCTTCCGGGATCCCTTTTTCTTTCCATTTTTTGTAGCGATCTGACCGCTGGATCATTTGTGTCATTAAGGGCTCACTCACCGCCTTCCGGCCTTTCCAGTGTTGGTCGAAAGATTCCTGGAGTTTTTTCATTTGCTCGGCTACCGCGGTTTCAGCATATTGCTGCATTCGGGCATCGATCGTGGTAAAAATCCGAAGCCCATCCGTATAAAGATTGTAGGTAGATCCATCTGGTTTTGGGTAATCTTTCAATAATAAATCCAATTCCTGCCGCAGTTCTTCCCGGAAGTAGGGTGCCAAACCAGATTTATTTACATCCGGTGAGTAGGTGATTCCCAAGGGCAATTGATAGAGTGAATCAACCTGACTGGTATCGATATAACCATATTTTGACATCTGCCCTAATACCGTATTTCGCCTCTGCAAAGCCCGATCCGGATGGGCAACGGGATTGTAATAGGTTGTACCTTTTAGGGTACCAATCAATAGGGCAGCCTGATCCATGTTGAGAGAATCAGGTGATGCGCTGAAAAAGCGTTGGCAAGCCAGCTTTACTCCAAAAATATTTTCACTAAACGGAACAGTATTCAAATAAAGGCGAAGCAGTTCCTCTTTATCATATACGTTTTCCAAGCGCCGGGCAATAATCATTTCCCGAATCTTGTTGACCGGCATACTCACAAAACCATGATCCTGGCGTTTGTACAGGTTTTTAGCCAACTGCTGACTTAATGTAGATCCGCCACCTGAACTTTCATTCCGCAGAATCAGACTTTTAAAAAACACCCGGGTCAGTGCCCGAAAATCAATCCCGTGATGCTCAAAGAAACGGGCGTCTTCGGTGGCGACAAGTGCCTGTATCAAATAAGGGGATAATTCTTCAAAGTCGGCATTTGTTCTATTTTCGATGTAATACTTACCCAATAAGGCGCCATCTTCAGAATACACTTCGGAAGCCGTGTAATTTTGGATCCCTTTCAAATCAGCATAATTGGGGACTTTACCAAACGCACCCAAATAGATCAGCGCAACAAAAAGGACCATCAAAAAGAAAAACAAGCCAGTTAGTCCTCCGCCTATTTTAATGGCTAATGCTTTTCGCGGGTGCATGGCACTCCAATTTCTCCATCTGGTTAGAAGGAGTAGAAACTGGCGTTTAATCAGCATCCAAATTTGGGAAACTCGTTCCATTTATTGTTCGAACTTAATTTTCTTTTCACTCAAAATGAGTGGGTTCGGATAATTCCGAAAGCAAAACGCAAAAGGTCCGCTTCAAATTTCCTATTTTGCAAAAGAGCGCGACAAAGCGAAAAACCTTATGGCGAGCAAAGATCATCACAAATCTTCATTCTCTACCGAGAATAGGGACTTGCGGCAGAACATACTGTCCGCCGCTTCGATGGTTCGCGAGAATATTCGCCATTTTATCCAACCCTATGGATTAACGCCCAAACAACTTGAAATTCTTCAAATACTCCGGTTAAAAGATGAAGAAAAAGAAGGCCTGACCATTTTGGAAATCCGGGATGCCATGAATGACAATCGCCCGGATACATCTCGCCTGGTTACACGCCTGAAAGAAAAAAAACTGGTTGACCGAAAAAATTGCAAACAGGATAAACGTTACACCCGCGTACACATATCTCCCCTGGGTCAACACCTTTTAACGGAAATAGATTCACGACTGGCAGATTTGCACCAGCTTGCCCAACACCTCTCCACCGACGAACTTTCAGAGCTAAACCGTTTATTAAAAAAACTGCAAGGTCAACTTGATGCCGGGTCTGCGGGTTAACTTATTTTAAATGCTGCATAATGCGGCTTACCTAGTCATACTTTACCGGTAATCCATGATTGAAAATCCTATCATACGCATTTTACTCATCCCTTTTGCCCTGCTCTACGGACTGGGAGTAAGCCTTCGAAATTTATTTTACCGGATAGGTACTTTAAAAGCAGTCGAATTTAATCTACCCATCATTTCTATTGGAAATCTATCTGTAGGTGGTTCCGGAAAAACGCCACATACCGAATTTCTGATTCGGCAATTACGGGAATATATAAATGTGGCAACACTAAGTAGAGGCTACAAACGAAAAACCAAGGGGTTTAGAGAGGTTTTCACAAATCATACGGCCGAATTAGTAGGCGATGAGCCGCTCCAGTTTAAAAGAAAATACCCGGATGTAATGGTTACGGTTTCTGAAAGCCGCACCTTCGGAATTCCAGAGATCCTCAACAGGCGGGGAGATACCCAGTTAATTTTACTCGACGATGCCTTTCAACATCGTTCTGTAAAACCGGGACTCAATATTTTGTTGACGGAGTTTGAGCGGCCCTTTACCCAGGACTACTTACTTCCTGTAGGGCGCTTACGCGAATGGCGAAGCGGTTATCAACGGGCTGATATCATTATTGTGAGTAAATGTCCGGATGATCTGACCGAAGCCGATCGCGAATTGGTACGGAAAGAGATAAACCTGTTTCCAAACCAACAGCTCTTTTTTTCCAAATACAAGTATCTGGAGCCCTATTATATATTCAATTCCCGGCATCGGGTTCCTTTGGCAAAGGATTTACATGTATTAATGGTTAGTGCCATTGCCAATACCGATTATCTGGTTTCTTATTTAGAACCGCGCCTGGGGAGTATAAAAACACTGGAATACGAAGATCATCATCAATTTACGGGGACAGACATATCCAATATTAAGCGGCATTTTGATCAGCTTCCCGATGGAAGGAGGATGATACTGACCACCGAAAAAGATGCCGTCAGACTTTACCAGCATCAGGAATATCTGTTGCAGCAAAAACTGCCCATTTTTGCCCTTCCGGTTGAAGTGGAGTTCTTATTTGAGGAAGGAGAGCTCTTTATGCAAAATGTCAGGGAGTACCTCCTGGATTTTAAACATTAATCAACGTTGGGAAAATAAATCCAGGCTTTCCGGAATTTCTTCATGCAATTCCGGTCCGTTGTTTCGAATGTTGTTTACATTCGAGGGAACCCGATACAACTTTAGGTAATCATTCGGTGCCGGACTTAGATATTGGAATACATCATCTAATGGTATATCATCCAGCCATTCAGCGCAAGCTTCTTTGTTTGTCAATAATACAGGCATTCGATCATGTAAAAATGCTACCTCTTCATTTGGTTGACAGGTAATTACCGAAAAACTTTTCACCGGGTAGCCTTCTTTATCCCATTCATCCCATATTCCGGCCATGATCAGAAGTGATCCATTTTTAGGCAGGATACGATAAGGTATTCGTTCACTTCCTGATTTCCGCCATTCGTAGAAACTGTCAGCCAACACCAGACAGCGTTGTTTGCGAATGGGTATCCGGAAAGAGGGCTTGGATTCAATCCCTTCCGCCCGTGCATTGATAAGTCTTCCTGTATTTTTACCTTCTTTCGACCAGAAAGGTACGAGTCCCCAGGTTAAATATTGGAGTCGGTCGGGCTGCGCATTCGTGACCACATAAGCATGTTGGGTTGGTGCGATGTTATAGTTTCGCCGCAGCTGGTTACCGGTGTCAACAAATGGTAACTCCTCCTGTATCTTACTTTCTGAAACCGCTAAGGAAAATCGTCCGCACATAACTTTCTACTTTGATTGACAAATACCGAAAAAGGAGCCTGAAAATGAGAAAAAGGCCTAATTATTTACCAACACCCCTTTTTTGCTATTGTCATAAAAATATAAAAATCAAGCTGTTAGCGCAATTCGTTTTCCACCTTAATTGTTAACAAGCATGTGTAAAGCAGGGTAGGTTATCCACCCTTTTCCCCAATGGGGTGGATGCGGAACTGCATCTTCTGTGGAAAAGGTTATACGTGGTGGATAAGTACCAATGGTACTAACATTTTTAATGGGGTTATGAGTTTCTGTTTGGCAACTATTTATTCCGTTAACTCACTTCCCACAGCTTGTTCAAAACTGCCGGGTATTCTTGGAATCCCTGCTTTTTAAACGTTGGTAAGTTGTGGAAAGTGCCATAGAAAATCTGGATAACGACTTTACCAAAAAGCCGGCTACTTTTTTATGCACGAATTCACAGCCCTAATGATGATAAGAGAATTTAAAATAATATAAAACTAATCATATAATATCACCAATCGCCCAAGCTTAAAAATCATCGGTCCCGGAGCCAATTCGAGCTTTGGTATTTCTACCTTTACGTAAAATTCGCATAAAATGAATCATTCAGTTACTCCCCTCCCCAGACCAGTTCGAATCTGGTTACTGATCGGACTTATCATGGTCTTCTTTCAGGTCATTATTGGGGGAGTTACCCGATTGACGGATTCGGGATTGTCAATTACCGAGTGGTCGGTTATCCAGGGGACCTTGCCGCCCATGAATGAGGCTGATTGGACGATCGCCTTCGAAATGTACCAATCGGCAGCGAAGAAACAATTTGAGAGCCTGCACGCTGATATGACCCTTAGCGAGTTTAAGGTCATCTACTTTTGGGAATACTTTCACCGGCTATGGGCACGTACCATCGGCATGGTCTTTTTGTTGCCCTTCCTGTTCTTCCTTTGGAAAAAATGGATGCCCAAGTGGTTGGTACGCAGATTGGGTATCGTTATTCTGTTGGCATCGCTGACGGCTACTTTCGGATGGATCATGGTAAAAAGTGGATTGAACGACGATAATCGTACCTGGGTAAGTGCCTATAAACTGATTGTACACCTGGCCCTGGCGACCACGCTTTTCGGGTATATGTGTTGGACCTGGTTTATGAGTCGGCAACCTTTTTCTGTCGATAGTGATTTTGTGAAACTGAAAAGCCTGACCCGCCTTTTTCTTTTTGTGCTTTTTGTTCAAATCCTTTTTGGTGGATTAATGGCAGGGATGCGGGCCGGAGTGATACATCCTTATTTTCCCCTGTTTGTGCAGGGAGATAGACTATGGGGAGCCCTTACCAATACCCAGGGGGTGAATGTTCAGAACTTTATTGATTATGAACCTAGTATTTTCCTTAAAGCCTGGGTTCAGGTAATTCACCGCCTAACAGCTTATTTACTAATTATCCTGGGTACAATCTTGTTTTTGCGGATCCGAAAGTCAATGGCTTCGGATTTACTTAAAAAAGGCAATGTATTGTTAATAAGTATGTTGATAATACAGTTTTTACTAGGTGTTCTAACAGTTATAAACAGTTTTGGACGGATACCTGTGAATTACGGGGTGTTTCACCAGGGAGGAGCATTAATCTTATTGAGTATTGTACTATATCTCTTATATCAATTTAGAAGCGGGAACCAGGCAAGCCGGGGTGCTATTGCTTAGGTTGTATTTAAGTACTTGATTATCATTGTTTTATAATGAATCGGGATAGGTAGATTTGATTACCTGGGTTTGGTAAACAAACATCGCACCTAAAGTAATACTTGAGGAATAAGGGGCTAAGTCCCTTGCTTTTTGGGGACTACGACGCCACCTTAAATTTTATTTTTAGCACTATACGATAATATTTGTGGAAAACTATGTTGAAAACCACGCTTTTGTTTTGAAAAACATTTGAACTCTCTATTTTTTGACACTTTTTCTTGTTAATAAGCTGCATAAAAGCAGTTTTCAAAACAGGACTTCCGATTGCTGGGTGCAGAGTTTTCGTTGATTTTCCTGGATATCGAGCCAGACCGCCCCTTCTGAGAAGATATTCCGATAAGGGATATTGTATTCTGTAGCCCATTCCTCCCAAATTTGGGCTTGCTTTGCTTTTAATGACCGATCTAGTATGAGTACCTCTGGTAGTTTTTCTATAGCCAGATCAGCTGGATACAGCTCCTTGCCAAAAAGAAATAAAATATCTGAATCGATGTGTGTTAGCTCCTGATTGTTTTGCTTTTGATTTAGAAGTACAAAACTCAATTCAGGCAGGAGACCATGGCGCTTATAGAAGAGGAACTCCGAATCGGAGTAGCTGCTGTCTATAGAAACCCGATTAACATCCCTTGACCTGGTTTGATGGAATGCCCGCCATCCTGAATAGGTATAATATGATTCCTGATTATCCGGGATTGAATCGGATCCAATATACACAGGACCCGCTTTCTTGAAAATATCTATATGAATATTTTCTTTTGAAGAATAAAAGGTAATAATTGTACCCTGATCTTTTGTTGAATCATTGCCAATGATTAGCAGGGTGATCAAAAAAGAAAGTTTAATCCAGGTTTTATTTTTTGTCTCATTAAATAGTATTAAAAAAAGAAGTATCCCTAGTATATATGTAAATTCTAATTGATTAAAATATAATTCTTTTCCCAGTTCATTTCCGGGTAATGAAGATATTATTTCAATTGATTTGAATAATACATCTAGTGTGTAATTTATTATTAGTTGCAGTAATTTACCCAAAGGTGTATAAATGAAACTGGTAATTAAAAACAATATACCAGTACCTAATATTATAGGTGCGAGTGGCAGTCCGATTAATCCGGATAACCAAAAATAAACAGGGAGCTGGTGAAAGTAATAAATGCATAGTGGTGTCGTAGCTATTTGTGCTGCAATTGAAGTACTGGTGAGTTTCCATGTATAATGCCCTAAATGTGAATTTGGAGCCCACCAATTAAAAATGATTTCCTGGAAATATATAATCCCCCAAACTGCGGAGAATGAAAGCTGAAACCCGATGTCGTATAATAAATTAGGGTTGTATAAAAGTAAAAGTAAAGCAGCTCCGGCAAGGCTGTTGTAAATATTGCTCCGCCGTAGAAGGGACTTGGCTATTAAAATAAAGGTGCATAAGATTCCTGCCCGAACAGCAGAAGGAGGCGCTCCTGTTAATAGTATATACCCCCAAATGCCGATTAAAATAACGATAAACTGTGTGTTTCTTATAAGCCTGTTGGCTGTTTTCCAGCGGCTTATTAAAAAAGAAAGGATCAAGTATATAATGCCAATATGTAATCCGGATACGGCTAAAATATGCATTAATCCGGTAGTTGCAAATTGATCTCGTATCTGAGGATTCATGTCTTCCCTGAACCCTAATACCATGGCTGATAAAATGCTGAAATGGTCTGTATTGATAAATCCGGTTCGAAATTGATTGATAAGTAATCGTCGGAAATACTCCAGCTTGTTTCCATTTTCATTTACCCTTAATGCTACTGATTTGTACTCACCTTGACGAAGAAATGCCTGGTGGTGTATTCCTTGTTTAGAAAGATATTCCCTGTAGTTAAACGCTTTCGGGTTTTGTGTTTGGGGTATTGATTGAAATTTGTTTTTAATTAAAATATACTGACCGGTATTTAATGTGGTATAT